>JADMJT010000044.1 GCA_018781585.1 Burkholderiales bacterium
CCAACCCCTCTCCCCGCTGGGGCGAGGGGAAAAATGCTTAACCGAGTGCCATGGCCCTGTGACCTGAGACACGCCTTGCTCGCCAGCGCCTATGGCCCGAGGCACCATCGGGATATTGCATTTCAAAACCTGAATCTCATTCACCGATTCAGCCAACCCTGCGCTGCTACTTACCGCACGCCTACGTTAGGCGTATAAAGACTGATCCACCACGAAGGCCAGCTTCCTTCCTTAAGTTCTGATTTCGAAAGCAGCCCATGATGCAATTCACAACCGCTTTAAACGCATGGGGAACACCCGCGTTTGAAGCAATGCTCAAGCATGAGATTGAGCAAATGGATGTCGAGTTGCTTCCCTTGCAGCAAAGCTTAGCGCAAAGTAGCTATACCGATGGTGCTAACCGCAGCGTGATGATTATCAGCGTGACAGACGAGGCAGCGTTTATCCGTGCTAAAACCGGGATTATTTATTCGGGGATTATTCCCGGTTGTAGCTGTGCTGACGATCCCACGCCCATGAGCGAGATCACTGAATACTGTGAAGTGCAGTTTGATATCGACAAAATAACGGCGGAAACGACGGTAACGCTTCTGACGGAATGAGTTTGATAGCGAATTAAATTCTTTTTTCAAAGGGAACGCCATGCAAAACTACCTTTATGCCGTGCTGATCAGCCTATTCATTTCATCCGCTTGGGCGGATACCCCCCAAGATATGCCTAAGCGCAAATCCGGTTTATGGGAG
Organism: Burkholderiales bacterium; assembly: GCA_018781585.1. Classification (GTDB taxonomy): domain Bacteria; phylum Pseudomonadota; class Gammaproteobacteria; order Burkholderiales; family Thiobacteraceae; genus RBG-16-58-11. Next base: position 745 of record JADMJT010000044.1, read on the forward strand.
CTGAGCATGAAAATGGATGCCGGCCCCGCGCCCATGCGCATGACGCAATGCGTCGATGAGAAATCGGATGACCTGATGCAACAGCAGGGCGAGAAGCAGAGCAAGGCCAACTGTTCTAAAAATACCTTCAGCAAAGCCGGCAATCGCGTCACCTCCGAATCGGTGTGTAAATTAGGGGAAACCACCGCAACTACCCAGGCGGTGTTTACGGGGGATTTTTCCAGCGCTTATCGCGGCGAAATACACAGCACCTATAGCCCGCCCCTGCATGGGATGAAAGCATCAAACCAAACCATCGAAGCCAAGTGGCTTGGGCCGTGCAAGCCGGGACAAAAGCCGGGCGATGTGATGATGCCAGGCATGGGCACGATGAACCCGGCGGAAATGATGAAGAATCTGCCCAAGGGCGCTGGCGGGCGCTAACGCCACCTTTCCTTATTTCAAGCCAGACAGGTGCACACCATGAAAAAACTTCATCCCCCATTCGCCATGTTTCTACTGAATTTACTGCTGAGCGGTGCAGTGCTAGCCCAAAGTGATAAGCCAGCTAAGACCGATAATGCGCCGGCGGTGATAGCGGCCGAACCGGCCATCGACGCCCCCGTGCTGAGTGCAGCCGCAAAGGCAGCGCTGAGTAAAGTGAATAAGCGCATCACCCCTATCAACACCGATGAATTAAAAGCCTTGCTCAAAGCAAAGCCTGAAACTGTGGTGATTGATGTTCGCAACCCCGAGGAGTTGACGTTGCAAGGCGGTTATATCAGCGCAACGACCTTTTTTAATATCACGCGCGGTTTGTTGGAATTTCAAATTGACACGTTTGCCCCCAACAAGAAAACGCCGATCGTGGTGTATAGCAGCTTTAATCGGCGCAGCCCATTGGCGGCAGATACGCTGATGCAGCTCGGCTATACCAACGTCAAAAACTACGCGGATGGTTTTTTTAAATGGAAGCGCGCGGGCTTGCCGGTTAAATACAGTGATAAGGCTCTGGATTCTTTTCTCTACAGCAAACCACAGGAAGTGATTCCCGGCGTGTGGTCGGCGATTGGTGCAACCGCTCCCCAGACCTACGAAAACTCCGGGCATAACAATAACCTTTCTTTTGTGATTACCGAGGAGGGCGTGCTGGTCATGAACGCGGGCGCGAATTATCTGCTCGCGCAATCACTGCATGAAGAAATCAAAAAACTGACCAAGCTACCGGTCAAGTATGTCGTATTGGAAAACGCACAGTCGCATGCCATGCTGGGCGCCAGCTACTGGAAGGCGCAAGGCGCCACCATCATCGCGCACAAAGACGCCGCGCATGAGATCCAACAAGATGGCCACAATATTCTTGCAAGCACGCGCAGCCGTTTGCGCGACAAAGCCTTTAAAACCGAGCTGGCCACACCCGACAAAATATTTGAGGACAAACTCGAATTGAAAATGGGGTCGTGGAAAATAGAAGTGCTCTACCTTGGCCCAGCGCATAGTCCGGGTGACATCATGGTCTGGATACCCGAGAAAAAATTGGTGATCTCGGGGGATACGGCTTTTCATGAACGTCTGCTCCCGCTGTTTGACAACACCAATACGGCCGCATGGATTAAAACCTGGGATAAGTTTGAAGCCTTGGGCGCGCAAACCATCATCCCCGGTCATGGGCGCCCGACCCATATCGCAGAGGTCACCAAGTACACAAAAGATTATCTGGTTTACCTGCGCGCGAAGATTGCCGAGGTGATTAAGAAAGGCGGGTCTTTGCAAGACGCTTATAAAGTGGATCAGTCGCCTTATGCCCACCTGGACACTTACGATGAATTGGCGCGCGTGAATGCCGGGATGGTCTTCCGCGCGATGGAGTTCGAGTAAAACGCTCATCAAACAGAAAGTTTGGGGTTCGACTGAGCGCGCCGTCAAGCGTACGTAGTCGTAATCTGTCTTAGCGCGCGCTGTGCTTTGATGGGTGGGGTGGGTTTGAAGCGTCGCCCCTCAGCTTGACCCTGAATTTCATCCCTATATCATATTTAGCAAACAGCGCCACGAATCCTCCATAATAAGCATTCAACTAGGGCGATGCCCCGCCCGCTTTTGGCGAACATGCGGGGGGCTGTTGTGCATACCGCAGGAGCACTAATGAACGAACCCACAAACGAGTCTGCCACTGAGGTCGCCGCCGCCGAGGCTGCGGAGGTCATCGAGCTGCCGCGTACCCACCGTAATAGTGCATCGCGTGCTTCGCGTCGGCACGCCGAGCCTAGCAGTCAAGGTATCCGCAGTAAGAAAAGCCAGCGCCTGATGCTGGCTGTGGCGCTGGCTTTTTCGCTCTTGCTGCTGCTCGTGGTCGGCGTTATCTCGGGAATCCGCATCGATGCCCTCACGAGCGATCTTCAAACCGCGCAAGCGGAGTTGTTTCAAGCAAAACAGGATTTGAAAAAAACCATGCCGGAGTTGCAACAGGCGCGGAAGGAGCTAAGCAATCTGATCAAGGGGCAATTTCCCCATTTGCAGGCGCTGGTGCCGGATAAAGTCATCAAGCTGGATGCTGGATACGTGAAAAATATCGTGTTCACCTTGCTCCAGCGAAATGGAAAATCCGTCTATGAATACCGGCTAATTATGGAGAATACGAGTGACGGTATGGTGCGCGCGGACGCGCGCGTGTTCGTGTTTGATCATCGTGGCGCTCAGATCGGCATGGGCGAGATCGCCGACCGAGTGGATATGGTTCCTGGCGAAAGTCGCTCCTATTCATCCATCGTCGAGCGATTCATTGATGAGGAGCCGCGGTATTTCTACGTGTGGACGCGCGGGAAACCAACATCAGGAATCCCCTCGAAATAAATTTTACGGATTAAACCACCCCATCAGGGATCTGGATTTGTAGTAACGGTGTACTCAGGTTTGGATATTGGTATGAATGGCTGTACGAACAACCTTGCGCCTCCTCGCCCCTAAGCCCCCATGAATGCCTCAAATACACCTCCGGTACGCTTGGTCGCCGTCGTGGGCGGCGGCCCGGCTGGGTTGATGGCGGCCGAGGTGTTAATGCAGGGGGGCGTGGCAGTTGATGTTTACGACGCCATGCCTTCGGTTGGCCGCAAGTTTTTGATGGCGGGCAAGGGCGGCATGAACATCACGCACGCCGAACCCGCGGAACGATTCCTCTCACGCTATGGCGCACGCGGTGCGCAGATTCAACCGTTGCTGGAGACGTTTGGTCCCGATGCTTTGCGGCAATGGATACATACGCTCGGTATCGATACGTTTGTGGGGAGTTCGGGCCGTGTGTTCCCTACCGACATGAAAGCGGCGCCGCTGTTGCGCGCTTGGCTGCATCGATTGCGCGCAGGCGGTGTGCATTTCCATGTGCGCCATCGCTGGCAAGGATGGGATGAGCAAGATGCGCTGCGCTTTAGCACGCCAACGGGTGAACGTTGCATTACGGCCGATGCAGTGGTGCTGGCACTCGGTGGCGGCAGCTGGGCGCGCCTCGGTTCCGATGGTGCATGGGTGCCCCTACTGGCGCAGCGTGGCATCGCGGTCGCTGCGTTGCGGCCTGCCAATTGCGGTTTCGATGTCGGGTGGAGTGCGCATTTCGCTACGCGATTTGCCGGCCATCCCCTAAAGTCAGTGGTACTCAGCTTCACGGATCGCGCGGGTGTGCGCCATCGCAAGCAGGGTGAATTCATCGTCACGGCGAGCGGGGTGGAGGGAAGTTTGATCTACGCTTTTTCCGCTGCGCTACGCGATGAAATTGCCGCAAGCGGCAGCGCACTCATTCATCTGGATTTACTTCCCGGCAAAGTATTACCATTCGTCATTGACGAAGTGGCGCGGCCAAGGGGCTCACGTTCGCAATCCAGCCACCTGCAAAGCCGGCTCGGCATTAAGGGCGTCAAAGCCGGGTTGCTGCGCGAATTGCTTCCGGCGCAAGACTACGTTCAACCTGCCCGCCTCGGTGCAGCGATCAAGGCGCTGCCAGTGCGTCTGGTCGCCCCCCGCCCGCTGGATGAAGCCATCAGCACGGCGGGGGGCGTGGGCTTCGAGGCGCTCGACGCACAATTGATGCTGCGTGCCTTGCCCAGCGTGTTTTGTGCGGGTGAGATGCTGGACTGGGAAGCCCCCACTGGCGGCTACCTACTCACCGCCTGTTTCGCCAGCGGACGCGCGGCAGGCATCGGTGTATTGTCTTGGCTGAAATCCACTCACCCACCTGACACGCGCCGATAATGGAACTCCTCCAGATCCTTTTGCATTTCGACCACTACCTCGATAGGGTGATCGCAAATTACGGCACGATGATTTATCTGCTGCTATTCGCGATCGTGTTTTGCGAGACGGCGCTGGTGCCGCTGTTTTTTCTGCCGGGCAACCCGCTGATCTTTATCAGCGGCGCATTTTGCGCCACGGGTCAGATGAATATTTGGCTTTTGATGGCGATTCTGTTTAGCGCTGCGCTAACCGGCAGCGTGGTTAACTACCGCATCGGCCGCGTCATCGGCCAACAAATATTCAGCCGCAATGATAAATGGCTGGATCAGGAGTCGCTGCGCAAAACGCATGCATTCTATGAAAACTACGGCGGCATGACTTTTTTGCTCTCGCTGTTTATCCCCGTGGTGCGCACCTTTGCGCCGTTGGTTGCCGGCGTAGCAGAGATGACGTTCGCGAAATATCTGCTGTTTGTTGCCGCTGGCGCTGCTGTATGGGTGGTGACGTTAGTGTCAGGCGGTTACTTCTTCGGCAATATCCCGCTCATTCACGATCACTTGAACAGCATCATGCTGCTGGGCATTGGCGGCGGCGTGGGTGCGCTGGTGGTGAGTGGATTGTGGCGCTCATATCGTAAGAGGAATCCTGGTTAGGCAATTGACCCACTGAAAATGCAGTGAGCCGTTATCAGGGCTGAACAGGCCCACGCTAGGCCATTTCGTGCGCTGCATTAGAGCCCAGTGACCAGTAACGGCATTACGATACATTTCGTCACAGACTGTTACGCTTTGTTACACCCCATTTAGTCAACAGCACCCATGCCGAGTCGTTATTTGGCTCAAGCTGATCATCGTCTTTAAATGTGATTGGCGGGTGAGCGTAAACAAATCCACATAGGAGTAGTGAAAAATGTTAAAGAAAACTTTAATCGCCTTGGCTGCATTGAGCAGTGTTGCTGTCATGTTCCCGGCGCAGGCGCAAGACTGGGAGAATCGTCATCGAGAAGGTCACCAAAGCCAATCGCCACAGATACGCTTCGTGGTTTATCAACATGCAGAGCGCAATCATTATCGCCATCACGGCCATCAACAATATCGCCAATATCGCCACTATGATCATCGTCAAGGCTATGGGCAAGACCATCGTCAAGGCCACGGACAAGGCCGTGGACGAGACCATGGACAAGATCATCGTCAAGACCGTGGACAAGACCATCGCGGTAATCATCGCTAGGCATCAGCACTTTTGCCGGCTAGAAGCCAGCGCGACGGCGGACGTGGAGCATCACGCCCGCCGTCGCATTTGTGCAACAGACTTCCTTTATTCTGAGCGGCATTTTCGAGTGTTGCTGCGGCCAAAAAATAAACCCAGCGCCCACTGCGATCTATCGGACTGATCCTTTTTCAAATAAGCGGGTTAACGCCCAGTCAGTAGCATTCGTACGTGCGTCGATGCGACAATGGGCTATTCACGAAAAATATAGGTAGTGTCATGAAAGGTTCATGGAAGGAAAGTATTTATTTGCAACGGGAAGAGCTGGCGCGCAAGCTGCACGAACCCTTGGCGCAATTGGCCGAGCGCTGCAGGCCAGCATGGGGTGACCGCGACCAACTGAATGCGATTCTGACAGAGGGTTTTGCCAGCATTCCGCATTGCTCCTTCCTGTACTGCGTGAACACCGACGGCATCCAAATCTGCGATAACGTAGGTAAAGCGGGGTTGGCGCCTGAACACTTCGGGCGTGACCGCTCGCAGCGCCCTTACATGATGGAAGCAGTTCCGGCCTGGGGATTTCTCCTTTCCGACGCCTACATCAGCCTGATGGAACACCGGCCTTCGCTCACCGCGCTGCAAATCGTGCGCGCGGATTCCTATCCCCTGGGCTATCTCGGCGCCGATTTTGATTTGCGCAATCTGCCGGTCACCTCGGAGCTTTATGAAGAGCCGGGTAATTGGCGCCAGGTAAAAGGCGATCCATCGATCCGCAGCAATGTGTTTCAACAATGCCGCGTCGACAGCCCGATGGACGGCAATATGCAGCAGGCGCTCTCGATTCTGGAGGAGCTATTGACCCAGCGCGGCGTGTTTCAATGTCAGATCCATTTTTCCAGTAGCCAAGCCACGATCTGGACGGTGGATGATCCCTTCCGCTACCGCATTCTGGATCACGAGGCCTTGAACGATCCGGACATTTGCTTGGTGTTTCCACCGCGCGCTTACCCAGCCAATGCGGCAATCCCGCAGACCGATATCAAGCGCATTTTGCAAACGTTGCAAGCATTGCGCCTGACCGACCCCACCTTTTATCTGCGTACGGCCTCAATCAATATTTTTAACGGCATGGTCAGCCTGACCTTTTCCTGCGATGGGTCGCACTACATGCCTTACGACGAGTTTCTACTGAAAGACACGTCATTTTGGTTCTGAGCGTAGACTTGGAACCCACGACGGGAATAACTGAATCGAGGCGCTGATGAATGACGAGAAAATCAAGGTTCGCATTACCGAAACTGGCCAAACGCTAGACGTCGTCGTGCTGAGCAAGCGCGCCGACCGGATAGAGGTGGTGCTGGGTGAAGGTATCCACAGCGTCCGGTGCGAGCTGACCCTGACGCGCTTGGGCTTGTCTTACGCAGGGAGCGTGATGGGCCGCGAGCTTGTGCACGAGCGAAGCCGCGAGCAAGTTCAAGCGGATATCGATAGATTGAATCCAAACGTGCGCCCTACCAAACGGTATTGATTCTTAAAACTGTTTTTAACCACGGGGAGGCACGGGGTTCACGGGAAAAGGGTTTCGCAGGGATGGGCGGCTTGGCGCCCAACTCGCAAAATCAATCCGTTGTTTGTCTGGACCATTGCAACCATCGAGTGATCGAGTGCAGGAATTCAAGCACAATAATCCTTTGCTTTCCCCGTGGTGAGTAGCTTATATCGGAAAGACAACATGCAGCCCAGCTCCCTTAGTCTGGTTTACCGCGCCGGACAAACGCCGCGCGAAATTCCTTTAGCTCAGATCAGCGATTTCATCGATGACCCGGATAACTTCATCTGGCTGGATATTCAAGCGCCCGACGGCAAGTTGCTGGGGATGTTGGGGGAGGAGTTGGGACTGCATGAGCTTTCCTTGGAAGACGCGCTGACCACGCACCAGCGGCCTAAGCTCGACGAATACGGTGATCATCTTTTCATCAGCAGCAAGGTAGTTGCGCTCGCGGATGGCCAAACTGTGCTGGGCGAGTTGCATCTCTTCATCGGTTCAAATTTTATCGTGGTTATCCGCCATGGCCCCAGCCTTGATTTCGCGCGCTCGTGCGATCGTTTGGCCCGTCAGCATAATGGCTTCAAACCGGAACGTTCTACCGCGCTTTATTTCATGCTAGATGAGATTGTCGATCACTATCAGCCTGTGATCACGGCTTTATTTGATCGTTTCCGCGGCTTGGAAGCGCGCTTGTTGAGCGGCGGCCTAGCACAACAGGATTTAAAAAAGCTCTATGCGATCAAACATGAGCTAAACGCGCTGCGCGATGCAATCGACCCCTTGCAGGGAGTGGTGCTCGACCTGATCCGGGTGCATCCTGAGATCGTCAACAAAGAATTGAAAGTGTATTACCGCGATGTGCACGATCATGCGCTGCGGGCGGTGGGGACGATCGACCTGCTTCGTGGCTCCGCTTCCGATGCGATGCAATTCCATATGGCGACCCTTACCTTACGTCAAAACGAAGCCGTGCAGAAACTCGCGGGCTGGGGTGCGATTCTGGCGATCCCGACCGTCATCTTTTCGCTGTACGGCATGAATTTCAAATCGATGCCGGAGCTGGACTGGGTTGGGGCTTACCCTGCCGTGGTGCTTGGCACTTTCATCGGCGCGTTTTGGCTTTATCGCCGGTTTAAGAAGCGCGGTTGGATTTGAGTGAATTTGCGTACCAGACCAACCAACGCTTGTTACAGTGCTTACCCGGGTTGCTCGCCACTTTTCCCCTTGAACATCACCCCCAACAGCAGCGCTGCAGCCAACAAAATTGCCGCCAGCAAAGTGAAGGCGCGGCCATACCCGGCGTAGCCGACCATCCAGCCGGTCAGCACCGGCCCGATGGATTGGCCGACATCCATCACGGTGCGCAACACGCCCATCGATGAACCATAGTGGTTGTCTTGGGTGAGGTCGGCGACGAGCGCGGCGGTGGAGGAAGTCACGGTGGCAAAGCCTAAGCCGAACACCAAGCTCAACCCGGTGAGGCCGATGAAGTTCGGCGCATGGGGCAGCAGCACGATGCTGGCCGCGCCGATCAATAAGCCAGGGATGATGACCTGCTTGCGCCCCACCCGATCGGACACCTTGCCCATGAGCGGCTTGGTGAACACGATGCTCACCAATTGCACACCCAGGATCACGCCGATCTGCCACGCGGGCAGGCCGAGCGAGGCCGCAAATAGTGCGAGAAACGCTTCAATCGCGCCAAACACCAAATACTGCGCCGCTTCGATCAGGCTCACCAGCATGATACGCCGATCGCGCAGCACAGTTTTCAAGCTCAGCCAAAAGTGCGGTAGTTCTAACTTGGCGGCGGCTGACGGCGCATCGTCGCGCAACAACAATCCGGCGGCCAGCGCCAACACGCCGCTGATGGCGCAGGCGATAAATACGGCGTCGAAACTCGCCAGCGAAATTAGCAACCCACCCAGAAACGGCGCGAGGGAGCGTCCCACAATGGTGATCGAAGAATAAGTGGATAGTTTAGCCGCGCGGTCTTCCGTATAACGCGCAGCGATCGCGGCACTCACGACGGTGCCGAATATCGCAGTGGCGAAGCCGTGATAAAAGCGTACCGCCATGAGTTGCCAGGCATTGCTCACCCAAAGGTAGAGAAAGGGTGCCGTGGCGAACACGACCAATGCCGCGAGTAGCAAGCGCCGCCTGCCCAAAAAATCAGATAAGGCCCCGGCGGGAAAGCTGATGAGAATACCGGGGAGGGTTGACGCCATCACGATCCAGCCGATTTCTGATGGGGTGGCGTGCAACGCTAGCGCAAAGAGTGGAAGTACCGGGGTTTTGGATAGGGTCGAACTGAAAATCGCCAGTCCGCCGATGAAAGCGATCAGGATAAAAAAAGCGGGATGGGAAAGTTTCAAGCGGGTGGCATCCTGTTCGCAAACCCCTAAGTGACTTGCAGGATTGTATCAACGGGCATGACGAACAGCACAGTGATCTATGCTGTCTCGCGTGTCGAGTACTCGATCAGCGTCGCCGAAACTGCGCGGGGCGTGCGGCCGACGGGGCGCCTGCAGGGCGCTCGTCTTTGTGACGAAAGCTGATGCGCGCTTTGGTCAGGTCATAGGGGGACATTTCGAGGCTGACTTTGTCGCCGGCCAAGATGCGAATGCGGTGTTTCCGGATTTTGCCTGAGGCATAGGCGATCACTTCAAAGCCGTTTTCCAGTGTCACGCGAAAGCGCGTGTCGGGCAGCACTTCGGTGACAGCGCCTTCCATTTCGATCAATTCTTCTTTTGCCATGAGGGCATTCTCCTGTTGCGCGGTGGCCAGTGACGCAGGCGCGGCGCGCTATTCAGCGAATAAAAAAGCCCGGCGAACCGGGCTTTTTTTGTGAGCTTAAACGTGCGCCTTATTCTGCGGGGCGAATGTTCGAAGCTTGCTTGCCTTTCGGGCCTTCGGTCACGTCGAACGCGACTTTCTGGTTTTCCGTCAGGGTTTTGAAGCCGCTGCTCTGAATTGCGGAGAAGTGTGCGAAAAGATCGTCGCCGCCGCCATCCGGGGTAATGAAGCCGAAGCCTTTAGAATCGTTGAACCATTTAACAGTACCGGTTGCCATGTCTGGATTTCCTTAATAAAAAAAATTGAATTCGGGCAAATGCCCAGGTTAACGAGAAATCAAGACGGAGGAGCTTGGGAACTGGAGTACCGATAGGATGAGGCACAGCGTAACGCGCTAATACAATACTTGAAAAGTCTCGCTGGCGGCAGTATGGACTAATGGGGCCATAAAGCAATCATTATTATTAGGGGAATGCTAAAAAAACCGGCAGGTGCATCTGTGTTGAAGTCGCTTAGGATGGAAATCTCCCTATGGCTATAGGGGAAACACCCCATCCAGGGTTATCTCCACCCCTCCAGAAACCTAAAAAATGGGCGTTATAGCTGGGTAGACACAACATTCGGACTGACAAGGAAGCGCCATGCCTGTTTCACTTGAGGAATTTACCCAGGATATCGACCATCTGGTTTCGCTGCCGGGTGTCAGTTTGCGCGTGAACGAAATGGTAAACGACCCCTCCAGCACCGCTGCCGATCTCAGTAAAGTTATCTGCCAAGATCCAGCGCTCGCTGCACGCTTGTTGCGCATTGCCAATAGCCCGGCGTATGGGCTTTCCACTCAGGTCAACACGGTGACGCGCGCGGTTTCGATTATTGGTACCAAGCGTATTCGCGACTTGGTACTCGCCACGTCCACCATGAGTGCGTTCGACGGTATCCCGAACGAGCTGGTAAGTATGGAAGACTTCTGGAGCCATAGCCTGTATTGCGGCGCGGCGGCGCACCTGCTTGCCGAACAACGCAATATGAAACATGCCGAGACGATGTTTCTGGGCGGGTTGCTGCATGACATCGGTCAACTGGTGATCTTCCACAAGGAGCCGCAAAAGGCCAAGCAAGCATTGCTGCTGTCGATCGAAGAGCACGATGACCTCGCGCTGCACAAGGCCGAACAGGAAATTTTCGGTTTCGATCATGCCCAGGTGGGCGCGGCGCTGTTGCGCCACTGGCATTTTCCAGCGTTGCTGATCGAGAGCGTGGCATTTCATCACGCACCGGAGCAAGCGCAGAATTATCCAATCGAAACGGCGCTGGTTCACATTGCCAACAGCATCGCCACCTTGGCCGAAATTGACAGCGTGTCGGAACAGGACGCGGTGCAAATAGAAGCAGCTGCGTGGCGCGTGACCGGTCTCGACAAGGCAACTATTGAGCGTACCGTGCGCTTTACGCAGGCGCAGTTCTCAGATATGCGCAACCTACTGCTCGGCTAATAGCACAAGACCGTGCATGGCTGTTTCAAGATAAACCATAGCGCGGCAAATGCATCGTCTCCAGCGTATGACCAAGCATCATGATCGTGCCCTTGAGCCGGTTATCGCCAGTATCGGTAAATTCGAACTGGTAGTTGCGCGCGATCACTAGGCGGCCACGTCGATCGCGTTTAAGCCGGACGCTGACCGCCGCGACCGCGCCATCTAAAAATTGCACATTCTCTTTGGCGCAAAAATCCTTGGCCAAGGCGATCGCGATTTCACGCACGCGCAAACTGTCTTGCCAAAACCAAGCGATGCCCAGCAGGGCAAACATTACCGCGAATTCGGCCATTTGCAATTTTCCTTATTTCTGCCAAGCAAATACTAACGTCTCATTCATCTCATGGCTCCAAATCACTTGTGAGCGATTGACCGTGAGATACCAAGTTTCGAGCTGGGGCACTTGGCCTTTGGCAAAGGCTGCGGGTGTCAGCACGGCGGCGGCCGGGCCATGCGCCGGGTCGCGTACCGAAGCATAGAGGATCGCGCCGATATTCTTTGCACGCGCCTGCCGGGCGAAATCCTGGGTGTAGGTGTAGTCCGCCGGATCCATCCAGTGTTTTTTTAGCCGGGCAAACGGCGGCTTGCGCAAATCTACGCCGGGGGTGGCGATCTTAGATTGGAATAAGGTCATCGGGTGGGCATCGAGCTGTTTGAGGCCTTCACTATCGAGGATAAAGCGCCAGCGCCAATAGCCCGCTTCGGCGCATGCGGTACGGCGCTCGATCGTGCCGTAAAACACGCCAGGGTCGTTGTAAGCGCGGAAACGGCTGCCACGCTTGCCGGGGCGATAACGAAACGGGGTGGCGATCAACCAGTGCAAGCCTTGTGTGTCTGCCGGGAAGGGCGGTTTCACGCTATCGATCAGGCGTTCCAGAATCGCCTGCGCCGCGAGGTCATTGTTCACTAGGCGCATGGTGGAGACCTTGTGCTGCGCCTCCACCGCGCGCCAAATCTGCGCGTTGAGCGGATGGATGTCAGACGCGGCCACGAACCGAATCGAGATAATCGACGACGCTGACCAGGCCCAGCACGTTCACCAACATCTCGGCGGGGTAGCCAGCAAGGCTGTGGTTATGGCTAAACAGCCACGCTTTGGCATCCTCGGCGCGGCCGGCGGTAATCGAGTCCAGGGCGCGAAAAAGGCGCACAAACAGCAGTGCCAGTTCCCATTCTTTGCGCGCGTGATCGAGCAGATAAGCTGCCTTGCTCATGCGCGAAACGGTCGCGGGGCTGACGCCGATAATCTTGGCCAGATTGGCATGGGTGATACCGAGCAAGTCGGCGGCCTTGAGCGTGGCGCTTGTCAGCACCTTGCGTTCGATATGCGCATCCGCCTGTGGCAAGCTGGCTTTAACAGTCGTCATGCCCATCCCCTCAATAAACTATCTGTAGAAATTATAGTACACAAAAATTACTGTAGAAACAATCGACGACCCCGCTATTTTGTCTTGGGGCACGGCGACTAGGCGCGCCTTGTGGCATGGCTTGGTGCGACAGTGTTAACGCCACAAGGGCTGATCGACAAGCAGTAAATAAGCCCTGCATCGGCCAATTCACCTGCTATAAATAAACCACACCCATGCCGCGACGCCGAACCCTGTTTGCGTTGGCCTCGACTTAACCCGTAACAATAGGAGGTTTCCCCATGTATCTCACACCCCGTAAATCAGGCCCGGATGAACTCAGTATGGAATCGCTCAACTGGCGTGCGGCCGATAATCTGCCGCGTGATCGCGATCAAAGCCACCGGCTACACGAACCGAACCTCATGATCAGCAGTATTGACCCGATGACGGGCGTGGAGATTGATGATCTATCCGGCCATCCCTATATCGTCGATGGCAATATGGTTATCTATTTCGAAACCATTGAGACGCGACAAGCATTTCAGGACATGCCGATTGATCATCCATTTCACTTGATAGATAACCCGTATGAGGAAGGTGAAGCGGAAGGCTAATTGTCTTTTCAATCGGCTACAAAAAGGGTCTCGAAACGTGAACAGTTCCGAGCCCCGGTTGTATCAAGCAAACGCGCCCTGGGATTCCACTTTGAAAGTGCGCAACACATAACTGAATGCGCGGTTGCTGGCTGCTTGCGCCACCACATCGAAGATATCCCGATCAGTCCACCCTTGCGCCGTTGCCGCTTGGATATCTTGATCATTGACGCTCTCTGGGTTGTTTACCGATTTAAGCGCGAGCATGAGCAAGGGTTTTTCTTTCGCGGGTATGGGCGCGGCCGCCGGGTTGTTGCGTGCCGCACGAATCGCATCCAGATCTAAACCCATATTCGTGAGAAACCCCTCATTCATATCGATGCAGAAATGGCACTTGGATTCCCACGACACGAGATAGCGGATCATGGCCATCAAAGAAGGTGTTAAGCGTTCGCCACTATTGAAATAGGACACATTGCCGACAAAAGATTCCAGCAGGGGCGGGCTGAAGCTGTAGAGGCGCAGGCCATCGGGGATGAATCCGATGTGCTGTTTAATTGCTCCGAATACGGCATCGACGCGGCCTTCTTCTCCAGCGGGTGCTTGCGGAATCAGCAAAGGTTTGTCGTTTTGTCTCACTTGCGTTTGCATGGTTTGTTTCTCCTTGATTGGTGGTCTTGCAGGAATTAGTCGACCGGTCGGTCAACTAATGGAAAAATAAAAGAAACTGTCTCGGCACATCACGCGGATTCCTAGCGGGGGCTGATGCGAATTTGGGCCATAGCAGGAAACAATTGGCCCATTATTTCAACGTCGTTGTTGCTTTTAGCCAGCAACATCACGCCTTCAAAATAGGCCAACATCGCTTGAGCGGTGGCTTCGACATCAATGTCTTGTACTTCACCTGCAGCCATCGCTTCACGCAACACCAGACGGATGCCGCCTTGCAGGTTGGAGAAAATCTGTTCGACTTTTGCACGAATCGGCTCATCTTGCGTGGCCATTTCGCTGGCCAGGTTACCAAAGGGGCAACCCAACACACGCCCCGTATCTTTTAGCGCCTGCTTCTGGAACATATAGGCCAGTTGGCCGAAACGATTTAGGCGCGCTAGGGGAGGAATATCTTTGGCGAAGGCTTGCGCCACTAGATTTGTTTTAATCTCCAAATAGTAGGCATCGAGCACCGCCAGCGTCAGGTCGCGCTTGCTGGGGAAAAAATGATAAAAACTGCCTTTTTTCACTCCAGCGTGCTCGCAAATATCCGCTACCCCCACATCCGCATAACTGCGGGAGTAGATGAGTTCTCGGGCTGAATCGAGAATGCGTTGCTGGGTGTCTACGTTAGGATGCATGGCGTGATTATAGTTGACTGGTCGGTCTAGTCAAGGCCATTGTTGTAAAATACAAAACCTACCAAAAAACCAGCATATGCAGTGCAAAGATGGGTTAATAGCGCAAGTGAGCACTTGCATGGTAGGCTCTGCGGGCTTTCATTTTTTTGGAGATAACCTTATATGAAACAGAAATTTTTTGCCGCCATCCTGGGGCTGTGCTTTGCATTTTCCGCCCAGGCTGCCAACCCAATGGTGGAGATGAAAACCAATCTGGGCAGTATGACCTTGGAGTTGTATGCGGATAAAGCGCCGAAGACGGTCGCGAATTTCCTGAGCTACGTTAAAAGTGGTTTTTACCAGGGCACGATTTTCCACCGCGTGATCGACAACTTCATGATCCAGGGTGGCGGATTTGATACGAATCTGCGCGAGAAAGAAACATCTGCGCCGATTCAAAACGAAGCAAACAATGGGTTAAAGAATGAAATCTATTCCCTCGCGATGGCGAGAACATCAGCCCCGCATTCCGCCACGGCACAATTTTTCATCAACGCACAAGACAATGATTTCCTCAACCACAGCGCACCCAATATGCAGGGCTGGGGTTATGCCGTATTCGGCAAAGTGGTGAAAGGACAAGAAGTCGCGATGAAAATCGCCAAGGTGCGCGTCGGTGCGAAAGGTCCCTTTCCTACCCATGTGCCGCAGCAAACGGTGGTGATCGAGGAAATGAAGCTACTGCCCTAATAGGATGTCCTTCCGCAAAACGCGCATCGTCTTTCTACTGCTGATTCTGCTTGGGGTGGCGAGCGTGACTTATTGGGAAAGCATGCTGGTACGCAGCTGGCTACGCCCATTAGAAGTGGCAATCTACGCGGTAAATGGAGATGGATCCGACGTCAGCGCATCTTACATCGCGCAATTACCGGCTGCATCCTTCGAGGAAATCGCGACCTTTTTTGACCAGCAAGCGGCGCGCCATCGGCTGAAAATACTACCGCGTGCAAATATCAAACTGGCGGGCGAGATTCGCCAAGCGCCGCCCGCGCCCCCGAGCGGGGAACGTGGCGTACTGGCCTCACTGATGTGGAGCTTGAAAATGCGCTACTACGCTTTTCATACGACGCCGTTTTGGGAAAATCTGGGGCGCATTCGGCTATTCGTGGTGTACCACGAGGGCGAATTGGGCAAGCCGCTGCAACATTCGCTGGGCTTGCGTAAAGGTTTGGTCGGCGTGGTGCATGTCTTCGCCAAAAAAGAACAAAGCGCGCAGAACAATATCGTGATCACGCATGAGTTGTTGCATACGCTCGGCGCTAGCGATAAATACGATACCCACGGCCAGCCGGTTTACCCCGATGGGTTCGCCTATCCCGACGAGGGAGAACGTTACCCGCAGTACGCCGCAGAGATCATGGCGGGCCGCATTGCGGTGCGGCCAGACCGAGCGATTATTCCTACAAATCTCGACGCCTGTGTAGTGGGTTCGAAGACGGCCTATGAGATTGGTTGGTAATATCAGTCAGCTTTGCGCAATACAGCCCCTGCCCCGATCATCGGCATCTATCCCCCAGTGACTAAGCTGTTATCCGCTTCCCGCAGATCAAGAACACCGCGCAAGCAAATGCCAAATCGAAATTAGACCGTAGGCAGTAATGAAACAGCGTTCGACCAAACTATCTCATCAGCCTTGAAACCACCTGGTTTCAATAGCCGCTCTGCTGCGGGCTTTCCTCGCGCGGTTCTGCCGCTTTGGTGGGCGCGCGTGCCTTATCGGCGGTGGGTGCGGCGTCGATCTTGGGCGTGGGGGGAATGGCTGGTTTCGAATCGCAACCTAAAACCAAAACAGTGGCAAGCAAAGCAGGTAAGAAGAGCAGGGTGCGCATGACGGTCTCCTGGCAAAGCGATAAGTTATCATAGCACCCGGCTAAGGCGAGAAGGATGCGACCGCGCTGCGCGAGCGCCACGCTAACGTGAGGAAAAAATATGAAATACACCGATTTGCGCGATTTCATCAGCCAGCTTGAAGCGCGCGGAGAGTTAAAACGCATCGCGGTCGAAATCGATCCGCATCTCGAAATGACCGAAGTGTGCGACCGCGTGCTACGCACCGGTGGTCCGGCGATCTTGTTCGAAAAGCCCAAAGGTCACAACATGCCCGTGCTGGGCAATTTGTTCGGTACGCCAAAGCGCGTGGCGATGGGCATGGGGGAAGAGGATGTCGCCAGCTTGCGCGAGGTGGGCAAGCTGCTCGCCTTTCTGAAAGAGCCGGAACCCCCCAAGGGGCTGAAAGACGCCTGGGAAAAACTGCCGCTGTACAAGCAAGTGCTCAATATGGCGCCGAAAGTGGTGTCGGAGGCAAAGTGCCAGGAAATTGTTTGGCAAGGCGATGAAGTCGATCTGGCAAAATTGCCGATTCAAACCTGCTGGCCAGGCGATGTCGCGCCCTTAATCACGTGGGGCTTGGTCGTGACCCAAGGCCCGCATAAGCCGCGGCAAAATCTGGGCATCTATCGTCAGCAGGTTATCGCTAAAAATAAAGTCATCATGCGCTGGTTGGCGCATCGCGGCGGCGCGCTGGATTTTCGCGAGTTTCAGGCCGCGCATCCCGGCGAAAACTTTCCCGTGGCAGTGGCGCTCGGCGCCGACCCGGCCACCATCTTGGGTGCGGTGACCCCGGTGCCGGATTCCTTATCCGAATACCAATTCGCGGGCCTCTTGCGCGGCGCAAAAACCGAAGTCGTGAAATGCGTGAGTTGCGATTTGCAAGTACCCGCCTCGGCCGAGATCGTGCTGGAAGGGTATATCGCTCCCTTTGATACCGCACTCGAAGGGCCTTATGGCGACCACACCGGCTACTACAACGAGCAGGACACTTTCCCCGTATTCACCCTCACTCATATCACGATGCGGCGCGATCCGATTTATCACAGCACCTACACCGGCAAACCACCAGACGAACCGGCGGTATTGGGCGTGGCGCTGAACGAAGTATTCGTGCCGCTGCTGCAAAAACAATTTCCCGAGATCAGTGACTTTTATTTGCCGCCCGAAGGCTGCTCCTACCGCATGGCCGTGGTGAGCATGAAGAAGCAATACCCCGGCCACGCCAAGCGCGTGATGTTCGGCGTGTGGAGTTTCCTGCGCCAATTTATGTACACCAAATTCATTATCGTGGTGGACGACGACGTGAACATCCGCGATTGGAAAGAAGTGATCTGGGCCCTCACCACCCGCGTCGATGCCGCACGCGACACCCTGATCGTGGAAAACACCCCCATCGACTATCTGGATTTCGCTAGCCCGGTATCGGGACTCGGCAGCAAAATGGGCATCGACGCCACGAATAAATGGGCGGGCGAAACCACGCGCGAGTGGGGCACGCCGATCACACGCGATGTGGAGGTGGTGGCAAGGATTGATGCGATTTGGAAGGATTTTGGGTTGTAGCGCGGTGCTATACGAAAGCAATAGACAGAATTTACTGATAAGCAATGCATGTGATGGCTTAATTAAGAAGCTGACTTGGTCAAGGACGCCAGTGCCAAAAATATGTCGACAATTCTTACACTTAATTGCGTGATGCGTACGGAAAAAGTTATTATTTTAAATAAATTCATGTGCTTGTAGCGGTGGTATAAAAAGTGCTAAACCCTTAAGGCAACTTTAACTAAGGGAGTAAGAAAATGAAATTATCTACCAAGATCGCAGCTTTGCTGTTCGCCGCATGGGTGGTTCCGGCATATGCGACGGTGATCGGTAGCGCTGTTTATAGCGGCCATACCTATTATTTGTTAGACGGCAAGACATGGTTAAACCAAGAGGCCGAAGCGGTGACTCTTGGCGGACATTTAGTCACGATCAATGATGCGGCAGAGAACACGTGGGTCTGGGATACGTTCGGCACAGTGAGAACTGGATTATTTATCGGCCTTAACGATGCCGCTACCGAGGGCGCTTTTGTGTGGCTCAGCGGGGAATCCGTCACCTTTACGAACTGGCGAGGTGGCGAGCCAAATAACTGCTGCGGTGGCGAGGACTTTGGTGAGCTGGCTTCGGATTACATGTGGAATGACGTTGGCCCAAACCATACATGGCAGGCTGTAGTCGAGGTAGCGCCTGTCTCAGTCCCCGAGCCTTCTAGTATGTTCCTCATGCTTGCTGCGATGGGAAGCTTGGCCGCACTCAAAAAACGGCTTTAGCATCGCGTTACGTCATGACTTCCGCCTATTTGGCCTGTGCTCGGCACCAGCTCTACAGAGAGTGCACAAGTAGCCGCCGCGAGCGGTTACATGGATTGAATAGGCGGGGGAGACGCGCTTTCCAATTTTGACGCGGGATGCCAGGCGTTATCAAACCTATTTTCCGAGCGTTTCCTTAATCGTTCCTTGAGTGCTCACCTAAGGCCGACTAAACACCCACTCCAGCAACGCATCCTGCACCGGACGCCCCAGTTCGGCATTCGGATGATTGATTAAACATACCACCGCCATACGCCGGCCTTGCGCATCGAATACGTAACCCGCGATAGCGCGCACTTCCTTGAGTGAGCCGGTCTTGATATGCGCGTGGCCCGAGACGTTGCCCAGGGTGAGGCGTTTTTTCATGGTGCCGTCCACCGCCACGATGGGTAGCGACGATTCGAGTTCGGCAAAGACATTTGATTGATAGGCGGCGCGCAGTAGCCAGCCCAGATGCTGGGCGCTGATGCGTTCGTTGCGCGATAGTCCTGAGCCGTTATCCAACACCAATTCCAAAAACCGCTGGCCGCGCACGCCGAGCCAATCATTGATGGCCGCCGCGCTTTTCATCGGGGTGGCGGGTGCGCCGCGCACTTCCACGCCGAGCGTCAGAAACAAATGCCGCGCCATCACGTTGTTACTGAATTTGTTGATGTCGCGAATGACTTCAGCCAGCGCTGGCGAGTCATATTTGCCGATGCGTCGGGCCATGTCGGGGAGTGCACCTTCCACGACTACGCCTTTCCATGAGCCGCCTAACTGTTCCCACAGTTGTTTGAACAAGGCGCCGAAGTAGGCGTTGTTGTCTTGCAGGATAAGATTCATGGCGCGGTCTTCACAGGTGCTGGAAAAGCTGCCGCTGAAAACGTAGGTGGGGGGCGTGCTGTCACGGCTGATTTGATATTGCAATTTTTCGCGCCAGTCACCGCAGTTGCCATTTGACCCGCGCACCTGGTTCACGATGCGCGCACCATTGATCTCTGGATCGAGCACGATACGCGGCGGTTTGCCTTCTGCGTCAGGCAGGAAACGCACACGATGCGCGCGGAAATTTACCAACAGCGCATCCGGCGCGGCGTTATAGGGTTTGTAGGGCTCGTTATCAAAGGCGCCGGGGTCTTCCTTGGGCACGTCGAAATAAGTGCGATCTAAAATCAGATTGCCCTTGATCTCCTTCAACCCCTTTTGCCGCAGATCGCGCAGCAGGAGCCAGAACGCTTCCAGCGTGATCTTTGGGTCGCCATAGCCCTTGAAAATCAAGTCGCCCTTGAGCCGCTCGCCCTTGCTCGCGCCGTTGGTGTATACCTCGGTTTTCCATTGATAAGCGGGGCCGAGCACTTCGAGCGCGGCATAGGTGGTGAGGAGTTTCATCACCGAAGCGGGGTTCATCGCACGCTGTTCGTTGAGCGTGAGCACGGGCATGGTTTGGCTCAGGTCTTGCACGTGGAGCGCGATGGCCGATTCGGGGATTTGGGCCTGCTTCAGCGCCTGGGCGATGGTAGCGGGAAGCTCTGCGGCGAGACCCATTGCGGCATACACATAGAACAGGATGAGCGCGCCGCAGCGCGTCAGAAGGCTAACGGTGTTGTGTGAGGTCTTGTACATACCAATCCATCGCGACTTTGAGTCCTTCACGGATGGTATGCGTTGGCTGGTAATGCAGCAAGTTCTTGGCCTTGCTGATATCCGCGAGCGAGTGCAGCACATCGCCGGCGCGGAAATCCCGATACACCGGTTTGTAATCGGTCAAATAAGGAAAGCGCGGCGCCAACTCGGCACGGAGTGATTCGAATAACTGATTGAGCGAGGTGCGTTCGCCCACCGCGACGTTGTAGACCTGATTGCGTGCCGCAGGATCCGTACTTACAGCGGCGAGCAGATTCGCTTGTACGGTATTGTCGATATAGCAAAAGTCACGGCTGGTTTCGCCATCACCGTTGATATACACCGGCTCGTGCTTGATCATGGAAGCGATCCATTTCGGAATCACCGCCGCGTAAGCACCGTCCGGATCTTGGCGCTGGCCGAAGATATTGAAGTAGCGCAGCCCGATGGTGGTGAAGCCATAGCAGCGCGCGAACACATCGCCATACAGTTCGTTTACATACTTGGTGACGGCATAGGGCGAGAGCGGGCCGCCGATTTGGTCTTCCACTTTCGGCAAGCCGGGATGATCGCCATACGTGGAACTGGAGGCCGCGTACACAAAGGCTTTCACGCCTGCATCGCGCGCCGCCACCAGCATGTGCAAAAAGCCAGTGATGTTGCTGCTGTTGGTGAGAATAGGGTCTTCGATCGAGCGCGGCACGGAACCCAGCGCGGCTTGGTGCAAGACATAGTCGACACCGGCGCAAGCTTGACGGCAGATATCGAGCCCGCAAATATCGCCACGGATCATTTGAAAGCGGCCCCATTGCGTGGGTGTGACGAGTTGCTGCACCTGATCCAGGTTATGCGGGTGGCCGGTGGAGAAATTATCCAAGCCTACGACGCGTTGATCGAGCTTGAGCAGTGTCTCCAATAAATTGGAGCCGATGAAACCGGCTACGCCGGTGACTAGCCAAGTGCGCGGGGATGCGCTCAAAGTTTTTTGTAGTGACTGGTAAGTGCTCAAACGGCTCGCTCCAATAATTGCGTGGATTTGCCGGCAGGGATGCCGGCGCTACAGATTACAAGCGCCAAAGCGTAATGCCGGCCGCTGCAACGGTCTTCGGATCGAAGATCGCTTTCACATCGACCAATACGCCCTTGCCGGCGAATTTGCTTTGATATTCGGCGAGCGGTTTGGCGACAAATTCCTGGTGCGATACCGCGACCACGATCGCATCCGACTTTGGCAATTTATCCCACGGCTCAAGGGTGATGCCGTACTCGTGCAAGGCTTCTTGCTGATCTGGTACGGGATCGTGCACATGCACTTCGATGCCATAGCTGATCAGCTCGTGAATTACGTCGATCACACGTGAGTTGCGCAAATCGGGGCAGTTTTCTTTGAAGGTGAGTCCCAGCACGCTGACTTTCGCGCCTTTGACTTGGTTGCCGGCGGCGATCATATTTTTGACCGTTTGCTCGGCAATGAATTTACCCATGCCATCATTGATGCGCCGACCGGCCAAAATCACTTGCGGGTGATAGCCCAGCATGTCGGCTTTATGCGTCAGATAATACGGATCAACACCGATGCAATGCCCCCCCACCAGACCGGGACGAAACGGCAAGAAGTTCCACTTGGTGCCGGCGGCTTGCAGCACTTCCAGCGTGTCGATGCCGATTTTGTGGAAAATCAGCGAGAGTTCGTTCATCAGTGCGATGTTCAAATCGCGCTGGGTGTTCTCGATCACTTTGGCGGCTTCCGCCACTTTAATATTGGATGCACGGTGCACGCCGGCAGTGATGATCGATTCATATAACTTGGCGACTTTGTCCAGCGTATCGGCGTCATCGCCCGAGACCACTTTGAGAATCTTGGTCAGGGTGTGCTCTTTGTCGCCCGGATTGATACGCTCGGGCGAGTAGCCGACGTGGAAATCTTGCTTCCACTTCAGGCCGGAATGTTTCTCCAGAATCGGGATGCAGACTTCTTCGGTCGCACCGGGGTAAACCGTGGATTCGTACACGACGATCGCGCCTTTTTTCAAATGCTTGCCGACGCTGGTGCTGGATCCGATCAGGGGGCCGAAATCCGGCTGATGTGCCTCGTCCACCGGGGTGGGGACGGCCACAATGATGTAATCGCAATTTTTGAGTTCAGCGGGGTCGGTGGTGACGGTGAGTTGGGTGGCCGCTTTCAGGTCTTCACTCGTCACCTCGCCGGTTGGGTCGCAAAAACGTTTATAGCTCTCGACTTTTTCGGCTGATAGGTCAAAGCCTATGGTTTGGCGTTTCTTGCCGAATTCCATCGCCAGCGGCAGACCCACATAGCCCAACCCTACTACTCCCACGATACTCATGTTGAAAATTCCTCTTATTGATTGATTTTTTGGCGTATTTTACCGGATACCGGTGACGCCTGTAAGTGGCTACGGAGTTACGTATAATGAATCATACAGATGATGGAGGCATGACAAATCATGATGATACGTAATCGTCTCATTTTTACCGCTGTTGTTAGCGTCCTAGTGTTTGCAGTTTCCGTGCCAGCCCGCGCCGATTTGCCTCAGACCTTAGTGAAGGTAAAGCCGTCCGTTGTCGGGGTGGGCAGCATCCAGCCGACACGCAACCCAGCACGTATATTTTATGGCACGGGGTTTGTGGTGGGGGATGGTTTGACGGTCGTGACTAACGTGCATGTACTGCCGCCGGTATTGGAAACGGAACAACTTGAACAATTGGTGGTGCTCTCAGGCGATGCGCGCAATCCGGTGATGCGCGAGGCCAAAACCATCGCGATTGATCGGGAGCATGACGTTGCGGTGTTACGCATCAAAGGTGATCCTTTGCCCGCACTTACCTTGGGTGATTCGAATGCGATGCGTGAAGGTTCGACCGTGGCATTCACCGGATTCCCCCTGGGCATGCTGCTTGGCTTGTATCCTGCCACGCACCGCGGGGTGGTGGCGGCGATCACGCCTTATGTCGTTCCCACCGCCAATTCGCGCCAACTGGAAGTCAAAACCATTAAGCGTTTGGGGCGCCCGTTCAATGTGTTTCAACTTGATGCCATTGCCTATCCCGGCAACAGCGGCAGCCCGATGTACGATCCGGAAACGGGCGTGGTGTATGGCGTGCTCAATAGCGTGTTCGTGAAAGAGTCGAAAGAAAACCTGCTCAAGCAACCTTCCGGCATCAGTTATGTGATTCCCAGTAACCATATTCGGGAATTGCTCGCGCGCCCCCCGCAATAGTCGTCTAGGTCGCGTCCAGGCACGCCAGTGTGCCTTGGATCAACAGCGCCATTTCTTCCATTTCCATTACATACGGCGGCATGAAGTACACCGTGTTGCCGATTGGGCGCAATAGCAGGCCGCGCTGCAAGGCGGCTTGATAAAAATCTTGGCTGAAATTCGCCCCGGCGTCCGCTACATCGAATGCCCAAATCATGCCCAGATGGCGGAAACGATGCACCCGGAGATGATCGCGCAGCGGCTGCATGGCTTGGGTAAATTGCGCGGCTTTGACGCAGTTGGTTGCGATCACGTCGTCTTGCGCGAAAATATCCAGCGTCGCCAAGGCCGCGCGGCAGGCCAGCGGATTACCGGTGTAGGAGTGCGAGTGTAGAAAACCGCGCGCCACCTCATCATGATAAAAGGCTTGGTAAATCGCATCGCTCGTCATCACGACTGAGAGCGGCAGATATCCCCCGGTTAGCCCTTTAGATAAGCATAGAAAATCGGGTGTGATGGCGGCCTGTTCACAGGCGAACATCGTGCCCGTCCGCCCAAAACCCACCGCGATTTCATCCGCGATTAAATGCACGCCGAACTGGTTGCACAATTCGCGCGCACGTTTCAAATAAATCGGGTGATGCAGCGCCATGCCCCCGGCGCATTGCACCAGCGGCTCGACGATCAGCGCGGCGGTGGTGGCGTGATGTTGTTCAAGGTATTGCGCTAAGGCTTCGGCACAGCGCAGCGCATAGGCCTCCGCAGATTCACCGGGTTCAGCCAGACGCGCATCGGGCGAGGGCGTTTGATAGGTCTGGCGCAGCAGCGGCGCGTAGGTGTCTTTGAACAGCGCCACATCCGTCACCGAGAGGGCGCCCAGAGTTTCGCCGTGATAGCCGTTGGCAATACTCACGAAGCCGATTTTGTGAGACTGCCCACTGTTGCGCCAAAAATGAAAGCTCATTTTTAATGCAATCTCAATCGCGGAAGCGCCGTCGGAGCCGTAGAAACAATGCCCTAAATTTCCCGGCGCGAGCTGGGCGAGCCGCTCCGATAGCTCGATCACCGGCGCGTGGGTGAAGCCGGCGAGCATGACGTGTTCGAGTTTTTCCAGTTGATCCTTGAGCGCCGCATTGATGCGCGGGTTAGCGTGGCCGAATAGATTCACCCACCACGAGCTGATCGCGTCGAGATAGCCCTGGCCTTCGAAGTCGTACAGCCACACGCCTTGGCCATGACTGATCGGAATGAGCGGCAGCCGCTCGTGCTGTTTCATCTGGGTGCAGGGGTGCCAGACGGCTTTGCTACTGCGGTTTAAATAGTCGGTATTCTTCATGAGAGCGCGCTATTCTAGCGGGAGACTGTTGAGCTTGGCGCGGGCCAAGGCTAATATCGCATTTTACGGGGTAAATCCCCTTTCCCGCTGCGGGTGGGCGCGGGTCAAGTAGAAGGATGAACGCAATGCAACGACAAATTCTCGCGCTGGATATGGCCGGCACGCCGCGCAAGTGGGTGAGCGCGGAGAATGCCGTTGCCTATTACGCCAAGGGGGTGGTGGCGTATGAGTTTGGTGCGGCGGAGATGATTTTTCACGGCGGCTGGCAGCGCAACGGCGTGCGCTCCTGTATTCGTGTGAGCAATATTGTGGCGGTGCGCGGCCCGGAATTTATTACGCGCGACTATAGCCGCACGCCGCTCTTGTCCAGCGATAAGCTCTATACGCGTGATCGGCATTTGTGCGCTTATTGCGGCGAGCAATATCGCGAGCGCGATTTGTCGCGTGACCATGTGATTCCCGTAGCGCGCGGTGGCCGTGATACCTGGATGAATCTGGTGACGGCCTGCCGTGCGTGCAATGTGCGCAAGGCCAATCGCACCCCCGAGCAAGCCCATATGCCGCTGCTCTATTTGCCCTATATCCCCTCACGCTGGGAAGATTTCATTTTGGTCAACCGCCACATCCTCGCCGACCAAATGGAGTATTTGCTGGCCAAAGTCCCCAGTACTAGCCGGCTGCGCGCCGATCTGGCTATCAATGGTAGCGCCGGCTTCTAGCCGGCAAGGATCCCCTGCTACAGGGCTCCGGCGCATGCCGTGCGCATGGAGAGAATGCCGCGCCAATACTTCAACTTATTGTTTTGTAATATTTAATTAGTATAAGCCACGAACTATTTTTCGCTTATCCCTTGAAATCAACGTAGGAAGCCCCTATCATTAGCACTCAAGAAGCGCGAGTGCTAACACACCGCGTTTTTCTTTTAAACCGGGTGAAATTCGGGGCTATCAGCCGCGACCATCCTTCCCATTTTTAAAACTGCTTTATTTCAATTAGAGCTAATCAGGAGATCAAAGAGAATGAAAATTCGTCCCCTGCATGACCGCGTCATCGTCAAGCGTGTAGAAGAGGAGCGTAAGACTGCTTCCGGCATCGTTATCCCCGACAGTGCAACCGAAAAGCCGGATCAAGGCGAAGTCAAATCCGTCGGCCCGGGCAAAAAAGATGAAAACGGCAAAGTGATCGCGATGGATCTGAAAGTCGGCGACCGCGTGTTGTTCGGCAAATATTCTGGCCAAACCGTCAAGGTAGACGGCGAAGAGCTGCTCGTGATGCGCGAAGAAGACATCATGGGCGTAGTCGAAGCCTAAGCCCCTTTTAAGAATCGCAACGTTAAAGATTAGGAGTAAATAATGGCTGCTAAAGACGTAAAATTCGGCGATATCGCTCGCCACAAGATGGTAATTGGCGTCAATGTATTGGCTGACGCGGTGAAAGTCACCCTGGGCCCGAAAGGCCGCAACGTGGTGTTGGACCGCTCTTTCGGCGCGCCGACCATCACCAAGGACGGTGTATCGGTTGCCAAGGAAATCGAACTCAAAGACAAGTTCGAAAACATGGGCGCGCAAATGGTGAAAGAAGTCGCTTCCAAGACTTCCGACGTCGCGGGCGACGGCACCACCACCGCTACCGTGCTGGCGCAGGCAATCCTGAAAGAAGGCATGAAGTATGTAGCCGCCGGGATGAACCCGATGGACCTCAAGCGCGGCATCGACAAAGCGGTGATCGCCACGGTGGAAGAGTTGAAGAAAATCTCCAAGCCTTGCACCACCAATAAAGAAATCGCCCAAGTCGGCAGCATTTCCGCCAACTCCGACAGCACCATCGGCGACATCATTGCCAATGCCATGGATAAAGTCGGCAAAGAAGGCGTGATCACCGTGGAAGACGGCACCGGCCTGGAAAGCGAACTGGAAGTCGTGGAAGGCATGCAGTTCGACCGCGGTTACTTGTCTCCTTATTTCATCAACAACGCCGAGAAACAAATTGCCGCGCTGGAAAATCCTTTCGTGCTGCTGCATGACAAGAAAGTTTCCAACATCCGCGACCTGCTGCCGGTATTGGAGCAAGTGGCCAAGGCCGGCCGTCCGCTGCTGATCATCGCCGAAGACGTGGATGGCGAAGCGCTGGCCACCCTGGTGGTCAACAATATTCGCGGCATCTTGAAAACCACCGCCGTGAAGGCGCCGGGTTTTGGTGATCGCCGCAAAGCCATGCTGGAAGACATCGCCATTCTCACCGGCGCGACCGTGATCGCCGAAGAAGTGGGCTTGTCGCTGGAAAAATGCACCCTGGCCGAATTGGGCCAAGCCAAGCGTATCGAAGTCGGCAAGGAAAACACCATCATCATCGACGGCGCCGGCAAGGAAGATTCGATCAAAGGCCGCGTAGCCATGATCCGCAAGCAAGTCGAAGATGCCACCAGCGACTACGACCGCGAGAAGTTGCAAGAGCGCGTCGCCAAGCTGGCCGGCGGTGTGGCCTTGATTAAAGTCGGTGCGGCTACCGAAATGGAAATGAAAGAGAAAAAAGCCCGCGTGGAAGATGCATTGCATGCGACCCGTGCTGCCGTGGAAGAAGGCATTGTTCCTGGCGGCGGCGTGGCCCTGCTGCGCGCTTGCGCTGCGGTTGCCAAAACCAAAGGCGACAACCACGACCAAGACGCCGGTATCAAAATCGTGCTGCGCGCCTTGGAAGAGCCGCTGCGTCAGATCGTCATCAACTGCGGCGACGAAGCTTCGGTCGTCGTCAACAAAGTGCTGGAAGGCAAAGGTAACTACGGTTACAACGCCGCCACCAGTGAGTATGGCGATATGGTGGAAATGGGCGTGTTGGACCCGACCAAAGTGACCCGTTACGCATTGCAAAATGCGGCATCGGTTGCGGGCCTGATGTTGACCACCGATGCGATGGTGGCCGAGATGCCGGAAGACAAGGCAGGCGGCGGCATGGGCGGCGGCGATATGGGTGGCATGGGCGGTATGGGTGGCATGGGCGGCATGATGTAAGTCGTTTTACCCGCGTAACACCCCCGGCAAAAAGCCTCGCGTAAGCGGGGCTTTTTGCTTTTTGTAGGAATGTCCTTGCTCTCCTGACGTGGCACCTATTGGCGTTAGAGGCTAGGATGGGATTAGGCATTCCGATTCGCATGGACCCATGAATCGCAAACACACGCTATTCGATCTAAAAGCACTGCACCGAAAGCTGATTGCAAGCAGCTCGGTGCTTTTTCTATTTGGGGCGTTTGCCTTGATCTGGTTGCTGATGGCCGGCTTGGGCTGGATGGGTTTGCACGTTTTGCAGGCTAATAACCAGCGCATGGAAAAAATCGTGCTGGAACACAATGTGAAGATCGCCTTGGTGCTGGATTTGCGTAGCATCAACCGTGAACGGGCATTGACGGTGCACAAGATGATTTTGTCTGGTGATCCGTTTGAACGCGATAACTTGATGCTGGTATTCCGCGAGTTGGCAACAAGCTATGTTCGGCAACGCGACCGGCTACTATCACTGCCCTTCGTGCCGGAAGAGCAAAAGGCGTTTGAAGCCGCGCAAGACAAGATCAAAGAGTCTACCCGCCTCATGGAAGAAGTCGTCGCCCTGACCTTGGATAACCGTAATAAAGAGGCGGAGTTGATGCTGACGAGTCAGGCCATTCCCGCGCAGAATTTGGTGCAGGTCGATTTTTCTACGTTTCTGGAATATCAAAATCGATCGAGTGAAGCGGCGGTGCGTCATGCGCAGGACGCCTATCAGCGCGCCTATTGGGGGAGTGTTTTTTTGGGCGGAGCAGCCTTGATTTTGGGATTGCTCGTATCGTTTGGCGTTATCCGGCGCACGGCCAACGTGGAGCGCGCGCTCGCGCGTGAGAAAGAGCGAGCCGAAGTCACCCTGCACTCGATTGGCGAAGCGGTGATTACCACCGACGAATTAGGCTGTGTTGATCATCTTAACGAAATGGCAGAGCGCCTAACGGGTTGGACGAATGCCGAGGCGGTAGGCCTCAAAGTAGAAGATGTTTACCGGGTAGTGGATGAAAACCACCCGACCCAGGTCTTGAATCTGGCGGCGTACTGCTTAGGTGATGTCAGCTTGCCGTGTCCTGAATCGTCACTCATGATTTCGCGAGGTGGTCTGCAATACACGATCGAGCAGACGGTATCGCCTATTCGAGAGGCGGATGGCGTGGTGATCGGTATGGTGGTGGTGTTTCGGGATGTGACCACCGAGCGCTCCCTGGCGCACGAGTTGGCTTGGCAAGCCAGCCATGACGCCTTAACCAGTTTGGCAAACCGGCACGAATTTGAGCGCCGCTTGCAGGAGGTGGTGGAAAGCGCCCAGACCTCCCGCATCAGTCATGCCCTGCTCTATATCGATCTAGATCAATTTAAGCTGGTGAATGACACCTGCGGCCATGTGGCAGGGGATGAATTGCTGCGCCAGTTGTCGACCTTGTTAAACGCAAAGATTCGGACAGTGGACACGCTGGCGCGTTTGGGCGGCGATGAGTTTGGCTTGTTGCTGCCCGGTTGCGGCATAGAACAAGCGCAGGTAATTGCAGAAAAGCTGCGGCAGGAAATCAGCGAGTTTCGATTTATGTGGGAGGCCAAAACATTCATGGTCGGCGCTTCAATCGGTCTGGTGGAAATCACGCATGAGACCGGTACGGTCGCGAATCTGCTCTCCGCCGCGGATACCGCGTGCTACATGGCGAAAGATCGCGGGCGCAATCGTGTCTGTGTCCACCGCGCGCAAGATGCGGAGGTGCGGCGGCTACATGGCGAGGCCGAATGGGTGACCCGAATTACCCGGGCATTCGAGGAAAATCGCTTTCAACTTTATTATCAAAAAATCATCCCGCTACATCCCGACCGGCATCCCGAATATCGGGAGATTCTATTGCGCTTAATTGATGAAGCAGGGCGGCTGGTGCCGCCGATGGCCTTCATTCCGGCAGCGGAGCGTTATACCTTGATGCCGACGATTGATCGTTGGGTGGTGCGCACCTTGTTTGCCTGGATGCGGGCGCATCAACACCAACTGCCGGAAAACATTTACTACTCGATTAATCTCTCTGGGCAATCGCTCGGAGATGATGCGTTTGCAAGTTTTGTCGAGGATCAATTTCGTATATCGGATGTCATGCCTAGCCGAATTTGTTTCGAAGTAACCGAAACCGCAGCGATCTCAAACTTGGCGCAGGCGATGCGCATGATGAAAAAATTGCAGGCCATGGGCTGCGGATTCTCGCTCGATGATTTTGGCAGCGGCATGTCTTCCTTCGCCTATCTCAAGAATCTGCCGGTGGATAGTATTAAGGTCGATGGCGCATTTGTGCGCGACATGTTGACCGACCCCATCGACTTCGCGATGGTCGAAGCGATTATTCGCATCGGCCATGTAATGGGTTTGAAAACCATCGCCGAGTACGTCGAAAGCGACGCGATTATGCAGCGTCTAGCCAAGTTGGATGTGGATTATGTTCAGGGTTTCGGCATGCATCGACCGGAGCCTTTAGCCCCTTGATGAGTTGCAGTGTGCGGGCAAAGCTCGTAAGTTAGCGCCATGTCTGATTTTCACCCGTTACCGGCTGCCTTACTCAACGCTACGCTGGCGCACCTCACCCGATTTGCGCCTTTCAGTGAAATGGCGCGCGAGCATCTGGAATGGATGATTGCGCATTTATCGCTGGCGTATTTCCCCAAGGACGCAGTGTTGCTGGATCCGAGCCAGGGTCCAGTACCGTTCTTTTCCGTCATCAAGCAGGGCAGTGTCGTCGGCGAGCAAGTGGCGGGCCGGGCTGAAAATGAGGGTGCGAATTGGCAACTCACCGAAGGGGAGTGCTTTCCATTGGGTGCGCTATTAGCCAACCGGCCGGTGGCCAACGTTTATCGCGCAGCCGAAGAT
The DNA here is from genome assembly GCA_018781585.1 of Burkholderiales bacterium. Lineage (GTDB taxonomy): Bacteria > Pseudomonadota > Gammaproteobacteria > Burkholderiales > Thiobacteraceae > RBG-16-58-11. Next base: position 31,620 of record JADMJT010000044.1, read on the forward strand.
ACTTTTTGTTATCAACTGCCCGCCGCGCAGTTCGCCGAGTTATTACAGCGTTCCGCGATATTCCACGATTTCTGCACCCGCCGCATCGCGCATTTGCTGGAGCGCTCTAAGCAGGCGATTCAGGCGCAATACACCCAAGCCGCAATCGCGCAGCAGCCTTTATCTACGCTCCTTTCTAGCGTGATCCGGCGCGAGCCGGTGACGTGTGCCAGCACCGAGGCAATCGCGACAGCGCTCGCGAAAATGCACGCGGAAAATGTTGGCTCGATGGTGATTGTGGCCGGCGCGCGGCCGATTGGCATTTTCACGCTGCATGATTTGTTGGCGCGGGTGGCGCTCGCCAAACAAGATTTAAGCGCGCCGATCGCTGCGGTGATGACGCGCGAACCAGTGATGCTGAGCGGGCACGCCAGCGCTTACGAAGCCGCCTTATTGATGGCGCGGCATGGCATCCGCCATGTATTGGTGGTGGAGGGCGAGCGATTCCTGGGGGTGGTATCGGAAAAGGATTTGTTCTCGGTGCAGCGTGTGGGGCTCACGCAGATCAGCATCAATATCCGCACCGCGAAAAGCATAGCGGAATTAGCGCAGGCGAACCAGGAGATTCATGCGCTCGCGCATAGTATGCTGGCGCAGGGTGTCGGTGCGGAGCAGCTCACGCAAATCATTACCACACTGAACGACTTGCTCACGCAGCGCTTAATCGATCTGACCGCGCCGAAATACGATCTCGCCGATATTCCCTATTGCTGGTTGGCCCTGGGATCGGAAGGCCGAATGGAGCAGACGCTCGCCACCGATCAGGATAACGGCATTATCTTCACCGCTGAAGCCGGAGCGCATGAAACAGCGCGCACCAAACTGCTGGCTTTCGCCCAGGCGGTGAATAATGCGCTCGATCAATGCGGCTTTCCCTTGTGCCAGGGCGGGGTGATGGCGAGCAATCCGAAGTGGTGTTTAACCAGTGAAGAGTGGCACAACACATTCTCCTTATGGATCGATCAGGGCGACCCCGAGGCACTGTTGAATAGCGCGATTTTTTTCGATTTTCGCGCATTGTACGGTGAGGAAAAGCTGGCCCAGGATTTACGCGCCTGGCTGGCCAGCAAAGCGGCAGCGAATCCGCGCTTCTTGCATCAGATGGCGGGAAACGCGTTGCGCAACCGGCCGCCCTTAGGCGTGGTGCGCGATTTCGTGCTTGCTGCCGGCGGCGAATATGATCACACCATCGACTTGAAGCTGAACGGCGCAACGCCCTTCGTGGATGCGGCGCGCATCTATAGCCTGGCCGCTGGTGATACCCATACCAACACCCTGGCGCGGCTGCGCGCAGCGGGCGCGGCGTTAAAAATGTCGCCGGAGGAAATCGCCGCTTGGGCCGAGGCCTTGTTGTTCATCCAACTGCTGCGCTTGCGTAATCAGCATCTTAGTCACGCGGTAGGCCGTGACATGCACAATCATGTTAATCCGGATACGTTGAATGAATTGGAACGGCGCATTCTGAAAGAGACTTTTCGCCAGGCGCGCAAGCTGCAAACGCGCTTGGCGTTGGATTACGGCTTGTGAATTGGCTCGCTGATTTGATTTTTCCGCGCCGGGCGGCGCTCGCGCCTAATTTGGCGCAATCGCTCAATGAATGGATAGCGCTACCCGAACCCGATGCGCATGAAGCACTGGCACAAGCACGCTGGGTCGTGGTGGATGTGGAATCGAGTGGACTCGACATGCGGCGCGATCGTTTGATTTCGATTGGGGCGGTCGCGGTGCAGGGGGAGACGATTTCCTTTGCCGATAGTTTCGATATCGTCTTGAAACAAGACGCAGTGAGCCCGACGGACAACATTTTGGTGCATGGCATCGGTAACGCGGCGCAACGGGAGGGGGCGCCACCGGCCGAGGCGCTGCTGCGTTTTTTGCACTATCTCGGCAAGTCGCGCTTAGTCGCGTATCACGCCGCGTTTGACGAAGCCATGATCGGACGCGCGATGCAAACGTATCTTGGTCTCAAGTTTAAGCGCCACGCACTGGATTTGGCTTATCTTGCTCCCGCACTCTTTCCATCTAAACAGCGAAGCCTGGATGACTGGCTCACCCACTTCGGCATCCCTACTTTCGCGCGTCATAACGCCCTCTCCGACGCCTATTCCACCGCGCAACTATTTCAGGTTTCGCTCAAGCAGGCGAGCTTGCAAAGGCTCCAAACATGCGTTCAGTTGAATCACCTTGAACGTGCGTTTTATGAACTTTCAAGAATGGAATCAAGCGCTTCTTAATTTCATATAGTGAAACGCAAACTCACTTTACAAGCTTGCAACAAAGTTCCATACTCGCCGCGTTGTTAATAAAAAGCGCTTATGGCCGCATAAAAGCCTTAAAGCGCATACCTCGTTAAATAATTTCTGGAAGCCCGCCTGGGCTGTCGCGAATTTAAATAATAACTGGAGGAGGTAGCATGGAAATCACCGATAAGCACCGAGAATACTGGCGCAAAAATCTCAGCATGACGGGCGTGTTGCTGGCTATTTGGTTCATCGCAACGTTTGTGGTCAGCTGGTACGCGCGCGAACTCAATGCATTCACGATCGCCGGTTTCCCGTTTGCTTTTTATATGGCGGCCCAGGGTGCGCTGATTATCTATGTGATCGTGATTTGGTTTTACGCGCACCGCATGAATCAGCTCGACAAAGAATACGGTGTGCACGAGGGGGAGGACTGACATGACCACGCAAACTCAAGCGCAATTTTTCTCGTCGCTAAAGAAGTATTACACCTTCTACACCGGGGGCTTCATCCTCTTCGTGATCGCGCTGGCGATCTTGGAGCAGATGGGCCTGCCCAATAGGTGGATCGGCTACATATTCCTGTTTGCCACCATCGCGCTGTACGCCGGCATCGGCATCATGTCCAAGACTGCGGACGTGGCGGAGTATTATGTGGCGGGTCGGCGCGTACCGGCGTTTTTCAACGGCATGGCCACCGGCGCAGATTGGATGAGTGCCGCATCCTTCATTGGTATGGCGGGCACGCTGTATGCCGCCGGTTATGACGGGCTCGCGTTCGTCATGGGTTGGACCGGGGGTTACTGTCTGGTCGCATTGTTCCTCGCGCCTTACCTCAGAAAATTCGGCCAATTCACGATTCCGGATTTTCTCGGCGCGCGTTATGGCGGCAATCTACCTCGTACCATTGGCGTGATTGCGGCGGTGGTCTGCTCATTTACCTACGTGATCGCGCAGATTTACGGCGTGGGTCTGATCACCAGCCGTTTCACCGGGATGGAGTTTGCCTACGGCGTATTTGCCGGTTTGGCAGGTATTTTGGTGTGTTCCTTCCTCGGCGGGATGCGCGCAGTGACTTGGACCCAGGTCGCACAGTACATCATCCTCATCATTGCCTACATGATTCCGGTGGTGTGGTTGTCGGTACAACAGACTGGCAATCCAATTCCGCAAATCGCTTATGGTCAGCAACTGCAGAAGGTGGGGGATCTGGAGAAAAAACTCAACGCTGATCCGAAAGAACTCGAAGTGCGTGGGATCTTCAAAGAGAAGCAAAATGCAGCAGAAGCCCAGATCAAAGAACTTGACACTGACGCGGCAGCTTTTTATGCCGCGGCCCAAGCGAAAGCTGAGGCTAAGCTGGCCGAGCTAAAGGCAGCGCCGACCCCGGATGCGAAGGCAATCGAAGGCGCGGAAAAAGCACTGAAAGAATTTCCAGCCGATGCGGTTGCGCTTAAGACTAAGTTGAAAAAAGATGCCGATGGCGCCAAGGCCAGAGCTGCACCGGTGAAGGCGCATGCCGAGCCATTCGCGGGCAAAGACGAGGCGGAGAGCAATAAGAAACGCAAAAATTTCCTAGCCCTCGTGTTGTGTCTGATGGTGGGTACCGCGGCTTTACCGCACATTTTGATGCGTTACTACACCACGCCCAATGTGCGTGACGCACGCCAGTCGGTATTTTGGTCCTTGTTCTTCATCTTCCTGCTCTACTTCACGGCGCCCGCGTTGGCGGTATTGGTGAAGTTCGACGTCTACAGCCATTTAGTCGGATCGAGTTTCGCCGATCTGCCCAAGTGGGTTAGCGCCTGGGCAGCCGTAGATAAGAGTTTGATGAGCATTACCGACATCAACAAGGACGGTATCGTGCAACTTGCCGAGATTGTAATAGGCACCGACTTGGTCGTGCTCGCCACGCCCGAGATCGCCGGTCTGCCCTATGTCATCTCCGGGCTGGTAGCGGCGGGTGGTTTGGCCGCGGCGCTGTCGACTGCCGATGGTTTGCTGCTCACCATCGCCAATGCCTTGTCGCACGATGTCTACTACAAAATGATCGATCCGCATGCACCGACCACGCGCCGCTTGGCGGTGTCCAAGGGTTTGCTCCTGGTAGTAGCAATTGTCGCGGCTTATGTGACCTCGTTGAAACCGGGCGACATTCTGTTCCTGGTGGGGGCGGCGTTCTCGCTGGCGGCTTCAGCTTTCTTCCCGGCCTTGGTGGCGGGCATCTTCTGGAAGCGGGCTAACCAGTTAGGCGCGGTGCTAGGGATGGTGGCAGGTTTGGGTGTGTGTGCTTATTACATGTACATCACCTACCCATTCTTTGGCGTCCTCGCGCCGAAGTGGTGGGATATTGAACCCATCGCCGCCGGCATCTTCGGCATTCCGCTGGGTTTCGCTGGCGTCATTATTGGCAGCCTCATCAGCCCTGCGCCGTCGAAAGAAGTGCAGGACTTGGTGGACCACGTGCGTTATCCGAACCTGGAAGGGGATATCCAAACCCAAGCCGCTTAATCGCATTCTTGCGTTGGATTCAACCAGGCCCGCGTTTGCGGGCCTGGTTGTTTATGGGCGGTGCTTAACGTAAATCGCGAATAAGATGGCTAAGATCGGCGCGCTCGGATTCCTGTACCAGCCGCCGCGTTAAGGCGGGGTCAAACCGCGACAGATGGAGTGCGACCTCTTTCACTTTCTCCGGCTGATGGTGGTGGTGATAGGCCATCCCCAAGGCGTACCAGGCGTGGCCATTCATGGGCTGTAATTCGGCGGCATGCTGCAAGGCGTCCGCGGCCTTTTCGTGTTGCCCCAGCGCGGCATGGGCGAGTCCCAAGCCATACCAGGCGCGGTCGTGCTTGGGGTTGTGCTTAATGGCTTCCTGAAACGCGTCGATCGCTTGCGCATGGCGCCCCGCGTGATCGCGGATGTAGCCTAGGTTGAACCAGGTGTCCACCTCCTGTGCGTGGATCCGCAGCACCAGCAGATAATAATCTTCCGCGTCCTGGTACTCGTGACGCTGGGCGTGCAGATAACCCAGGCAGCGCGCCGCTTGAAGAAAACCAGGATTATGTTGTAGTGCGTCTCGATAGGCTTTGAGTGCTTGTTCGGGACGTTTAAAAAATTCGAAGAACAAGCCGCGTCCGTAATCGCGCCATTGATTAAAATTCATGTGGAATCCACTAAATGGCAAAAACGCATTGTCCCGGTATGTTGGCTTGGTAACAAGCGCAACGCGTGTGAGTTAAACTGGCCAATATGGAAAACATCACATTACAAATCCAATTGATTGCCATTGTCCGGACTGTCGTTGAAGTGGCCGGCTGGGCCTTGATCGGGCAAGGCATCCTGGCCGTGTTCGCGGGCGCGGCGCGCCAGCAGAATGTGATCTATAAAGTATTTCAAATTATCACCGCGCCCGTCGTCAAGGCCGTGCGTTTTATCACGCCCCGTTTCATCGTCGATGCGCATGTGCCGCTGATCACTTTTTTTCTGCTGTTCTGGATTTGGATTGCGCTCGCGGCGTGGAAACACCGTTTATGCTTGCTTCACCATTTAGCCTGCTAGGAATTCGATCGCCTTTATATGGTTTGGTTGAGTGCTTGCTCACCCTCCGGTATAGTTACGGTTGCCCAAAGACATGCGGGAGAGCGCACGCAAGACGTGCCGCCGAAGGCGTAATTACCCATAATCGCTCAGGCAAACGAACCGTGTGTTTAGGCAACTCTGGAGAGCGGCGCCAATTCAATTTTGGCGCCCACCGAAGGGGCACGCAGGCATTCTTCTGCAATCTCTCAGGTACCCGGACAGAGGGGTGAAGCGCAACGAAATCGTGCATTCGTTCGGGCTACGCCTCGTCCGGGTGTCGATCTCATTTGATTCGATCAGCCGCATGACATTCTAGGAGCCGCATGCTCAAGCAAACCGCATTAAATGCCGCGCACCGCGCTATGGGCGCGAAGATGGTGGATTTTTCCGGCTGGGATATGCCGCTGCATTATGGCTCGCAGATCGAGGAGCATCACCAGGTGCGACGCGACGCCGGCATGTTCGATGTGTCGCACATGCTCGCGATCGATATCGAGGGCGCACTGGCGCGTGAGTTTTTACGCCGCTTGCTGGCGAATAATGTTGATCGGCTGCAAATTCCCGGTAAGGCCATGTATTCCTGTTTGCTGAATGAGCAGGGCGGGGTACTCGACGATCTGATTGTGTACTACCTGCGCGAAGACTGGTTCCGTATCGTGGTGAATGCCGCTACCTGCGATAAAGATTTGGCTTGGATGCAGGCGCGGCGTGATGAATCTGCATCGAGCCTCACGCTGACGCCACGGCGCGAGATGGCCATTATCGCGGTGCAAGGCCCGCACGCCCGCGAAAAAGTCTGGCAGGCGGTGCCGGAAATGCGTGGGGTCACGGAATTATTGAAGCCGTTCCAAGCGGCCGATTGCGCGCCGTATTTCGTGGGCCGCACCGGCTACACCGGCGAAGATGGTTTCGAAATCATTTTGCCGGCAAATCAAGCTGAACAATTCTGGCAAGCATTGAGCAGCGTGGGCGTGAAGCCGATCGGCTTGGGTGCGCGCGATACCTTGCGCTTGGAGGCGGGCATGAACCTCTATGGCCAGGATATGGATGAAACAGTGACGCCGCTCGAATCGGGTTTAGCCTGGACGGTGGATCTCATTGCCGATCGCTATTTTATTGGCAAAACGGTGCTGAAAGAACAAGTCGTCACGCGTGATTTATTCGGATTGGTGTTGATAGATAAAGGCGTCCTGCGCAGTCATCAACAGGTGCGCACCACGTTTGGCGACGGCGAAATCACCAGCGGCAGTTTTGCGCCTACCCTCGATAAATCGATCGCACTGGCACGATTGCCCAAAACCATACCCTTGGGCGAGCTGGTGCAAGTGGAAGTGCGCGACAAATTGCTCTCGGCGAAAGTGGTGAAATACCCCTTCGTGCGTAACGGAAAAAGTTTAATTTAAGGAGTGTGGCATGACGATTCCAAATGATTTGAAATATACCAAGTCGCATGAATGGGTGCGTGCGGAAGCCGACGGCACAGTGACCATCGGCATCACGCACCACGCCCAAGAATTGCTGGGGGACATGGTGTATGTGGAAAGCCCGCAAGTTGGCCGTAAAGTCGCCGCGAGCGAAGAATGCGCTGTGGTCGAGTCGGTGAAAGCCGCCTCTGATGTGTATGCGCCGATTGCAGGTGAAGTGGTGGCGGTGAACGAGGCCGTCGCCGATAAGCCTGAGATGATTAATCAAGACGCTTACGGTGCCTGGATGTTCCGTTTAAAACCGGATAACGCCAGCGACCTGAATGGCTTGCTGGATGCGGCCGGATACAAAGCCGTGGTCGATAGCGAAGCGCATTAATTCGGTGAGGTGTGAGGAGCAAGGGGCGAGCGTAATAGCTCTGTTCCCTCTCACGCCTGACCCCTCACGAGATTCTAGATGCCATTCATTCCCCATACCGAAGACGATGTACGCGAGATGCTAGCCAGCATCGGCGTTGCTTCGATCGATACCTTGTTCGACGAGATTCCGCAAGCGCTGCGCAGCGGTGGATTGACCCAAGTGCCGGAAGGCTTGAGCGAGATGGAGGTGACGCGGCTGATGCATGCGCGCGCTGAACGCGACGGGCACTATTCGAATTTCATCGGCGCCGGCGCGTACGAGCATCACATTCCCGCAGCCGTGTGGCAGCTCGTCAGCCGCGGCGAGTTTTATTCGGCCTATACGCCGTATCAAGCCGAGGCGAGCCAGGGCACGCTGCAATTGTTGTACGAATACCAAACCATGATGGCCTCGCTCACCGGCATGGATGTGTCGAACGCAAGCCTATACGACGGCGCTTCGGGCCTGGCCGAAGCGGTGCTGATGGCGGTGCGTGCGCATCGCCACTCGCGCCGTATCCTGATGCCGAAGACGGTACATCCGTATTATCGGCGCACGGTGCAGGCGATTGTGTCGGCGCAAAATATTGAGCTGGTGGAGTTGGATTACGATGCCGAAACCGGCATTACCACGACTTTGCCCGAGGGCGATTTCGCCGCGCTGGTTATTCCACAGCCGAATTTCTTCGGTTGTTTGGAGGATGCCGATACGCTCACCGATTGGGCGCATGATCATGGCGGCTTGGCGATTGGTTTGGTGAATCCGACTTCTTTGGCCTTGCTCAAACCGCCCGGACAATGGGGTTCAAGTGGCGCCGACATCGCAACCGGCGAAGGTCAGCCCTTGGGTGCGCCGCTCGCCTCGGGCGGGCCATATTTCGGTTTCCTCGCGTGCAAGCAAGATTTTGTACGGCAAATGCCGGGGCGCATCATTGGCCGCACCGTCGACTTGGAGGGTAAGCCCGGCTTCACGCTGACGCTACAAGCACGCGAGCAACATATTCGCCGCGCTAAGGCCACCTCCAATATTTGTACCAATCAAGGCTTGCTGGTCACGGCGGCGACAATCTACCTCTCGCTGCTGGGGCCGGAGGGGCTAAAGCGCGTGGCGCTCGCTTCGCATGCAAACACGCAAGCACTCGTCGCTAAGCTCACGAACATTCCGGGTGTCACCCGGGCATTCGATCGGCCCCTGTTCCATGAGGCGGTGCTGAAATTGGATACGCCGGCGGCAGGCGTGCTGCATGCGCTCGAAGCCCAAGGTATCTTAGGCGGCTTCGATTTAATGCCGACTTACCCTGAGCTTGGCAATGCACTCCTGATCTGCGCCACCGAGACCAAAACCGAAGCTGATTTGCAACAATTCGCCGACCATTTGGCGCGCATCATGGGGCGGCAACAGAGTGCGCCGCCGTGCCCGATCAAACCCAAGATTTAATGCCACGCAACACTGATATGGAGGTCTTATGAGTACAGTCACTTTGGAAGGCAACCCGCTGCATGTGGAAGGTCATTTTCCCCAACCGGGCGATAAGGCGCATAGCTTCATGCTGGTGGATAAAGATTTGAATGATGTGGCGCTGTCGCACTTCGCGGGCAAACGCAAAGTGCTGTCCATCGTACCTAGCTTGGATACGCCGACTTGCGCGGCCTCCACGCGCGTGTTCAACGAGAAGGCGGCAAGCTTGGCCAATACCGTAGTGATCGTGATTTCATCCGACTTGCCGTTTGCTCAGTCGCGCTTCTGCGGTGCAGAGGGTATCGAGAATGTAATCACGCTCTCCACGCTACGTGGTAGAGATTTTCACCGCGACTACGGCGTCTTGATCACCGAGCATCCGCTGACAGGTTTGACCGCGCGTGCCGTGATCGTGCTGGATGAAAACGATAAAGTGATTTACTCGCAGCTGGTTCCCGAAATTGCCGACGAACCGGATTACGATGCAGCGCTGGCGGCGTTGAGTTAGAAGAATTTAGTAACCACGGATGAACACGGATGCACGCAGATAAAATCTGCATGGTCTTATCCGTGTGCATCCGTGGTTCCCAAAGAAGGTTCGTTTATGCTGATTTTTGAATTATCGCGCCCTGGGCGCAAGAGCTACGCACAAATGCCCGCTACGGCTGCCTCATCCAGCGGGATACCCGATATGTTCTTGCGCCGAGACAAGCCGCTATTGCCCGAATGTTCCGAGATGGATGTGGTGCGCCATTACACCCAGCTGTCACAGAAGAACTTTTCCATCGACACCCAGTTTTATCCGCTCGGCTCGTGCACCATGAAATACAATCCGCGCGCTTGCAACACACTGGCGATGCTGCCGCAATTTTTGGCGCGGCATCCGCATGCGGCTGCACCCACTGGGCAAGGTTTTCTGGCGTGCATGTTTGAACTGCAAGAGATGCTGAAAGACGTCACCGGCATGGCCGCCGTGAGTTTGACGCCGATGGCGGGTGCGCAAGGCGAGTTTGCCGGGGTGGCGATGATGCGCGCTTATCATCTCGCGCGCGGTGACGCCGCGCGCCGGGAGATCCTGGTGCCGGACGCGGCGCATGGCACCAATCCGGCGACGGCGGTGATGTGCGGTTATACGGTGAAAGAGATTCCCACCAATCGCGATGGCGATGTGGATATCGAAGCCTTGCGCGCCGCCGTGGGCCCGCACACGGCTGGGCTGATGCTGACCAATCCGTCCACGCTCGGCGTGTTCGAACGCAATATCGCCGAGATTGCAAAAATTGTGCACGAAGCGGGCGGCTTGCTCTATTACGACGGCGCAAATTTGAATGCGATTCTCGGCCGGGTGAAGCCGGGCGATATGGGCTTCGATGTGATTCACATGAATTTGCACAAAACTTTTTCCACCCCGCATGGTGGCGGCGGGCCCGGTGCGGGTCCGGTCGGCGTGTCGGAGCGCTTAACGCCTTTCATGCCGATCCCGATTGTGCATGAAGAGCGTGGGACGTATCGCTGGCTCTCCGAACGCGATCGGCCGCAATCCATCGGGCGGCTGTCCGCCCATATGGGTAACGCCGGCGTGTTGATGCGGGCCTATATCTACGCGCGCATGCTGGGGCGAGAGGGCATGCACCGGGTGGCGGAATACGCCACGCTCAATGCCAATTATTTGATGGCTGAATTACAGAAAGCGGGATTCGACATCGCCTACGCGAAACGGCGCGCCAGCCACGAATTTATCGTGAGCATGAAGCGCTTAAAAGATGAAACTGGTATCTCAGCGATGGATGTGGCGAAGCGGCTGTTGGACAAAGGCTTCCATGCGCCGACGACGTATTTTCCGCTGTTGGTGCCGGAGTGCTTGTTGATCGAACCGACCGAAACCGAATCCAAGCAGACCTTGGATGCCTTCATCGCGGCGTTGACGGAAATTGTGCAGGAAGCGCGCACTAACCCCGATCTGGTGAAAGGCGCGCCTTACACCACCCCCGTGCGACGCTTGGATGATGTTAAAGCAGCGCGCGAGTTGGATCTGACCTGGAAGCCCGCCGCATGATGGAACCCACCACACACGAAGTCTCACCGCACAAGGGCAAGACCGGTCTCAAGCGTGTGTGGAACGCGTTCTTTTATTCGATGGCGGGGTTCAGTGCGGCGTATAAAAATGAAGATGCCTTCCGCCAGGAAGTGCTGCTGGCGCTGATCCTGATCCCGCTCGCATTTTTCTTGCCGGTATCAGGTATCGGTCGCGCCATCATGATCGGTTCAATATTGTTGGTGCTGATGGTCGAGTTGCTCAACTCGGCGATTGAAGCCACCGTGGATCGAATATCGACTGAGCACCACTTGCTGGCCAAGCGTGCCAAGGACATCGGCAGCGCAGCGGTCTTTGTCGCGCTCGCCAATGTCGCTATCGTGTGGGCGTTGGTGTTGCTGTCATAAGATGAAACTCGCGTAGCGAGTTTCATCTTAAGCGGCTTGCGCTTCTTCCAGTAGTTTCTGCAATTCCCCTTTTTGATACATCTCGGTCATGATGTCCGAGCCGCCGACCAGCTCGCCCTTGACGTAGAGCTGGGGAAAAGTCGGCCAGTTGGCATAGGCAGGCAGGTTCTGAAAAATCTCCATATCGGCTAACACATTCACCGCCAGGAAATTTTGCAGGCCACAGGCCTTGAGAATCTGCGCCGCATTGGAGGAGAAGCCGCATTGCGGAAATTGCGGTGTGCCTTTCATGTACAGCACGACGGTGTTGTTGGTAACTTGTTCGCGGATGGTATCTAAAGCGCTCATTTGTTTATCTCAATCAATAAGTTAAGTAGAAGGTTAATACTTGATTAAATCTATCGGGAATTATAGGGGGCTGGGCTGGGCGCGTCAATATCCCTATCGGCTTAGTTTAGCCGCTTTGGCTTTTGGCGTAATAAACGCTTTATGAAATAGGTGGCGAACCAAAAGCCAAGGTGGCATGCGCAGCCAGTGGCCGCGCAGATAGAGGAGAAAATGGGCCAGCGGCGTAAGGGCGTCGGCGCAACTGGCGTGGTTGGGGCGGAAGCCTTGCGCCGCCAGCCAGTCCATCGAGAAGCGAATAGGGAGCATTGGTTTGCCGTGCTCAATCGCGTGTCGCGCCGATTCGGGTACCGGTGTGCCGAGCAACCGTGAAGCGTAGCGTAGACCATAGAACAAAGGGCGGCTGAGTTCGAGTATTTGCGCGCGTGGGAATAAAGTGTCCCAGAATGCTGGGTCGGTGCCGAAGTGCCGCAGCAGGCCGTCGAAATCGATCAGGTCGCGCAGCGAGCGATTGGTCTCGCCCTCATGGAACAGGTGCGTGGCGCAGTGCAGCACCATATCCCAAGGCGCGAGCACGCGGGCGCGCGGATCCAAGGCGGATGGCCGTGAGCCTTCGAGCAGCAGCGCGGCATCCGGGTGATAGCGTGCCGTCAACGGCAGGATGTTGTGGTGCACGTCAATCACACTTTGCCGCCGCACATGCTCCAGCGGCGGAATCTCATGCATCCACTGGCGATAATAGCGCTGGTCGTAAGCATTGATTTTCATCGGCGCCCAGCCATACTGCATCAGCGCGGCTTCGATAGCCTCGATCTTTTCTTTCGGCACCAGAATGTCCACGTCGCTGAAAATTCGGCCCGCGGCTACGGGAAGGCCGGCAGCGACATAGGCCGCGCCTTTGAGGAAGACGATGGGGGCGTCCACCGCTTCCACGGCTTCCAGTATTCGCGCGATTTCCCAACGCAGTGCCTCATGATGGCGATTTGCGACGAACAGCGCGGTGTCCAGGTGACGTCGGATGGGTTCGGGCGTCCGCTCGATATAGCCGGCCTCACCCAAGACATGACGTAGGCGCGGGGCCAGGCCGGCACGACGTGCCTGACGAATCAGCAGATCCCACTCGATTTCGTTGAGATGAGCGGTGTGCGCGGGGTCGCATAGCGACTGACGGAGAAGATGCGCGTCAGATGGCATGGGGAGCAGCCAAGTCAGCGAAGGTGGCGATGGCGTCGTCCAGTCGGCTGTAAGTGAAATCGAAACAGTCGCTCTGTGCGATCAAGCGCGCCAGCGCATCGTATCCCAGTGTGCCGAGTACGCTGTAGTTGAAGGCGTTTTCAGCGAATTGAATGAGCGCGTGCCCCTTCGGGTGGGGCGTGAGCAACGGCGGTGAATCGGGCACGTATTTTGGAAAGATCACCCAGCGTGGCGTGGCGGGTTCATGTGCTCGGGCGACACTGTCCGCGGAGGGCTTCATGTGCGCGACCGTGCCCTTGGCGGTGTCTTGGGCCAAAGGACCGAAGACGGCGTCTGGCGCGAAGCTGCGAATGATATCGATGGAGGTATTTTTCAGGCTGACAGGCCGCGCCAGTGCGTCGATGCGGCCGCTGTGCGGATTGATCAAGGTCAGCTCATCGGACAGCAGTCGCCAGCCGCGATTGACTAAGGCTGCGCACAGCGTGCTTTTGCCGGAACCGGGCGGGGCGGGCAAGATCGCCGCGAATCCATTTTTCTCTACCACTGCTGCATGCAGAATGAGATACCAGTGGGCGTGGCTCGTCACGCACCAGTTAAGCCCCCATTCCAGCATAGGAAAGGCGTGATCGTAGGGCAGAGGTTTAAACGGAATGAAATCGTCGAACGCGAACAAGACTTGGGGGTGATACCAGCGGCGCAACCCTGCCGGGCGCAGCAGGCGAACATGAAAATCGCTAAAGCTGCCTTCCGGCGCGAGAGGGTGATCGGCGTAAAGCGTGCCAATGCCTTCCACTGCAGCAGGGATGCGCGTCTGTATGCGCGTAGTGAATTGTCCGGTGCGCAAGGACAGGCCAGGTCCGGCCAGTGCTCGCGCAAGTTCGCTAGAAGAGAGGTGCGATAGATTCAAGGATGAACGGGCTCGATCAATTGAACCCGTTGCAGGGAAGCGAGCGCATTTTCGAAGGCCTGTACGCTGTCGGAGTCCAATTCTGCGGACGCCTTCCCGGTAATGCTGCTGGTCAATTCTTCGAGACTTAAGGGCTGTCGAAGCAGACAGGATAGGACTTCGCCGGTGAGGTGGTCAAGCAGGTGGGTGTCGCCGGTGCCGCTGTGGAATGCGGTGTATCCATCTTTCCAAGCGTGGCTACGGAGCACATAGCCCGTCGCCATTCGCCAGCGAACAGGTAACAAACTGCTCACGCGCTACGACTGGTAATTGCCGTGGGCGTCGTAGCCGCAATAGAGGGTGTTATATTTATCCAGGTCGGTTTTCAACTGATTAAAAGCCGAGGCGCAGTCCTTATAGGTCTTTGCGGCCGTGTAGGCATTCTGGTACGCCGTGATGATTTTTTCCGGCGTATCGTAGTTGGGCAGGTAGCGCCACGCGAAGGTGGCGGCATTGCAGATCGCCGCAACCGCATGGAAGGAGCAAGTCTGCACCTTGGAGGTGAAGCCGGTGCCGGAGCTACTCCCAGAGCAGCACGCCGACGATTGAAGTACGGTGGCACTCTGATTTTGCATTACTGCAATATCGAGCAGGGTTGTGTTGCTGTTGAAAACTGTGCAACCGAAGACCGTGTTGAACTTCATGGAGGGCAAAAAGCGATGGTCGGTCAGTTTGTCCCACACTTCAGGATGCTGGCCCCAGTACCCAGGGCTGCAACCGCACTGGACGTTGCTCTGATGGTTGGACAAATTGCCGGAGAGTAGGGCCGATTTTGTGCATTCGTTGGTACCGCCTGTGGCGAGCACCGGGTGGCTTTTTAGGGTCAGGATAACGCCGGAACCGACAGCCGCGCCGGCCAGCCGGCGACGCGTTTGATCGACACCATCGGCGGACTGTTCGCTCTTCAATTCCTTATTGCCTTGCTCAATCTCGCTCATTCGATGTACTCCTGCTTCCTGCGGGTTGGGCTTCGGCCAGTACGTTGCGCCGGTATTAGCCATTGATTATTATAATTATAAAGCAAATTGCATTCCAACTTGCACCGTACGTCCATGTTCATTAAATAACAATGCCTTATGATCGGATGGTAGGGTGGGGAAGGTGGAAATCTGCCAGCTTTGTAAAATTTTCCGACACCCCGGGATCAGGGTTGGGTACCGACTAGGCGGCCTGCGGTCACCCGTTCGTGCCCGGCTAGGTCGCAATGGCTATAGATCCCCTGAAAATCCTGTTCGGCGAGTATCTTGCGGCAGGCGGCGCCCTGCTCAAATCCGTGTTCCAACAAAAGCCATCCTGATGGCGTCATGTGTTGGGCCGCCTTGCTGGCGATGGCACGAATTGCGTCCAGTCCTTCCGCTCCGCTGGCTAAGGCGGCTTTTGGTTCGAAACGCAGGTCGCCTTGAAACAAGTGAGCGTCACCCTCGGCGATATAGGGCGGGTTGCCAACAATCACATCGAAGCGCGCGCCCATGCCCAGCGGGGCGAACCAGTCACCCTGCAGAAACTGGAGGTTCGTGGCGCCGTGCCGGTGAGCGTTATCCCTAGCGACAACCAAGGCCTCGCCAGATTGATCGATAGCGATAACGTGTGCCTTAGGGCGCTGCTTGGCGATGGCGATGGCTACCGCCCCGCTGCCGGTTCCAAGATCAAGCACCTCCCAGGTTGTTCCCTCTGGAATGAGGGTTAGCGCTAACGCTACCAAGAGTTCGGTGTCTGGCCGAGGGATCAATACCTCAGGGGTAACGCGGAGTGTGAGTCCGAAAAATTCACGTTCCCCAAGGATGTAAGCGATGGGTTCACCGTGTTCGCGGCGCGTGAGCAAGGTATCGAATTGGGCTTGGTCTGCATCGGTCAAGGCGGCTTCAGGATGCGCCAGCAGATAAGCGCGGGGCCGGGCCAGCACATGACCCAGTAGCATCTGCGCTTCCAATCCGGCAACACTCGGATCAAGCCCGAGCGCCTGTACCAAGCGACTACGTGCCGCGCGCAGCGCAGCGCCCAGCGAACCTGGAGTCACGCCACAGGCTCGGCCAAGGCGGCGAGCAGATCAGCTTGATATTGATTGGAGAGTGCTTGAATTAACTCTTCCAGGTCGCCATCCATGATGAAGTCGATCTTGTACAGGGTGAGATTGATGCGGTGGTCGGTCACGCGTCCCTGCGGAAAATTGTAAGTGCGGATGCGCTCCGAGCGGTCACCGCTGCCGACCAGCGATTTGCGCGTGGCAGCTTCCTGCGCGTGTTGTGCCTGCATCTGCTGATCCTTGATGCGCGCCGCTAACACCGACATCGCCTGCGCTTTGTTGCGGTGTTGCGAACGGTCGTCCTGGCATTCCACCACAATCCCGGTAGGGAGGTGCGTGATGCGCACCGCCGAATCGGTTTTGTTAATGTGCTGGCCACCGGCCCCGGAAGCGCGATAGGTATCGATGCGCAAATCAGCCGGATTCAAATTCACGTCGGCGATTTCATCTGCTTCGGGCATGATCGCCACCGTACAGGCCGAGGTGTGAATGCGACCCTGGGTTTCGGTATCCGGCACGCGCTGCACGCGATGACCGCCGGACTCGAATTTCAATTTGGAATACGCCCCGGCCCCCATGATTTTAGCGATGATTTCCTTATAGCCGCCAACTTCGCCCTCGCTGTGCGAGACGACTTCGACTTTCCAGCCTTGACGCTCGGCATAGCGTGAATACATGCGAAACAAATTGCCGGCGAATAGAGCGGATTCGTCGCCGCCGGTGCCGGCGCGAATTTCGAGAAAAATATTCCGGTCGTCATTCGGATCTTTGGGCAGCAGGCGCTTTTGCAACTCAATGTCCAGCGTGGCGAGCTTGGTTTGATTATCGAGCAATTCGGCTTCGGCGAATTCCTTCATCTCCGGATCGGCCAACATTTCCTTCGCCGTCGCAATGTCTTGCTCGGTTTGCTGATAGGCATGGAAAAATTCCACCACCGGGCCGAGTTCGGCGTGTTCCCGCGTGAGCTTGCGGTAATGATCGAGATCGCGCGTGACATCCACTGCGCTCA
The DNA here is from genome assembly GCA_018781585.1 of Burkholderiales bacterium. GTDB lineage: Bacteria > Pseudomonadota > Gammaproteobacteria > Burkholderiales > Thiobacteraceae > RBG-16-58-11. The sequence continues at coordinate 48,719 of JADMJT010000044.1, forward strand.
ACAAGTGATTCAGCTCTTCCAGGCGTTGACTTAACTGGAGGAGCTTGGTGCTGAGATTAGGTTTCATTCTTGGTGTAAGTGATAAAGCCGGCGCAGCCAAACTTCGAGCGATTCACGTTCATCGTGGGTGGCATTGCTAAGCGCATGGGTGGGGCCATGCATGAGTTTGTTGGTCAGTGCGTGCGAGAGATGGTCTATCACCTTTTCCGGATCATCGCCGCGCGCGAGCTGCTTCAATGCGCGTTCCAATTCCAGGCGCCGTTGGCGTTCGGCATGGTCGCGCAAGGCGCGGATGGTGGGCACCGTTTCACGCGAGTGCATCCATTCCATGAAATTTTGCACGCGCGTTTCAATGATGGTCTCGGCTTGCATGGCGGCTACTTGGCGGCTATCCACCCCTTGTTTTACGACCTCGGCCAGATCATCCACCGAATACAGAAATACATCGCTCAACTCACGCACTTCAGGCTCGATATCCCGTGGCACGGCGAGATCGACCATGAACATCGGACGATGCTTGCGCGCCTTGATCGCGCGCTCGACCATGCCTTTGCCTAAAATCGGCAAGGGTGAAGCAGTACAACTGATCACGATATCGTGCCGCGCCAGCACCTCGGGCAGCTCATTCAGGGTGACCGAGTTGGCGTTCACCCGGCGCGCCAACACATGGGCGCGTTCCAGCGTGCGGTTGGCGATGGTGATGTGCTTCGGGTGCTGTGCTGCGAAGTGATCCAGGCACAACTCGATCATCTCGCCCGCGCCGATGAACAACACCGACTGTTCACTGATGCTGGGAAAAATGCGCTGTGCCAAGCGTACCGCTGCCGCCGCCATCGACACCGAATTCGCGCCGATATCGGTGGTGGTGCGCACTTCCTTGGCGACTGAAAAAGTGCGCTGAAACAACTTGTGTAATAGCGTGCCGAGCGTACCGGCGGATTCCGCGGTTTTCACCGCCTGTTTCATTTGCCCCAGAATTTGCGGCTCGCCCAACACCATCGAATCCAAGCCGCTCGCCACCCGGAACGCATGCTTCACGGCTTGTTCATGCGGCAAAGCGTACAAATAGGGTTGAATCGCATCGCGCGGCAAATGGTGAAAGCCTGCGAGCCAATCAATCGCCTGCGTCGGCTCATCCGTATTGCAATAAATCTCGGTGCGGTTGCAGGTAGAGAGAATCGCCACCTCGCGCACCGCTCGGTGCGCGGCCAAATCATGCAGCGCCGGTTCCAAGCGCTCAGCCGGAAACGCCACCTGCTCACGGATATCGAGCGGTGCGGTCTGATGATTGATGCCGAAGGCGAAGAGCTGCATGGCGGTCAGTTAGGGTAAAGATTCCTTGGAGTGCAATACTGCAATTTTACAGGGTTTTTCAGCGGGGTTTAGCCGGAGTAGGGCCTTGAAAAACGAAAGGCTTGCCGAAGATTCCTGGCAAGCCTTTATACATTCTGGTGGCCAAGGGCGGAATCGAACCACCGACACAAGGATTTTCAATCCTCTGCTCTACCGACTGAGCTACTTGGCCTTCTAAAGAAGCGCTAAAAAGCTGAGTTTAGCCGCTCGAGAAAGCGCGCCATTACACCCGAAAAGGGCTTTAGCGTCAAGGCGAAGCCCGCTTTCGGAACACGATGTCCCACACGCCGTGCCCAAGTTTTAGGCCACGCTGCTCGAATTTGGTGTGTGGGCGGTAGTCGGGGCGGGGCGCATAGCTGTCTGCGGTATTTTCCAGTAATGGTTCTTGCGACAGGGTGGCGAGAATGTGTTCAGCGTAGGCTTCCCAATCGGTCGCGGCATGCAAGTATCCACCCGGCTGCAGGCGGCTGGCGATCAGGTGCACAAAGTCGGGCTGAATCAAACGCCGCTTATGGTGGCGCAGTTTCGGCCAAGGGTCGGGAAAGAAAATATGCACGCCGGCAAGCGTATTTTCGCAAATCATGTGTTGCAGAACTTCCACCGCGTCGTGTTGAATCACGCGCACATTGGTCAGCCCCCTTTCCTCGATTTGCTTGAGCAGGCTGCCGACACCTGGGGTATGGACTTCAACCCCGATGAAATCCAGATCCGGGCGGCTCTGCGCGATTTGCGCGGTGCTCTCTCCCATGCCAAAGCCAATTTCCAGCACGGTGGGCGCGCTGCGTTCGAAGGCCAAGCGAGGATCGAATTTTGCCGCTTGATACGCGATGCCAAAGCGCGGCAGCAGGCTGTCGTAAGCACGTTGCTGCGCATGGGATATACGGCCCTGCCGCAGTACATAACTTCGGATCGGCCGCGGAATAGGGGGGAGGGGCTGGTTCATGGTGCAAAAGGCGCTCATTCTATCAAGAAAGCAGCAGGCTGAGGTTCGCTAAAGATAGCGCCAAAAGCGACGATAACATATTGAACATTATCCCATTTTGTATCCTATGCTATTCAAAACCCAAGAAGAGAAGCGCATCAGTCTAATCAGCGGTGCGATTCTCTTGGCCTTAATCTTGGTTGCCGGATTATCAGTGTACGGCGTGATGCAAAAGCAGGCTGAAACCCAAGTAAGCCGTAGTTTGCAACAGAACGTGGAGTCGCGTGCACGCATGGTCGAGCGCGAGATTCATCAACACCTGACCAATGCGGCCGCCGTGGCCAATCGCACATCCTTGCAAGAACAAATGGCTGTGATCGCTAAGCGACCCGGCGATGAGACGGTGGCGCGCGACTTGGAATTGTCCTTGCGTTCGTTTTTGCCCATAGGCTTCAATGCGCTGGCTTTGTACGACCACGCCGGGCGCGAAGTGGCGCGCGCCGGCCCAATCGAAATGCGGCCAGAGTTGAGCGTGCCGCTGAATGTGCCCTATCGAAGCCATCTCGAATGGAATGGCGGCTTGTTAGTGACGACCAAGGTAGATATTTATAAAACCGGACAGCCGCTGGGGGCGCTGGTAGCGGTGCGGCGTTTGCCGGAGTTGATGGGGCTCATCACTGATCTGAAAAACCTAGGCGAATCCGCGGTACTGCATTTGTGCGGGGCGGAAAGCAGCCAATATGCGCAGTGCTTTCCCACCAAAAATGCACCGCGCATCGCCATTCATCTCCCGCGTCTGGAGGGCGAATCTTCGACACCCATGAGCCAAGCTTTAGCAGGGGGCAGTGGCTTTATCGCGAGTCGTGATAGCCGGGGTGAGCTTGGTGCAGCGGCTTATCTTCCGGTTGGCAGCTTGGGCTTGGGCATGGTGTTGCGAATTGATGCCGCCGAGCTGTATCAGCCCATCCGCGACCAAGCACGCTATGTGCTGCCGATGCTGTTGCTGCTGTTGGCCTGTGGTACCTTGCTGATGCGCTGGCAAGTGCTGCCGCTGCTGCGCCAAGTAGTCGCGTCGGAAGAACGCGCGCGTGAGCTGAATCAAAAATTACGCCGCAACGAGGCACGCATTCGTGCCGTACTGGATCGGGTGGATGAAGGCATCATTTCCATGACGAACGAGGGTGTCATTCGCACCATCAACCCCGCCGCCGAACGCATGTTCGATTACAGCTCAGAGGAGCTAGTCGGCAACAATATTTCCATGTTGATGCCCGAGCCGTATCGCAGCCAGCATGATCATCATCTCAAGCATTACCTCGAAACAGGTCAAACAACCGTGATTGGCAGCCGGCGCGAAATAGTGGGACAACGGCGCGACGGCACCACGTTCCCGGCCGAATTGAGCGTGGGTGAGGTGAAGTTTGCAGGTGAGCACCTGTTCATCGGCGCAATGCGCGATATCGCCGAGCGCAAGGCGACCGAAGCACGTGTCAATCATCTCGCCAATCATGACAGCTTGACCAACTTGCCCAACCGCAATTTGCTGCAAGATCGCGCGCGTCAGTCGTTGATGCAAGCCAGCCGCCAGCAGCAACGCGTCGGCATTGTGTTTATCGATCTGGATCATTTCAAAACCATTAACGATTCGCTCGGCCATCATGTCGGCGACCGCTTGCTGCAAACGGTCGCGGCGCGCATTCGCAGTTGCCTGCGCGACGAAGACACCGTGGCGCGCCAAGGCGGGGACGAATTTATCGTGGTACTGCCCAACATCAAGCGCTTCGAGGATATCGGCATCGTGGCGCAAAAGCTGATCGTCTCCTTGTCCGCGCCGTATTCGATCGATGGTGCGGAGTTGCATACCTCGGCCAGCATCGGCGTAGCGGTGTATCCGGACGACGGCCCAGATGTGGAAACGCTGATGCGCAATGCAGACATCGCGATGTATTACGCCAAGGCCACCGGGCGCAATAATTTCCAATTCTTCACCCCGCAGATGAATCAGGCCGCCTCGGAACGGCTGCAGATAGAAAGCAGTTTGCGCCAAGCATTAACGCGGGACGAATTTACCTTGCATTTTCAGCCCATCGTGAATCTCGTTAGCGGCCAGATTGGTGCGGCCGAAGCTTTGCTGCGCTGGAATCCAAGCAGTGGGCCGATCGGTCCAGAACGCTTTATTCCCGTGGCGGAAGAAACCGGGCTCATCGTGCCGATCGGCGAGTGGGTGATTCGCCATGCCTGCCGCGAGCGGCAAAAATGGGAGGTGCTGGGAATTTCACAACCGCGCATGGTCATCAACATCTCGGCGCGCCAATTCGCACAGCGGAACTTGGTCGCTACAGTAGGGCGCATACTACAAGAAGTCGATTTATCACCCGAGCAAATCGGTATCGAGATCACCGAATCGTTGTTGATGGAGCGGCCGGAAGACACGATCCGCACCTTGACGACCTTCAGCAATATGGGGGTGCAGATTTCGGTAGACGACTTCGGTACCGGCTATTCGAGCTTGAGTTATCTCAAACGCTTCCCGCTGGATAAGCTGAAAGTGGATCGCAGCTTCGTGCGCGATATCGCCACCGACCCCGATGATGCCGCCATCGTCACCGCGATCATCGCCATGGCGCACAGCCTCAATATCAAGGTCGTGGCGGAAGGCGTGGAGACGGAAGAGCAACTGAAATTCTTAAACAGTCGCGGCTGCGACGAATATCAAGGCTACTACTTCAGCCGCCCGATGCCGAGCGCGGAATTTATTGCCAAACTATCCAGCGTTCCGAGTTGACCCGCAGCACCGGCTCCAACAAAATAGGC
>JADMJT010000101.1 GCA_018781585.1 Burkholderiales bacterium
GAGGGAGTTTAGATTCAATACATTTGAGATTCTGAAAAGGAGTCATCATGGACTATGCAAACTATTTACTGTTCGGGATTTATCCTTATGTGGCGCTGGGCATTTTTCTGCTGGGCAGCCTGATCCGTTTTGACCGCGAGCAATACACTTGGAAAAGCGATTCCAGTCAGTTGCTGCGGCACGCGCAATTGCGCTGGGGCAGTAACCTGTTCCACATCGGCATCCTGTTTTTGTTTTTCGGCCATGCGGCCGGGCTGCTGACGCCGCATTGGCTGTATGAATCGCTCGGCCTCTCCACCCCCAACAAGCAGATGCTGGCCATCATCAGCGGTGGCGCGGCGGGGCTGCTCTGTCTGGCCGGAATCACGCTGCTGTTGCACCGCCGTCTGACGGAACCGCGCATCCGCGCCACCAGCAAACCAATGGACATCATTATCCTGCTGTGGGTTTTCGCAACCCTGGTGCTGGGTTTGATTAGCATCTTTTTCTCACTGCAACATACGGATGGCAGCGTGATGTTGCTGCTCGGCGGCTGGGCGCAGCACATCGTGACTTTCCGCGCCGGTGCAGCCGATTTTCTGCTGGCGGTGCCGCTGATTTACAAAATCCATCTCATCTTCGGCATGACCTTATTTGTGCTGTTTCCTTTCAGCAGACTGGTGCACGTGTGGAGTGGCTTTGCCGCCGTCACTTATCTGACTCGCAGCTATCAAGTCGTGCGGCAGCGCGGCTGAATGTTTTTCCCCTCTCCCGCGCTGACGCGCACCCCTCTCCCGCTTGCGGGAGAGGGGCTGGGGGAGAGGGAATAAATTTACTTGGAGGCCATCATGTCCATCAGCGTAAACGGTATAGAGATCACCGATGCCGATATAGAACAGGAACTGCCGCATCATGCAGAGTCCCACAATCCCGTCAAAGCAGCGGCGGAAGCATTGGTGCTGCGCCAAGCGCTGCTACAGGCCACACGTCAAGCCGGATTGATCGCCCATAATGCGAATGAAGAAGATGCCATCATCGACCGCCTGCTCGCGCAGGAGGTGAAAGCGCCTAGCCCGACCGAGGAAGAATGCCGCCGCTATTACAACAATCATCCAGAACGTTTCCGCAGCGGCGATCTGGTGGAGGCGAGCCATATCCTGTTTCAGGTCACGGACAAAGTGCCGCTCGACGCCCTGCGGCAAAAAGCGCAGGCGATTCTCGCCCAGGTACTCGACGATCCCGCCACGTTCGAACAATGTGCGCGCGACTACTCCAATTGCCCTTCCGGCGATTCGGGCGGGAACCTGGGGCAATTGACGCGCGGCCAAACCGTACCGGAATTCGAGCGTGCAATCTTCGCCCTCGCGGCGGGCGAAATCGCCAAGCATCTGATGGAAACCCGCTTTGGTCTGCACATCATCCGCGTGGCGCGCAAAGCAGAGGGAGCGCAATTGCCCTTTGAAATCGTAAAAGAAAGCATCGCGCGCTTTTTAACCGACTATGCTAAGACCAAGGCGACCCGGCAATACTTGGAAATCTTGATTGGCCAAATGAACATTCAAGGCATTGAGTTGGGTCACGCTGACACGCCGCTGGTGCAGTGACAAAGGAAATCGACTAGGAGGAACACACCATGACTCATGTCGTCATCGCAGGTGCAGGCATCGCGGGCATCCCGGCGGCGTATGCGCTCAAGAACCGCCTGGGGCCGAACGATCAAGTGACGGTCGTGTCGGACCGGGACTATTTCAATTTTGTTCCGTCCAATCCGTGGATCGCCATGGGCTGGCGCAATCGTAGCGACATTGCATTCCCCATCGCCCCCTATCTGGAAGCGCGGGGAATTAACTTTGTCGCCACTGGTTTGGCGCAGGTTCACGCCGCCACCAATCGAGTGGAGCTCCTCGATGGCAGTTGGCAGCACTATGACTATCTCGTGCTCGCCACCGGCACGGCCCCCGCCTACGAAGAAGTGGCGGGCATGGATCCAGCCCAAGGCTTTGTGCACTCTGTCATTCACATCGAACAAGCGGTCGAGGCAGCCAATGCCTACAAAGAATTCGTCAAGCAACCGGGGGCTATTGTCATCGGCGCCGCAGCGGGATGCGCCATCCTCGGCCCGATGTACGAAACCGCATTCCTGATTGACGCCGACTTGCGCCGCCGCGGCATACGCGAACGGGCGACGATCACCCTGGTGACACCCGAGCCTTATGTCGCGCATTTTGGTATCGGCGCTGAAACCGAAACCCGGCGCTTATTAGAAAATGCGCTCGCGGAGCGTGAGATTGTCTCTATCTGCAACATGAATACGACCAAGATCACAGCGGGCAATATTCATCTCACGCAATACGACCCCAACGGCAAGGAGATGGCGAGCACCACCCTACCCTTCGCGTTCGGTATCTATGCGCCCGCTTACAAGGGCATTGCAGCGCTTTCCCTCACCACCGGCCTGACCAACGCACGCGGGATGGTGACCGTGGACGAATATCTGCGCAACCCGACTTATCCCAATGTGTATGCTGCCGGGATATGCGTGGCGCAACCATCGTTCGCGGCCACGCCGGTACCGGTGGGGCCGCCCGAGTCGGTCTATTCGATTCAAAATCAAGTGGACACGGTAGCGCGCAACATCATCGCCGCCATCAAGAAAGAGCCGCTGTTTAGTGCGCAACCGCAACGCGCTAAATGGTTGTCAGACCTGAGCGATACTGGCGCCGCCCATCTTGCGGAGCCACAGATTCCACTTCGCAACATCAATCAGATCAAGCAAGGCCGTTGGGTGCACTTGGCCAAGGTAGAGTTCGAGCAATACTTCATCAACAAGATCAAGCTCAAGCCGGGGGAGAAAACACAAAATGCCGCCAGTATTGTCGCCACCACGGTGTGGCGCTTGCAGTCAGAGAAATCAGCCGGCGGCACGGAAATGACGCGCACTGGCGCAATAGCACGCCGTCTCGATATACCCGTGGAACGGGATGCCAACTATGAACTGCGCGCCCTGGCCAAGACGCTAAATGTAGAAGAAAAGACCATCGCGGCCCTGCTGTTGAATGCCGCAATAAAAGATGCCAAGCGTTATCTGGGCGAAGTCGCGCTGACGGACATGGAGCGGGCGCGGCGCGATTTGATCCTGGCGGAGCTGCCGGAAAATCAACCGGGCGTGGAATTTCACGGCGGTGGAACCTGATAAGGAAGCGCTATCCAAGCGCCTTGAAATCCCCTTAACCCACCATCGCAGCGGGTTTGCAGCCGGTGAGAAAATAGTCCATTAATTCTTGCACGCTGCGTATTGCGCTACCGAAGGGCAGGTTCTCCGAACCACGGAAGAACAATCCCTTTTTGACGTCACCGCGCAACGCGGCGACGAGTTGGGCATCGATGCAGAACTGGCCAATCTTCGCGATGCCGTCGCGCAATCCGCATTGAATCAAACAATGCAGCGACGAGGCGCAGCGCTGGCGGTCACTCTTGGCGCAGGCCTGGAGTTTACTTTCGCGGTTCAGATAATTCTTGAGCCAAGGGGTGAGCACGGCGCGCGCGGGCAATCCCGCCACGCTCATGAAAGTGACGATCTCTTCCGGCTTGGCCTCGGCCAATACTTTCTTGAAATTGGGATGGGCGTCCCCCTCCTCCGTCACCGCGAACGGCGTGCCGATCTGCACCGCGCTCGCGCCCAGCGCCAACAGCTCGCGAATTTTTTCGTGGGTATTGATACCCCCGGCGGGGATCAAGGGAATACGCTCGCGCTCGATGCCGAGCTCCTTGAATAGTTGAAAAATACTTTCCAACACGCCGGGAAAATCGAAACGCGGATTGCCAACGTCTTGCAGATTGGGCGAACCCAGATGCCCGCCGGCATAGCGCGGATGCTCGATCACGATCGCATCCGGCAAACGATTTTTGCGCATCCATTTCTTAAGCACGATGCCCACCCCACGCGACTCGGACAAAATTGGGATCAGCGCTACATCGGGGTAGCCCTCCGTCATCTCCGGCAAATCCAGCGGCAGGCCGGCACCCATCACCACCGCCTGCACCCCGCTCTCGCACGCCTGGCGAATCAGGGCGGCATGTTCGGTCACGGCCTTCATCACATTCACCGCCACCATGCCATACCCCTCCGCCACGTCGCGTGCGGCGCGCACTTCGCGATCCAAGGCAATCAGGTTGAGGTTATCTAACTTTTCCTTATCGCGGCAGTGCCGGCTCTGTTCGACCAAATCGGGATGATGATGCCGCAGATCGATGCTGGCGATGGTGCCCATCCCGCCCTTGCGCGCCACCGTACCGGCCAGGCGGTGTGCGGACACGCCGACGCCCATGCCGCCCTGCACGATCGGCAGCAGGCGTTTGCCCTTCAGATTGAATAACGGTAGATCGGATTCCATCGTGCGCTCCTACGGCGTAACAAAACGCTAAAAGAGCCTTTTACGACCTTTTTATCCGAATGTAAAGGGGTTGGGGGGTTGCTTTTTAGCTGCTTTGCGTAAGCCATCACCATGGCATAAAGGGGAAGCGTGAGAGTAGGCTTTTGCCAATGCAGGCCTCTTCTTTCCCGACAATATCCATTCTACACACCATGGATAATGCCAAAAATGTAGGGCGTCAATAAGCGAAGCGCATTGCACCGGATGAATACTGGATAAGCCGAAGCCGCTCGCCTATACTAGCCGCATCTTGTATTCGCCCATCACCCGGAGCCTGTCCATGGAGCGCATCGTCAATCTGCACATCGAAAAATTGCCGGAGGGTTTGTACCTCGCCACCAGTGACGAGGTGCAAGGCTTGATCGCCCAAGGCCGCACGATTCAGGAAACCATCGAGATCGCGCGCGACATCGCCAAGAAGCTGCTGGAGGCGCGCGCCGAGCGCAACGAAGAACCGCCGCTACCGCCCGCGAATGATGCTTTCGACTACCCGCTCATCGTGAATGCCTGATGGGCCGGCTTGCCGGATTCAGATACCGCGAAATCATCAAGCGGCTCAAGCAATTCGGTTTCGAGTTCGACCGCCAAGCCGCCGGCTCCCATGAAATCTGGTACCACCCTATATCCCGTCGCTACACCACCATTCCCAATCACCCTGGCGATATGCCGGAGGGCACGCTGCGCGCCATCCTCAAACAAGCCGGCATCGAACCCGACAAATTTCTTGAAAAATAGCAGGGGCGTGTAGGGCGTCAATAAGCGAAGCGCATTGCGCCGGATGGATGATTTACAAAC
>JADMJT010000049.1 GCA_018781585.1 Burkholderiales bacterium
CGCCTGCCATGGCACTCGGTTAAGCATTTTTCCCCTCGCCCCAGCGGGGAGAGGGAGGATATCTGTGGTACAGAAACAGCCTGCCGCGCTTAACCGAGCGCCATGGGGACCCGCCTGGTGATTTAAAACCGGATAGCTTTGCTCAGCAGCCAGCTCGGATATTGCATTAACATCCGAGCGGAGAGGTGAACACCATGAGCAAATCCATCAAAGCGGCACTGTGGTCCGGGTTGGTCTTTCCTGGGGCAGGGCATCTGTTTCTGAAGTTTAACGGGCGCGGCATCGGCTTGATCGCGGTGAGCGCGATCTGTCTTTTCATCATCGTCTCCAATGCGGCCGAGCAGGCCATGGCCGTGCTGGCTAAAATCGAGGCCGACGGCGGGATGGTCGATTCAAGCCGTGTTTTAGCGCTGGCATCTCAAGGGTCAGTTTCGGCCGACACGCAATCGCTGAGTATCGCAATGATGGTTTTGATCGTGTGTTGGATCGTCGGGGTGGCGGACGCGTATCGCTTGGGGAAACGCTAGTTTTTTAATTTTCCGCTAGTCGTTCCCCGCCGATTTTCATGGCGCAGGGCAGACCGTCAGAGCGCATCGCCTTTGAGTAGCTTGCGCTGGAAGGCGTAGAACGCGTGGGCGACCGCGGCAGATTCGGCGAGCGACAGAGTTTGCCGCAGGGCCGCTGCGTGCTGCGGCAACACGAAGCGGATACCCGGCGCGAGATCGAGGGTGTAGCGCGCGATGTGGTTTGATACTTTCTGAAATGCCACTACGGCCCGATTAATATCTTCCAAGCGCAGTTCGCCTTTTTCCGTGACCGTAAAACTGATCGACTCGCCGCTGAGAGCGCAACGGGTTTCGATCGTCGCGGCGGCGTTGAGTAGCCGCGGCATAGCGAGCGCATCGATCGCCGAAAAAGCGTGCAGTGTGCCATGCGGGGTGTGCACCGCCATATCGGTCGCCGCCACGCTGAAAGGCGGGCAGCTGATTTTTCCATTCACGATATGAGCTGCATCCAGCGCGGCGAGCTCATCCAACGATTCATGATCGAAACCATCGACCGACGGCGCCGTGCCGGTGTGTACCCAGCGCAGCAGCACGGCGAGATAGGTCTCGCGTGTGGCATCGCAGGCTTCTTTCTGCATGCGGCGTTCGAGTGGGTAGGCGTGGTGCAGGCCCATGAGGGCGGCGAGCACACGCTGAGAATCGGCGTGGGTTTGGGGTTTGGCTGTCATTGCTTATCTCAAATAATGCCAGTAGCCATCAGAGTGGAAAGGGTATTTCCCTATTAAAATATTCGCTTAGCTTATTTGGCACTGCTATATTGGTTAAATAAATGGCGCAGAGAAAACAAATGAGTGACGAGGTTCAATTCGAACTTTTTGGCGAACTTGACAAGAACTTGCCTTTATCAGAAAAGTTAGTCGCCATGCATACGGCTTTGCGTAATCGATATGCATTTTTGCATCGCATTTCAGTGGTGGTCTATGATGCCGCAACGGATATGTTGTCGACTTATATATCCAGCAGCGATCATCCCGAGCTACTCAAAACCTATCAGTACAAATTGGCAGAAGCTACTTCGCTGGTCAGTATTTTGCAAACCGGTAAACCGCGCATCACGGGCGATCTGTCCGTCTTTAGTCATAGCGAGAAATATCACACCAAACGATTGCTCGAAGCCGGTTACCGATCAAGTTATACCATCCCGATGTTTTACAAGGATGAGTTCTATGGTTTTGTTTTTTTTAATTCCTATGAAACTGCCTGTTTCACGCCCGAAGTGCTGGCCCATCTTGACCCAATAGCGAGTGTCATTGCGCTGAACGTGATTCTGGAAATTCGCTCAATAAGCACGTTAAAAGCCTCCGTGAAAACGGCGCGCCATATTACCAGCCAAAGAGACTGTGAAACCGGCGCGCATCTGGAGCGCATGTCCCGCTACGCACGCCTGATTGCGCGCAGCCTGGCTAGCGAATATCAATTAAGCGATGCTTATATCGAGCAGTTATTTTTATTCTCGCCATTGCACGACATTGGAAAAATCGCGATTCCTGATCGTATTCTATTAAAGCCGGGCACTTTGACCGAAGAAGAATTTGGCGTGATGAAAACGCACACCACAAAAGGCCTGGAGATGATCGACTTCATGCTGGAGGTTTTTGGCTATAAAGACATTCCGAACATCGTCGTTCTGCGAAATATTGTTAACCACCATCACGAATCTTTCGACGGTAGCGGTTATCCGGCAGGATTAGTGGGGGAAGATATCCCGTTTGAAGCTAGGATTATTGCTACAGCAGATATTTTCGATGCATTGACCAGCGTCAGGCCTTATAAGGGCGCCTGGAGTAGCGAAAAAGCGTTCGAAGAGTTGCATCGCCTGGCCGGTAAAAAGCTGGATAGAAAATGTGTCACCGCTTTGGATTCAAACCGCACGGAGCTTGAAGCCATTAAGACGCAATTTCGTGAATCGGTGTACGGTTAATTTCTCTGTTAGCTATCTGTCCTGCCGCCATTCTGTTTTCCATAAGCGGTTCAATGCCACCATGAGGTTGGCGGGTGACTGGCCGATGAAGGTCACGCGGCCGCGTTCGTCAATCTTGCCATCTATCCGTCCCTGGGCTGGTGCGTAGAGCAGTACGACATTGTTGTCACCACAGTCGTGATTCTTGCATGCATCGGCCAGGATATATTTCACTCCCGCAATCATGATTTTTTTATTGGTCGGGCTAGCCAGTGAATGCTGCGTTGGGTGCCCAGCGCTTAGCCGGGTTGTCGTTTTGCGCAGCCGGTTCCTCCCCCATGTAAAAAGCTGAATATTTTTATACCTAGGCCCTCCCAGGCAATTACCCAAATGGTATTATTTGCGGGAAAGCGGGATTCGTTCAATGCCTTCCTCATTTTTCATTCTGGTTTGTTTTCATCGGCTGCCACGGATTTTCCTGTGCTGCCTGCTTGCCTGCACCGCCGGCTGCGCCACGCCTAAAATCTCCGCGCTGACTTCGAGTGAGGCCAAGTATGGTCAGACCGAGGAAGAGAAAAAACTGCTGGCCCGGGCAAAGGAGTTCGACCAGGAACTGGATCGCAAAGGGATGTTGCTGGAAACTCCCGCGCTGGTGAACTACGTGCGCAGCATCGGGCAGCCGCTGGTTCCCCCGGAAGCAGCCGGCATTGTCGATTTCAAGTTCAAGATTCTGCGTAGCCCTGTGGTCAATGCGTTTGCCTTACCCAATGGCAGCATCTATTTGTCCGTGGGCCTTCTCGCGCGCTTGCATAGCGAGGCCGAGCTCGCCCAGGTGATGGGGCATGAGATCGCGCACGTGGTGTTGCGGCATGCGCTGAAGGTGTATGAGACCAACCGCTCCAATATCGTGGCTGCGCACATTGCAGACCTGTTTCTTTTCGGCACGTCGATCGCCTATCTGCCTTATCTCGCCTCGGTTGCCAGCTATAGCCGCGAGCAGGAGGAGGAAGCGGACCAGTCCGGCTTGCGGGCCATTGCGGCGGGTGGCTATAGCCCGAATGAAGCGATACAGGTCTTCGACCGCATGCAGGAGGTTAAGAACGGGGAGGCGCTCGAAGGCTCCTGGTACAGCAGCCACCCCTCCAACAAACAGCGGGTGGATGCGCTAAAGGAAATGGTGCGGACCGGCGCGATTTCCCAGCAACAACCCAAAGTGGGCAATACATCACACAGGGATTTCGTTGCTCGGATTGTCATCGAAAACATTCAACTCAAACTCCATGCGCGACAGTACGAACTGGCGCTGGATGCAGCGAATCGTAGTCTGGCGGAAAACCCGAAATCCGCGCAGTTTCATTTCTACAAGGGTGAAGCGTATCGGCACATGGCCGATGACCCGAAGGGTGCGGCGCGCGAGCATGGCTGGATTTATGGCAAGTCGTTCAACGACAAACTGGTTGCCGAGTTCGAAACCCGGCGCAGCGAATTTTATCAATTTGCCGAGGATGCGTATCGGCAGGCACTCGCGCTCGACAGCCGCCTGCCCATGGCGGAGCGAGGTTGGGGACTGGTGAATTTGGGACGTGGCGAGTACGACGCAGCACGGGAAAGGCTGACTGCCTATCTTGCGCAAAACAAAAACATAAGCGACCGGGAATACATAAGCAATCTACTGAAGGGGATAAACAAATGAAACAAATTGGAAAAGGGCTGATTGTTGCACTGGTGCTGCTGGTAACGCTGTCCGGTTGCGCCATGACGTCGGTGCGTCAACACCCGGATTTTGCGAGTGGCAAACGCAAGATCAATGTGGTTGCGCTATTGCCGTCTGAAGTCGAGTACCGGCATCTGGTGTTCACCGGGGAAAACGAGCGAGATGCCGAGCGGGAGAAATCCATCGCCGCGGATATCGAATCCGGCATGAGCACGGTGTTGAAAACCCACGGCTACACAGCGAAGTCGGACGTTCTGGACAAGGCGCGATCCGGGGACAAAGAATTCAACTTCCAGCTTGAACAACTCAAGGGCGCCTATGTCCAGGTTGCCAAGGAGCTGTATGCCCAGCCGATGGTGCAGGTGGAGCAATCCAGCAAGTTCAAGGTCGGCGTGGGGCCGCTCGCCAATCCTTTCGCCGCGATCTCTGGGGCTGACGCTTTGATGTTTGCGCGGTACCAGGGATTCGACAAATCGGATGGCCTGGTGACCAAGGAAATCCTGGCTTCCGCGCTCTTGGCTGCGCTCACCGGAAGTTACTATATCCCGGTCAAGAGCGGCGGCCAGATCGAGTTATCCTTGATCGATGGCGTCTCTGGCGAAATTCTATGGAGCAATGCTGCGGGCGGGCCCATGGGTGCGTACGCCAGCCTGGTAAACGCGATGGCGAAGTTGCCAGCCGTGCCGGTGTTGGGGGACACCAAAGCCGCCGCAGCGAATGCGCCTGCTACTGAGGCAGCCAAGGTAGCCACGGTTGCGCCTAAAGCTGAGACCGCCCAGGCGGAAACGCCGGCCCCGAAAACAGAAGCCCCGCCTCAGCCAAAACAGACCGAGAAAACCCTCTGACCTCCATGGCACTCGGTTAAGCGCGGCAAGCTGTTTCTGTACCACAGATATCCTCCCTCTCCCCAACCCCTCTCCCCGCTGGGGCGAGGGGAAAAATGCTTAACCGAGT
>JADMJT010000046.1:0-22285 GCA_018781585.1 Burkholderiales bacterium
TCGCGCTCTGCAGGGCGCCCGCCTTGAGCAGCGCCTCTTCCGCCTGCTTGCGCGCGCTGATATCTCGTAAAATGCCGGTGAAATAACGCTGGCCACCCAGCCACATTTCGCTGACCGCCATCTCCATCGGGAAACTGCTGCCATCTTTGCGCCGACCCATGACCTCGCGTCCCAGGCCGATGGCGCGCGCCTCTTCGCTGGCACTGTAATACTCGAGAGAACCATTGCGCTGATCTTGATCAAGCTCGGGTATCAGCAGGCTAAAGTTTTGGCCGATGAGTTCTGCGGCGCTATAGCCAAACATTTGCTCAGCGGCCGGGTTAATTGTCTCGACGATGCCGCCACGGGCTTGGAGCGTGATGATGCCATCCACCACGGTATTGAGTATTGTCTGGATCTGCGCGGCACTGTCGCGTAAGGCCTGCTGTATGGCGTATTCCCCGGTGACATTGCGGAACACCAGCACAGCACCGACTACTTGGCCATCGCGGTTGCGAATCGGTGCGCAACTGTCGGCGATATCGCACTCGCTACCATCGGCTGCAATCAACACGGTATGGTTGGCCAGACCCTGGATCGTGCCATGCGCCAAGGTTTCCATGACTGGGATAGTGGCGGGTTGACGGGTTTCTTTGTTGATGATGTGAAAAATCTCGTCTACCGGGCGACCGCTGGCTTCTGCCTGCGTCCAACCGGTGAGTTTTTCGGCAAGGGGGTTCAGGATTGTCACGCGCGCGCTAGCATCGGTGGCGATCACGGCATCGCCGATGGAGTGGAGCGTCACCGCAAGCTTTTCCTCGCTGACCTGCAAGGAGACGTTAGCCTGCTGTAGTTGTTTGTTCGTCTCTTCCTGAATTTCCAGCAAATGCTGTGTTTCGAGAAGAACAGTATTTTTGAGCCGCTGCTGTGTTTCTCGATAAATTAAATAGGCGAACGAAAGGGCAAACAGCAGCGAAATCAAGCTGGTGGTAACGATGATGATAAACAGTTGACGCATGCTCGATTGGTACGTGGCTGCGCGCTGCGCCAGCATGCTTTCCTCTAATTGGATGAAGCCACTCATCTCGGCACGAATCGAATCCATCAAGCGCTTGCCCTGACCGCTGCGCACCACCGCTAGTGCGGCAGTGATGTCATGGTTGCGGCGCAACTCAATGGCGCGCGACATATACGTCAATTTTGCCTCTATCAATGGCGCCAGTGCGTCCAGGTGTTTAGCGGCAGCACTGATTAAAGTCAGTTGACGTAATTTTTCCAGTTGGCCACTAATGTTTTGGCGCACCGCCAAATACGACTCCAGAAAAGCCTCATCACCGGTCAGCAAGTAGCCGCGCTGGCCGGTCTCGGCATCTTTCAATGCTGACAGCAAATCGTCAGCGCTATTCAATACAACGTGGGAATGATTCTGCAGCTCGGCCGCTGCTTCGATCTTGTTGAAAGCCGAGACCGATATCAGCACCCCCAGCGCAACCAGCAGCGCAGCGCCCGAAAGCCAAGCAACAATTTTATGAGCGGCTTTCATTGGGCTTTCATTGAAAATTTATTGAACATGTTCGACCTCTGTTAAAGCGTGAATGAGTCTGGCGGATCGCGTGGCCGAAGGTGCGAGCAGCACCCCACCTACTTATACCCTCATCCTGCACAAAAACATGCATCCTGCTGCTGACAGGCGCCGAGGGGTTAAATTGAGTCCGAGAACAAGTCTTGAGTAGCCCTATCCCATCATAGCGATCCAGCCCGCGGCGCTCCGTGCGTTGTCGCACATAAGCGGCACTAAGGCGAAAATTTGATGTCCCGCGTGGCGCCAAGCGAAGGATTAGCCGTGACTAGCTTCGGGAAGGGTCTGTCGATTACGCACATCGCATAGCAAACGATCGTGTTCTTTTTTGACCACGGCATAGCATTCGCACACACGGGACTCTAGGGCAGCGCGGTCCAGCACGGTAATGTGGCCACGGCGGTAGCGAATGCACCCCGCTTGCTGCAAATGCCCGGCAGCCTCGGTAATGCCTTCACGCCGCACGCCGAGCATGCTGGCAATCAGCTCTTGCGTCATGGTCAAGTCACTCGAGGGCAAGCGATCGAGGGTCAGCAACAGCCAGCGGCACAATTGCTGCTCCACCGAGTGGTGGCGATTGCAGACCGCCGTTTGGGAGATCTGGGTCAGCAGCGCCTGGGTGTAGCGCAGCAACAAATGCTGCATGTTTCCGGTGCGACGCCCCCCGGCACGATCGAATTCCGCCATCAGCAACGACGCCTTCAGTCGATATCCCTGCCCTGCCGTCTGCACAATGGCCCGGCTCGGTGTGGTATTGCCGCCCAGAAAAAGCGAAATGCCGAGCACACCCTCATTGCCCACTCCCGCGATTTCGGAAGAAGCACCGTTCTCCGTCACGTAGTGCAGGGAAAGAATCGCGGTCGTCGGGAAATAGGCGTACTGCAACTGGCCACCGGACTCATAAAGCACTTCACCCAGCGGCATCGGGATCAACTCCAAATGGGGCGCAATGCGCTCGAACTCAGCCGTGGGCAGGGCAGCGAGGAGATGGTTTTGATTGGGACTCTGCGGTGTATCCATAAGCGGTCTCCGAATGATCGCCGAAGCGGCATGAGCATCGCCCGTACAGCATACACGCTTTGCGTCCTAGGTACGTTACGGCACATAGTGCGCAAGTGATGGATTCCTTTACTGATTAACCGGAATTATTCAACGATCTGAATCGATTTCTACGCGTTAGCGGCGCACAAACAACAAACCCTGCCGAAACAGGGTTGATGTTGACGTTCTGAGAATCTTGGTACAACCCATTGGGTCGTCAAGCAGGCCAACAAGACAAATCCATACCCGATCAGGGCGCGGCCCCCTTGGGTCAATCTTTATATTGTCCTGCTATGGCTTTTCATTGGCACGCTGTGAAAACAACTTATTAAAGTTGACTCATTCGCGCCGACGCCGCATGAAACCCAGCCCAGCGAGACCGAGTCCGAGCAAGGCCAATGTGGCAGGCTCGGGAACGGCCTGAATAGCACTCACCCTAGCAATAGGGTTGCCGGCGCCACTATTCGAAGCGCTGCAATCTGAGCGGGGGGAGTCCCCGGTCACCCTAGGATTTAACCCATAGGCACTTTCGCACAAAAAGTTTTCGCTCGGCCCCAAGGGGAAGGTCGGCGCAGCGAGCCTATCACCTTCGTACGGCGTACTGGTATCCAGCGTCACGGGAATGACGGCCTCCGATAACACGTCTTTAGTCTTGTCTTCTTTGACGATCTTGTCTTCGTTGCCGGACTTGTCTGCTTTGACGATCTTGTTTTCTTTGACGATCTTGTCTTCTTTGCCGGACTTGTCTGCTTCGGCGATCTTGTCTTCTTTGCCGGACTTGTCTGCTTCGGCGATCTTGTCTTCTTTGCCGGACTTGTCTGCTTCGGCGATCTTGTCTTCGTTGCCGGACTTGTCTGCTTTGGCGATCTTGTCTTCGCTTTGAATTACCTTTTTTGCGGGCTTGCCTGCATTCGGGAACACTGACTCATGCGCTAAAAGATATTTCACATAGGGATCGTTTAAAGCGAGCGCGCCTGTCAATTTCGCCGACGACGTAGAGAATTGGGCGCCGGATTTGAACGTGAATGCACCCTGATCCGAACCCGTCAGACCGCCAGCGTCCTGCTGGCCGATACGCATACTGTGGATATCCCTATGGGCTTGCTGCGCGAGCGCTTCCGTGGGATCTGATATTTCCGTGAAAGGAAAAAACGTGGGCCCTACCGTGCTTGAAACACCTGCGTGAAGATCTAAATCTCGGTTGCGGGTGGCCGAGTTGGTCTTGGTTTCCGGCGAGGTTACAAAGGCCACTAAATCATGAATCATGCTCAGAAAAGGGCTTGCCGATGCCGTAGCGGCACCGTACAGCACGCCAATCACGGCCAGAGACAAGATCGTAAATTTTTTTGATTTTTTCATCACAGACGCTCCTAATTTATTGTTCGTAATACATGATTATTGACGTGCGTCTTTCGCTTGTTCAGCGCGCATGATTTGCCCGCTGTTTTCCCCTGCAATTGCATCAATGATTGAGATTCTCCGCTCCGCATCCAACGCACACCGTTCGATAGCACACATAAGGCGACTATTCTTTCTATCGCTTGTCCCCGCCACGCTTGATCGCTAAAGCGTGGGCTAGGATCATGCACCGCCCGCTGGTGAGCTTGGATCTGTGTAGCTTCAGGGGTATTGGAGTAAAGGCAATTGCTGAGCCGGGGGGCTGCAAAGCTTGCGCGAGCGGCGCTCAGAAGGCGTGTCCTTCGTGATGATGTTCCTGCCAGTGAGGGGTTTGATCGGGCCGCCAGCACGGTGCTTTGCCACAACACCCGGTTTGTTCGCACAACGCGAATTCGATGAAATCCGTGACCTGCCAATCCCGTCGCGCACTGACTGGCGCTTCCCTTTATAGGACGGACCGTTTCTTTTCCTTCTATGCCGGAAAATCATTCAACAGATCGGCCAACTCGTCGGCCTGTCCTTCATTGCTGCTCGTGCATGCGCCAAACCCATCCCGACCGAATAGCTTGGTGCGTGTTTTATAACGGGTTTGCCGAAATTATTGACTGATCCAAATCGATTTCTGCGCGTGAGTAGTGCACAAACAAAAAACCCTGCCGAAGCAGGGCTGGTCGCGGCAGACGGTTTATCTCAACCGTGCCGACGTCGGCTCAATCCAAGCCCAGCGAGTCCGAGTCCGAGCAAGGCCAATGTGGCAGGCTCGGGAACGGTTCCATTGACGGGGGCGAAGGGAAGAAAGACGACCTGCGTAGCGCCACCTGGTGTAGTGATCACATCCAGGCCGCCGTTCAGGCCGGCGCTACCAACCAGATCGCCCGCGCAAATGCCGGAGAGGCTGTTCATTTGCAACGTCACCTGCCCCGTATCCGCCAAGGCTCTACCGCAAAAATCAGTCGCGCTGGTGTTCATGGCGATGCTAGTGAGCGCGAGAATATTCCCCAAGAATGCGGTGCTTGTATCGATGGTGGCAGAGCTGCGGACATTCCAATACACGCCAGCACCTGAACCGGTATTAATCACGTTCACGACCGAGCCGGACGAGGTGATTAGCGAGCTATCCATCTGGAAAATCCAGGCAGCGTTGGCGTTGCCCTGGCCGTCGAGCGTAAGCGCTCCCGACAAATTGGTCGCCCCCGCATGAACGGTATAGACGCCCGGCGCGAGGATGAGTCCAACCATGTCAGCCAGTGTTAGGGTGGTACCTACCCCCAGAGAATCGAGATTATTTCTCGCGGTGGTGAGTTGAGCCTGAGCCGACTGCGCGAGCGCAGTGCCTGCGTGTACCAGCCCGCCAGTCACCTGCGGATCCGCCGTCGCAGTGCCTGAAACGGAGGAAAAGCCCGTGATTGCATTCGCACCACCGCTTGACCAGACACCCACATTTCCGACGATGGTGCTCGTGGGGACATTGGTCACCGTCGTGGCGCCCAGCACCGTAAAGCTCGCTAAATCCGAACCTAGCAATGGCGTGGCCCATGCCGAGGAGGCGCCGTAGATTGCTCCGATCACTGCTAATGTCAGCGTCGATAAATATTTTGGTGTTTTCATTACATACACTCCTAAATCGTTATTCGTTATGCATCATTAAGGTTTCGCCCAGATGGCGGAAAAAAATTACTAACGTGGGGGGCACGGTAAATTAAAAATGCAAGGTCAAAAACCGCACTACCGTTCATGTACTGACTTAATAGTTATGTATGCAAGAATCGTGCAACATTTTTTCACTGTTGATTTAATGATCAATTATTGTTAACTATGGTCAGGAATGAACACCAAGTGTAAAGCTTCCCGACAAACACTTTGCGCTTGGCCAATGTTTGATGCGCCAACAATACGGCGCAAATGTGAGACCGTCTGTGCGGTGTCGCACATAGCCGGCGCCACACCCTGCCCGGCTCGATTACCGCCTCAGTCCACCCACTCGTTGTCAGTTGACGAGGTACGCTGTGCTTGTCGCACTCAGCAACTCAGCGAATGCCGCTGCATCAACCGCTGGGCTGAAATAAAAGCCTTGCCCCTCCTCGCAGTGCTCAGCCTGAAGAAAGGCTAATTGTTCCCGCGTTTCTACCCCCTCGGCACTGACGCGAAGTTTGAGGCTATTGCCCATGCCGATCACAGCGCTGGCGATGGTGGCGTCACCATGCACGGTGACGATGTCGCGTACGAATGACTGGTCTATTTTCAGCGTATCGATTGGAAACTGACGCAGATAACTCAAGCTGGAATAGCCCGTGCCGAAGTCATCAATCGCCAGTTTCACGCCCAGGGCCTTGAGCGCGTGTAGCACTGCCATCGTGGACTCAATCATCGATTTGAGCTTCCATCGCCTACACGATGTCGGTCATCATGGTTTCTGACCCACTGTAAATCAAGTCCGCATCGGTCTTCACCCCTTCGATCCACTCAGATGTAGGCCCGGCCGTTACCACAACGGGTGTTCCGGTTTTTTGTTCAAATGCCTTCGCGGCTTCTTTCATTGCAAGGGCGGGGCCACCTGGGCCGTAGACGCGTAGACCCATGCTGCTTTGAGCGAAGGCCACGTGGTCGACGAATACGAGTAACAGAACGAAAAGGGTTGCTAGCAAAATATAGCGATGCAACAGATGGTCGCAATTTTCTTCGGTGGCTTTCATGGTTTTATCCTTTGTTGAACGAAAATTGGCTGCGAAATGGAAAGTCCGAGCACTTGATCGTTCTAGCAAAACTATCTATCAACAAGTTGCTTACGCGATAGCGGTAAGCGAATGTCTGCCAGTATGGCCCGCAATGATTTCCCGTCCGTTCGGCAACGAACATATCGCGCTTGGGCGACTGCCAAAATAGCTAACGCGAATAATATAAAAAGGCAGCCGATGGCAGTACAAGGCTGGGAGGATTACCTGCGCTGCACTGCCACGCTGAAAGGCTGATTGCCTTCAGGTGGCTTCGATCCGGGTCAGCGCCGCTTCGATTTCGTCTATGGGGCGACCGGTAAAATCCTTGTCTATCTCATTGATGATCCGGCTCGTGACTTCCTGGTGATAGTGTTTGCGCAGCTCGCCCAGCGTGCGCGGCGGCGCGACGACAACGAGTGTCTCGAAGTCGCTACTAAGCGCGCGGAGCAGACTAGCGGCTTCGGCAGCGAAGCGGTCCTCCTCGATCTGGTGGAAGTCGGTTTCTTCCATCGCGCTGCGGCGGCTTCCGACGCTGGCGAAACTGCGTCCAGGCGCATCGCTCGCCTGATCGCGGTTGGGGGGATTGTCCTGCTCGCGATGCGCCTCGATGCGGAGGTCGATCTGGGCCCCGTCGCCGTGATTGCGCAGGAAGAGCATTTTGCGGCCATCGGCGACGAGCACGAGGGTGTTGTTAGGTAGGTTCATGGTGGCGTCCTCTGTTGTTATTGCTTCTGAAAAGAAAAATATAAAGATAATAAATTTAACCGTACGCGCCAAACTATTCTCGACGCAAGCGCCTCTGCCGAATCCTCAAGCACCGAGGACGATTTGCGCTCACTTCTTTCCGGCATCATTGCTCTCCTTCTCGGGCCGTCGGAGCAGCAGTGAAGGATTTGCTTTGACCTTTTCCGTTAACGCACCGGCGCTTGTCACGACTTTCTTGACCTGATCCTCCAAAGCGCCAAATTTCTCGACCAACTTCGGCAGATCGTCGAGCATGGCTTTGAGGCCCGTTTTTTCCGAGGGGATTTCGGGCATCTTGCCCGGGGGGGTGACGGCCAGCAGGGTTTGCGCCGCCGGGTCACCCCCGCTCAGCTCGATAAAAACAGCGCCGGTTAACCCTTTTAGTGCGAGGCTGGCCCGCGTGTCGGTCTTGACGGGGGTGTCCTTGCGCAACCTCACGTCTACCCGCACCAGGCGCGAATTTTCCGGATCGATGATGATCGACTTGACCGTACCGACATCGACACCCCGGTATTTCACCTGATCGCCGGCCGTGAGCCCGCTGACCGATTCGGGGAAATAAATGCGGTAGCGCACATCGTCATGATGGCCCGGACTGCCCAGCCACACGGCAAAAATGGCCAAGGCAATGGCGAATCCGATGATGAACAATCCCTCGAAGAAATAGTGCTTGTCAGTTTCCATGGCTGAGTTTCCTTGCTTGCATGACGCCTGCTGCCCGCGGCCCGTGAAAGTAATCATGAATCCACGGATGATCGGATTGCATCAGCATGTCCGCCGTATCGACGGTTATTTTCCTGTCGACCAGCACGGCGATGCGGCCGCAGAGGGTCAACAGGGTCGTGAGATCGTGCGTGACGATAACCACGGTAATGCCGAGGCTTTCGTTAAGTTGCCGGATCAGCGCGTCGATGCCGCTGGCGGCGATCGGGTCAAGGTCGGAAGTCGGTTCGTCGAGAAAAAGAATCTTCGGGTCGAGCGCGAGCGCCCGCGCAAACGCGGCGCGCTTCACCATGCCGCCAGAGAGTGCAGAGGGATATTTGATCCCACTGTCTGCCGGCAAACCGGCAAGGGCGAGTTTCATCGCCGCGATCCGTTCTTGTTCCTCGTCCGGCAACGCCGTATGTTCGCGCATCGGCAACATGATGTTCTGCGCGACTGAGAGCGAGGAAAATAAGGCGCCTTGCTGAAACAGCATGCCGATAAGCGCAGCCTTTTCCGCCGCGCCAATGGAGGCAACCGCCTTGCCGTTGAGGCGCACTTCGCCGGCATCCGGCTGGTGCAGGCCAACCAGTGTTTTGAGCAGTACCGACTTACCTGAGCCCGAGCCGCCGGCGATGCCGATGATTTCGCCGCGTGCGATGTCAAGGTTGAGCTTGTCGTGTACCACTTGCTTACCGAATCGGTTGACGATCCCCCGTACGGAAAGGATCGGCTCGGCCGGCGCTTGGATTCGCGCCGTCATACGCCCAGCTTTTCAAACAGAATGGAGAAAAATGCATCAAGGACGAGCACCAGGAATATCGATTTCACCACGGCGCGGGTCGTCTCCCGGCCGACACTCTCTGCCGAGCCACTCACCCGCAGCCCGTGCATGCAGCCAACGACGGCAATGAATAAAGCAAAGATCGGCGCTTTGAATAAGCCGACGAACAGATCGCTGCCATCGACGACGTGCGGCAAGCGTGTCAAATATTGTGTCGGCGATACACCGAGTTGGAATTGGGCAATCACGGCGCCGCCGATTAGACCCATGATGTCGGCGAAGAACGTGAGCAGCGGCAGGGTAATGACCAGCGCGATCACGCGCGGCACCACCAGCACCTGCATAGGCTCAATACCCATCACTTTGAGTGCGTCGACTTCCGCCCGCGTCTGCATGACGCCGATTTCGGCAGTAAAGGCGGAGCCTGAGCGGCCCGCCACCATGATGGCCGTGATCAACACGCCCATTTCGCGCAATACGGACACCGCCACCAGATTGATGGTGAAGTCTTCGCCACCATAAGGGCGCAGTTGGGCGACGCCCTGGTAGCCGATGACGATCGCGATCATGAAGGCCATCAGGCCGATGATGGGCAGCGCATTAATGCCGGTTTCTGCTACGAACCGCGATATCGACGCCGGGCGCAGGCAAGCTGGATGCATCAGGGCATTAATGGTCCAGCTCGCCGTACGGCCGAGGAAGGTAATGACGTCAAGCGCCTCGTGCCTGGCATCATGCACCCCTTTGCCAAGCTGGATGACGATCTGGCGCCAGCGGGGGACGAATTTGACTTTTGGTAAGGGTTTGAGATCGAGTCCGCAAATCAGATCAAGCAGCGCTTGATGCTCCGCGCGGACGCCGGTGAGTTCCGCCCCCTTGTCACGCAGACCGCACAGGAACAAAGCACCCGGCGTATCGAGGCTGTCGAGCCCACCGATATCCAGTGCGCGCGCTGATCCTAGCTTCAACCATGGCTTCAGGGCGCTCCTTGCCTCGGGAAGCGTCAGTATTTCCAGCGCTCCCGCAAATACGAGGCGATCGCCATCACCGCTGACGGCAAGCGTGGGCGAAGACGGGGCTGCGGAAACTTGCTGCTGGTTTGCAGGCACACTGATCACGATTCGTCCGCGGCTCCACGAATTAAAAATACATTAAAGGAATCAGACTCGACATTTCCTCGCGTCGGCGCAGGCACATCGTATTGTTATGCAGGCTATTCGAAATGTCAGGCGCACTCTGTGCGCTATCGCACGTTTCGTATGGGTGTACGCCAGCGTACAGACGTGCTGGCGCTGCGCACTTATATTTCACAGGCATAAAGCGTGCTCATTAATAACCACCCATCAGCAGGAAAAATACAAACTGTTTGATCTGGTGCGCCCCATCAAGAAGTGTTTAGTACGAATAACCGTCAACGCATAAGCACACGCCAATAGCCAGCAGGTCGATGTTATTTATTTATGGAGATCGAACATGAGCAAAGAAAAAGCAACGAGCACCTCTAATAAAAACAAACAGGGGAAAAACACGGACTCGAACACAGACGCAAGCGTGGCTGCGGGCGGTGAGTTGCACCAGCTAGCGGGGGGAGCGCACCCCGCGCTCACCACGAACCAAGGCGTCGTACTTTCCGATAATCAAAACTCGCTCCGGGCCAATGCGCGTGGCCCGACGTTGCTGGAGGATTTCATCCTCCGCGAAAAAATTACCCATTTCGATCACGAGCGGATTCCCGAGCGGATCGTTCACGCGCGTGCGACGGGCGTGCATGGTTACTTCGAGCTGACCGCTTCGTTGAAAAAATACACCAGCGCCAAGATCCTCACCGAGGTCGGTGAGAAGACGCCCGTGTTTACGCGTATATCGACGGTCGCAGGCGGCGCAGGTTCGGTCGACACCCCGCGCGATGTACGCGGGTTTGCCGTCAAGTTTTACACCAAGGAAGGCAACTGGGACCTGGTGGGGAACAACGTTCCGGTTTTTTTCATCCAGGATGCCATCAAATTCCCCGACCTCATCCATGCCGTCAAGATGGAACCCGACCGCGGCTTTCCGCAATCGGCGACTGCGCACGACACGTTCTGGGATTTCATTTCGCTTACGCCTGAATCCATGCACATGGTGATGTGGATCATGTCGGATCGTACCCTGCCTCGTTCATTGCGCATGATCGAAGGTTTCGGTGTGCACAGTTTCCGGCTAATTAATGAAGCCGGTGAAACCACTTTCGTCAAATTCCACTGGCGTCCCAAGCTCGGCTTGCAGTCCACCATTTGGGATGAGACCGTCAAGATTTCCGGCGCGGATCAAGACTTCCACCGGCGCGATATGTTCGACGCCATCGCGGCGGGCAATTTCCCCGAGTGGGAATTTTCAGTTCAACTCTTCACGCAGCGAGACGCGGATCGATTCCCGTTCGATCACTTGGACGCGACCAAGTTGATTTCCGAAGAATTGGTGCCCTTGCAAGTAATCGGGCGCATGGTGCTGGATCGCTGGCCGAACAATTTCTTCGCTGAAACCGAGCAGGTTGCTTACTGTCCTTCGCATGTCGTGCCAGGCATCGATTTCTCGAACGATCCGCTGTTGCAAGGCCGCTTGTTCTCCTATCTCGATACGCAACTGTCGCGCTTGGGTTCGGCCAATTTTCACCAGATCCCGGTCAACGCGCCCAAATGCCCTTTCGCCAACCATCAACGCGACGGCCATATGCAGATGGCGCAACCGGCGGGCCGTGTCGCCTATGAGCCCAACTCCCTGTCTGAAAACTCGCCACGCGAAACGCCCAAGGGGTTTCATAGTGCCGCAGTCACTGAAACCGGCGAGAAAGGCCGTATCCGTGCCGAGAGTTTCGCCGACCACTACAGCCAGGCGCGGCAGTTCTATCTCAGCCAAACAACGTATGAGCAGGCGCATATCGCCTCGGCGCTGGTATTCGAGCTTTCCAAGGTCGAACATCTGCACATACGCGAAGCCATGGTTGGCCACCTGCGGCATATCGAAAAAGACCTTGCCCAACGCGTCGCCGCAGGTCTTGGATTCGACAAAATGCCCGATGCGCCGGTGGCCGCAGCGCCCGTGCAGAAGATGGCGCCATCGCCCGCATTGCAAACCATCGGCAAGATGAAAGATACGCTTATGGGACGTGCGATTGGCATCCTGATCGCGGATGGTTCAGACGGCGCTGTCATCAAGAAGATTAAAAAGGCCGCAACCGATGCGGGTGCTAGCGTGAAGATCATTGCGCCCAAAGTGGGGGGCGCGAAGCTTGCCGATGGCACGATGCTGGCGGCTGACGGACAATTGGCCGGTACGCCTTCGGTGCTATTTGACGCCGTTGCCATCATCCTCTCCGACGAAAGCGCAAAGGCACTGTCAGTGGAAAGCGCCGCGATCGATTTCGTGCGCGATGCTTTCGCGCATCTCAAGGCCATCGCTGCCGACCAAGGGGGTCAGGCGCTGTTGAAAAGAGCGCATGTTGGGCAAGATGCGGGCGTCGTGGATACCAGCGACATAGACGCATTTATTACTGCAGCAAAGACGCGCCAATGGGATCGAGAAAAGTCGGTTCGAGCCTTGGCATAAGCGCCCGTTCCGTCGCATGCGTGCTGCGCGGTCAAGCGCACAGCCCATTTGTTTTCAGCTGGCAAGCGATGCCGCACTCGGCGCCAGGTCAAGCACAAGCACAAGCACAAGCAGAAAAATATGAATCTTTTCACACTGGAACACAGCAAGTCGGCGTACCGTGCCGATTTCGTGCTGTATGGCATTGCGGTGGCGCTGTTGGCGGTCTTCCTGCTGGTGGCCGGTCCACGCGCGCAGCGGCTGGGGATCGTGGCCTTCGCGTTGGTGGGCCTGGGGAGTTGGAGCGCCATGGAGTACGCCTTGCACCGTTTCGTGCTACACGGATTGCAGCCGTTTCGCCGCTGGCATGCGGCGCACCATCAGCGGCCAAGGGCGCTGATTTTTACCTCGACGATTCTGAGCGCGACGCTGATCGCCATCCTGATCTTTCTGCCTACGTTGCTATTGGGTGATCTGTGGCGCGCCTGTGCGCTGACCCTCGGCCTGTTGACCGGGTACCTGGGCTACGCAATCACGCACCACGCCATCCACCATTGGCGCGCAGACAATGCCTGGCTGAAAGATCGCAAACGCTGGCATGCGCTGCATCACCACAGCGAACAACCGGGTTGCTACGGGGTGACGAGCACGTTTTGGGATCAGGTTTTCGGAAGCACACACCGAGTAGTCACACCGACAAGCAATTGACCAAGCTTGAACCTAAGAACGCCTTTTGAAGCGAGAGGAACACAGGGTAGGCAGCTTGCCCGAACCCAGCGCTTCACCCTCAAGGTGGGAACCAAAATAGACGGTGTGAATTTGAATTCCATCGCGAACCTTGGCATCCTTTGCGGTGAAATGCCATTTTTTAGGTTTAAATGCACAACTTATCTTTCTCTGTGCTTAATGGTTTTTTCTAAGGTCATGGCCAATCACCCATATCTCAATACCGGCCAACGCACCTGCCATGCCGACGATGGGCGCGAGGTGCCGTGCGAGGGTTCCGGCCAGGATGCGTCGTTTGC
Organism: Burkholderiales bacterium; assembly: GCA_018781585.1. Lineage (GTDB taxonomy): Bacteria > Pseudomonadota > Gammaproteobacteria > Burkholderiales > Thiobacteraceae > RBG-16-58-11. The sequence goes on from JADMJT010000046.1 coordinate 13,531, forward strand.
CGTCGGGGCGCCTTGGCCGGAACCGCGATTCGACTTGCGCGACGACGCAGTCATGGATCGGCTGACCGGCCTGGTCTGGTGTCGCAACGCCAACCTCGCGGAATTTCCCCTCACCTGGCAAGAAGCACTGGATTTCATCGCAGCCATGAACCGCGAACAGCGTTTCGGGCAACACGATTGGCGCATGCCCAATCGTCGTGAATTGCGCAGTTTGCTCAGCCTGCAAACCAAATTACCTGCCTTGCCTGAGCGACACCCGTTCATTAATGTGTTCAACGGCTGGTATTGGAGCGCGACGACGGCGGCCATCAGTCCGGCGCACGCTTGGTATGTGGCGCTCGATGGCGCGCGCATGTTTTATGGCGGCAAAGATCAATCCTTCATGCTATGGCCGGTACGCAGCGAAGGTCTGAGCGTTGTCCCGCGCACGGGTCAAAGCCTTTGCTACGATACCGTCGGCAAAGTCATTCCATGTACTGGCTCCGGGCAGGACGGCGAATGGCGTTACGGCGCCCCGTGGCCTGAACCTCGTTTTGAACTGTTGCACGACGTCGTGCTGGATCGTCTCACCCAATTGCGCTGGCGCCGCAGCGCGAATCTCACGCTGCAACCGGTGGTGTGGCGCGAGGCATTGGCAACGGTAGCCAAGCTTAGCCGTGAAGACGCGGGAAGTGCCTGGCGGCTGCCAACGATCAACGAACTGGAATCCCTGGTGGATTGCGCTGCTCACAGCCCGGCCTTGCCGTCCGGGCATCCTTTCGCCGACGTGCAGGACATTTACTGGTCGTCCAGCACCAGCCTGTTCGAGCCCAATTGGGCCTGGGCCCTGTATTTGGAAAAAGGCGCGACGGGTGTCGGACAAAAACGCTTCGCACAATTTTCAGTATGGGCCGTGGCAACGGTCGATTGAATCCAGGCCATCACTTTTTACGCATGACCGCAACCACGCCAACCACCACTAAAACCACCACCAGTATCATCCCTAATCCGCCCCACCCACCCATGTAACCCGTTCCCCAGCCACTCATCCAATCACCTTGCATCATGGTTATACCCCTTCAGTTTGTGCTTGTTTTCCCTCGTTACGTCAGGTCAATCCCTGACAATACTCAGCCGTTCAGCGTGGTCAGCCCGAGGCTTTCCCAATCTTGCATACCGCCGCGATACCAGCGGATTTTGTGCGCCGGGTAGCCGATTTTCAGCAGGGCCTGGATCGTGGTCGATGACTGTCCGCACCAAGGGCCATTGCAGTACAGCACCAGCGTCTTGACGTTGTCGAAATCCCAGAAATCATCCCGCCACTGGACGCTCAGTTGGTTTTCCAAAATGGCTCGCACGGCAGCCGGATCCGACTGGCCGATGTTCAGGGTGTCCCATGGAATGTTCACCGCACCGGGAATGACGCCCTTTTCTACCCAGACTTTTGTGCGCGAATCGATCACTATTATGGACGCATCACCATCATGTATTTTCTTGAGAGCCTGCAACACTTCGAGTTCAGCGATGGTTGTCACGCCCGGCGCCAGCTCACTGGGCTGAATGCAGAAGGGCGGGCATTTGCGCGAAGTCTGGGCGAAATCCGGGCTGACGGTATTGGCCTGATTCTGATTGCGCATGATCGTGACTTGCTGGCTATGATGCAGCACCTCCACCGATGCCAAATCGGCAGTGATCTTCACCTCCAAAGCCAACGCTGCGCCAGGCACATGCGACTCGGTCGGCAATGCGCTTGAAGCAAGCGGCTGGTGGTTCTTCATGTGCTGTCTGTCCTAAAGTTAAAGTTGTTGTTAGAGAGCGCTCTTGGTGCCGCTATTTGGGCGTTGGGCGGCCCCCAGTTTGGTGCACTTCAACCTGTCCGCACGCAGGCAATAGGAAGACAAGACTCAACGCGTTTCACAGCACCGCGTCAGGGTCGGCCGTTACTTGCCATGGCATCGGCGGGGAGACTGTTGGCGTACGAATGGACGCCAGGCGAGTTAGCGTCCGCCGCCCACTCAGTCCAGGCGACAAAGGCGGAGAGCTGTTTCAGTTCAGCCGGATCGCGGATGGTTCGGACACGGGTTCCGTCCTTTTTCACCGGATTTGATAAGCGCTCCTTCCACACCTTGGTTTGGTTTTGGTACCAGTCCCCATAGACCGGCCCGACGGCCAGCACCCCGGTTTTTGGATCGTAGCGGTTGCGCTTTCGCTCAGTAAATACTTCCACTTCAACCGAGGCGCGTTGAGCGGGTGTCACTTTGTCGAGTGGTTGACCATAGCGTTGTTGGGCAATATTCATCGCGCTATGAAGCGCCAACGTTTGCTGATGCCCGGCTAGGATATCGGTACCGCGCTTCGCACCAGGGGCCCAGATCGTGCCGTTGTCCAACATCCCATATTTGAGAAACACCTGCTGGCCGCCTCGAATATCGTCGCCGGTGAACAGCACCAATCCGTCAGGACCGGTCACCTTGTCCGGGATGGGTGGCGCTTCAAGATAGATATAAATCGTGAACAGGATGGGGCTCATAAAACCGAGCACCATCATAAGCAGGATGGCACGCTGCCACCCAGGAGGCAACGTCTCGCTCACATGACGCGCGGACAGCGCTGCTTTCGGGCCGGTAATCTGGTTCAACATGCCTGCACCCTCTCTGCTTTTAGTTTGACGGCGTGACCAAGCAAGCGACTGGGTCGAGGAGAAAAACCATCAACCAGGCGACATGGCTCATATGATCTCTCCTTGTCGCTTGCATCAATACAGGGACGCTTCAAGTCTTCTTGGTCCACAGACTGCACCATCCCTCGGGACTGATCGGGCCATCCACCAGCATGCAGGTATTCGACTCGGCGATGAAATGTAGGCATCCGCCGCACCGCTGATCACCCTTCGGCTGAGTCTGGTACTGCACCTCCGTTTGCGGCATTTTCTTGTTCGCCGCCGGGGTGGCCGGCGGATTGGTTGGTGCAGAACTGCTTGAACTCGCACCTTGCTTTGAATCGCACCCGACCAATGCGATCGGCGCCAACAGGCTACAGCCAAGCGCCAGTGCGCCGCGCAACACCATTCTGCGCGATGGGATTTCTTGTTTCATCATGCATGCCCCTTTGGGTAATTCAAGCTCACCGGACTGACTTTTACAAGGTGTATCAGCGCACCCAGAAGCTTCTGAATGCACTGCCTGGTCGGCACATCGGTCAGTTTGCCGTCCTGGTCAAACCACTGAGCGGCATTGCCGATCATCACTTCTGGTTGATTGACCACGGGCATATCCAGCGTGACGAGGATTTGCCGTAGATGGTATTGCGCGCGGGCTGTTCCAAGGCTACCGGTAGAAGCCCCCATCACCGCCGCCGGTTTGCCCAGCCAAGCGCTTTCCCCATAAGGCCTCGATGCCCAGTCGATCGCGTTCTTGAGCCCGCCGGGAAGCGAATAGTTGTATTCCGGCGTGGCGAACAAGATGGCATCGGCGGCCAGAATCCGTCGCTTGAATTCAAGCACGCTGTCCGGTAGCGTCATCTCAGTATCCTGATTAAATACCGGGATGCCATGCAGTTCGATCAGGTTCAGCACCGCGCCCGGCGGCGTCAGATCTTGCGCCGCTTTAAGCACCGCGTGGTTGTAGGAATTTTTGCGCAGACTCCCGACGATGCCCAGAATTTCTATCTTGTCCATTTCCAACACCCTGTGCTAATCACGCAAAGGATGCCAGCGTGTGAAGCGTGGCGCTGTGCGCCAGCGCACATAGGGAAACCAGGGCCGTGTGCAGACAGGCCGCACGATGAGGGGAAAAATGTGCCATGAGCGATTACTTCCGGAAGGTCAGCCTTCACTCGCTTTCATAGCCATATAACCATTTCCAAATTGGAACTAGTCAAACGCTAACGGGTTCAGTTGGCCAAGTTGGTTGATTCCGAACAAACAGTGAATCGGAATCGGCAGCCTAAACCCAAGCAGGCTGCCGAGTCATTCGCACTTGCGCAAGGTGGGTATTAGTGGGCTCGCCGGCTGCGTACTACACCGCGGCGCATCACACCGAGAAGGCCCGCCAGCGCGATGCCGAAGAGACTCAAACTCCCCGGCTCAGGGACAGTGCCGAAGCAACTATTGGCTACCGGAGCAGTCGGCTCGAAGTCAAGCGTGAGCTGATAGCAGCGCAGCGTCCCAGGTGGCACTTGCGTGCTAAAAAAATCCCACATCTGCACCGTGTACATTCCCGTGGCCGGAAGCGTAAAGATGATCTGCGGATCAGCGAAGGGCCCGTCTAACGCCGCCGACAGTTCCGGATAGTTGTCATCCGCAAAGGTAAGAAAGGTTAGTAGACTCGTGTCGTTTCCGACGCCCAAATAAAGCCTCATGGCCAGGTCCAGGCCAGGATCAAGACGGTTGCCAGTCAGCATGATTTGCTGTCCCTGAACACCGGAGAAATTCCAGAAATCGTCGAACGGTGAGCCGGTCAGCGATGGATCACCAATCGCGCCGACGCGCGTCACGCCGGGCAGCAACGGACCACCGGCTTCGTACACCACCGGGACAGCCGATACGATTGAAGTAACACCGATGCCCGCGACGAGAAGGAAAAAATTAAGGATAAGGAAACGTGTTTTCATGTTGTTCTCCTAAGTGAGGGTTAAAGAAGAAAGGGAGGGCAACACGATTTCTAAAACCTAATCAAATCGTGCTGCCCTCACCCATCTTTTGAGCATCACCCATGCCAACAGAGAACATAAAAATTAAACTTCATTTACTTCAGTATATTAACGTTAATGGTGCGAGCAACAGCCGCTCATCTGGATAAGCTTCCAAGCGCAACCGTAAAAATTGCCGACACTCAAACGCAACGCTTCGGACTTATCCAAGACCCCGGTTCAGGCAGCCGACACCGGTCAAGCTGCGCCAGGTGGTCATCACGCTCAAGTGAACACCGTGATCTCTGCACAGGGCTTGACCTTAGCAATCTCACTTCGTGTGCGCTTGCGTACAGACGCTTGCTAGCCATTCAGTGCCTTATGTTGCTGCAACCCCGATATCGCCAGCGTGCCAAGCTAAGCAGAGGAATGTCTTATGAGCGAAATATACGACGCGATCGTTATCGGTACCGGACAAGCCGGGCCCGCACTCGCGGTACGCTTGGCCCAGGCCGGACGGAAAACCGCCATCCTCGAGCGCAAACTGTTTGGCGGCACCTGCGTGAATGTCGGCTGCACCCCGACCAAGACGTTGGTGGCGAGTGCGCGCGCCGCTTACCTGGCGCGCCGTGGGGCGGATTTTGGCGTCATGATCGACGGACTCGTGCGGGTCGATATGGCGCGGGTCAAAGCGCGCATGGACGCGGTGGTCAAGCAATCCAACACAGGTCTCACTACTTGGCTCAAGGGCACGCCCAATCTGACGGTGTTAGAAGGGCACGGACGTTTTGAAAGTGCGCATTCGGTTCGGATCAATGGGGCGCTACTGGAAGCCAAGGAAATTTTCCTCAACGTCGGCGCGCGAGCTCTGGTGCCTGAGCTACCGGGGCTCACCGGCATCGATTACCTCACCAGCTCCGGCATGATGGAGATCGATTTTCTGCCGGAACATCTGATCATCGTCGGCGGTAGCTACATCGGCCTGGAGTTCGCTCAGATGTACCGCCGCTTCGGCAGCCGCGTCACGATCGTGGAAAAAGGATCGCGCCTGATTGCGCGCGAAGACGAAGAAATTTCCGCAGCGATTCGAGCCATTCTGGAGCGTGAGGGGATCGACATCCGGCTCAACGCCGAGTGCCTGAGCGTCGCAAGACACGGCGATGGCGTAGCGGTGGGCTTGAGTTGCGAAGACGCCTCGCGCAAAGTGACGGGCTCGCATCTGCTGCTCGCGGTGGGGCGGGTCCCTAACACTGCCGACTTGGGACTCGACCAGGCCGGCATCGAAACCGACCAGCGCGGTTATATCCGGGTGGATGACCAGCTTCGCACCAATGTGGCGGGAATCTGGGCGTTGGGGGATGCCAACGGCCGGGGCGCATTCACGCACACCGCGTACAACGATTACGAAATCGTCGCGGCCAATCTGCTCGACCAAGACGCGCGCCGCGTCACCGACCGCATTGCGGCCTACGCGTTGTATATCGATCCGCCGCTGGGACGGGTCGGGATGACCGAGCAAGAAGTCCGCGCCTCGGGGCGGCCAGCACTCGTCGGCAGGATGCTGATGAGCCGCGTTGGCCGCGCGCGGGAGCGGGGTGAAACCCAGGGCTGCATGAGTGTGTTGGTGGATGCGCAAACGAAGAAAATCCTCGGCGCGGCATTGCTCGGCATCGAAGCCGACGAAGCGATCCATACGATTCTCGACATCATGTACGCCGGCGTTCCCTACACGGTAATCCAGCGCGCGACGCACATTCATCCCACCGTGTCGGAGTTGATCCCGACGCTGCTAAGCGATCTCAAACCACTCGTCTAGCGCGCTACCGGCTTTCATCCCAATGAAATAGATGTAACAGGCGATGGAGCACAGGGATGAACACGAGACCGGCTGCGACGATAAAAACCAGGCCGGCGTACAGCATACAGTCCGGCAAAGACCTTGCCGCCATCTGTTTCCGGCGCATCCACCGGCCCCATACCGCCGAGCAACATGGCGCTGTTCAAAAACGCATCGCGCCAGGCCAATTCCTCAAAGTAGCCATACCCGGCCATACCGATCAGAAGAGAACCCAGCAGCAGCCCCATTGCGGCCGCAATGTGGCGCGCGAGGCGCCGATAGAAGTGGCGCGTGGTAGCGGCGGATGTTTTCGAGATTCGTACATAGCAGACTTATCGCCTATCAATTGGGGGGAGGCGCATCACGTATTGTTCAGCGGCCCCGCGCCCGCCCGCCCGATCATCGCCAGAAACTCGCGCCGGGTCGTGCTATCCGTGCGGAAGGCGCCCAGCATGCGACTCGTCACCAGGGTCGCGCCCGGCTTATGCACACCACGTGTGGTCATGCACTGATGAGATGCCTCGATAACCACCGCTACACCTTTCGGTTGCAGCACATCGTTCAGCGTGTCGGCGATCTGCACCGTCATTTTTTCCTGAATTTGCAGACGCTTGGCATAGATGTCCACCAGGCGCGCCAGTTTGGAAATGCCCACCACCCGGCGATCCGGAAGATAGGCGACATGCGCCTTGCCGATGATGGGCGCCATGTGGTGCTCGCAATGACTCTCGAAACGGATATCGTTCATAACGATCATCTCATCGTATCCATCCACTTCGGAAAATGTGCGAGACAGCACCTGCACCGGATCATCAAGGTAACCCGCGAAATATTCTTCATAGGCTCGCACAACGCGCGCCGGGGTATCGAGCAGGCCTTCGCGCTTCGGGTCGTCACCCGCCCAGCGGATCAGCGTGCGCACCGCATCTTCGGCGCTCGTGCGGTCAGGGCGGGCCGGTAGTCCGGCAGCTTGGGAATGTGCGTCATGAATTTCGGCTGCCATGCGAAGGATCCTTCCTATTCTTTAGCGTGATATGTCCAAAAAATTCGTAGCCCGGCGGCGGTAAATCCGCCCCCGAGCATCGACATCGGTGAGCCGCGCACAAAGCACAAAATTGAATTTTATCGCAGCTATTCATCGCTGATGGAACTCAGGTAGGCCGGCCACTTCCGCTGTCGGGCGCTGATCCAAACGCGCAGGGCAGAGAGACCGCGCAGCAGGCAAGCAGGCTTTCACATCCAACGGATGCCCATCGCTCCGTTCCCCATCATCCCACCGCTTAGCGTTTCCTTTGTCATCACCTCGCCGACAAACAATAAAAGCAGCACTACGACGAGGGTAGACACGAAGACGACGACTACTCTGGCTTTACCGTTCATCCGATTCATCTCCCTGTGTACGCTGCTTGATTGCCTTGTGGGTTTTTCATCGTCCCAACCAATGCTGAAGGGAAGAGACAGCCTCACGGCCTAAAATTGGAAATCTAAATTAACATTGAATGTCTGGGCGGTTCTGTGCGTTCTCGAACATAGACTTATTTCGCCGAGGGCGCGTTTAAGCAGGAAGCTCGGCCGGCATTCGATCGGGGAAAATGACGGCACGCGTGTCTTGGTTGAATTCTCGAATGGCTATTTTGCTGAGATTGACGCACCGACAGGTACTTCCATTAACACAAGTCGAAGTGAATTACGGATATCAACGCGGGTAGAGTTGATCGAGGATGGAGAATGGTAACCGGCTATCCATTACAGGGGCTGATATTCCCCGCTTTTTCTGGCCTTAACCGCGGGAAACAAAGGCGATCGATTAGCGTGAGTGGCTGAGAGAACAGCCTGGGGGTTCCGCGCTTCGTGCAACAACAAACGATCATATTCTTGCTTGACTACCGCATAGCATTCACACACCCGGGACGCTAAGGCAGCCCGGTCAAGCACGGTGATGTGGCCACGGCGGTAGCGAATGACTCCCGCTTTTTGCAAATGCCCGGCGGCCTCGGTGATGCCTTCACGCCGCACGCCGAGCATGCTGGCAATCAGTTCCTGCGTCATGGCCAACTCATTCGAGGGCAAGCGATCGAGGGTCTGCAACAACCAGCGGCACAATTGCTGCTCCACCGAATGGTGGCGATTGCACACCGCGGCTTGGGATATCTGGGTCAGCAGCGCCTGAGAATAGCGCAGCAACAAGTGCTGCATGTTTCCGGTGCGACGCCCCCCGGCGCGATCGAATTCCTCCATCAGCAACCGCGCCTTCAGCCGGTAGACACGATAGCCCGGCTCGGGGTGGTCATCCCGCCCATGAACAACGAA
>JADMJT010000046.1:22385-51146 GCA_018781585.1 Burkholderiales bacterium
GCCGGTAGACACGATAGCCCGGCTCGGGGTGGTCATCCCGCCCATGAACAACGAAGTGCCGACAACACCCTCATTGCCCACCCCCGCAATTTCGGACGATGCGCCGTTCTCCATCACGTAGTGCAACGACACGATAGCGCTGGTTGGGAAATAAACGTGCGACAACTGGCCACCAGATTCATAAAGCACTTCGCCCAGCGGCATCGCGACCAACTCCAGATGGGACGCAATGTGCTCGAATTCAGCCGTGGGTAGCGCGGCAAGAAGTTGGTTTTGATTAGGGCTCTGCGGGGTATCCATGAGGTAGCCTCCCGATAAATCCTTCCCTTTTACTTATAGCGTATGGGTTTATGCTATTCAAGTTTTTTGGATATTAGCCACTAACTGGAAGCCCAGTCTAAGATTAATAACCCACTCATTCGATTGAATATCGTGGCGGCACTGGACAATACTGTTGGCATAACGCAGGCGCCCTGACAAGGTGCGTTCTACTACTGTGGCGATCTTGCCGGCCGGAAGCCGGCGCTACGAATCACGCGGTATGGCATCCACTTCAAAAGTACGAAGCCCTACCGTAGCGCCGGCATCTTTCCAGTAGATCCATCCGGCTACCGAATATTAAAGCCGTCCACCGAACAGCCCGATCAAGCCGATTACTATCAAATAGATTGCGACGATGTAATTCAGCATACGTGGCACAACCAGAATCAAAATACCGGCGATCAGCGAAACCAGCGGGGCGAGGCTTATAGTCATGTTCATGTTTATCTCCTTGGTTAATATTGAACGGGGGGTAGTGCCATGATTCTCACTTCGACCGCGTGCTCCTGTCGGTCGTCGAGCAGTGGAATAAATTTTTCGTGACGGTCGACGCCATCCAACGTCACGCGTATCGCGTCGCGCTGCGTGGCGTCGGCAGTCTCCGTTTGCGCCACATCGATATGGTAGACCGTCTCCCGAAAGCGGTAGTGCAGTTTGAATGCTTTCCAATCTGCGGGCAGACAAGGGGTGAAATACAGTTTGTCCACTTCCAGCCTTAGGCCGAGCAGGGATTCGACAATCAGCCGGTACATCCAGCCGGCGGAGCCCGTGTACCAACTCCATCCCCCGCGGCCTGCATGGGGGGATACCGCATAGACGTCGGCGGCGACCACGTAAGGCTCGACTTTGTAAATCACCACGCCCGCCGCCGATTTTGCATGATTGACCGGATTGATCATGGTCAACAGTTCCCATGCGCGCGCACTGTCGCCCAAGGCGGCGAATGCCATCGCGGTCCAGATGGCGGCATGGGTGTATTGCCCGCCATTTTCGCGCACGCCGGGCACGTATCCTTTGATGTAACCCGGATCCATCTCCGACGTGTCGAATGGCGGATCCAACAGTTGGATCAGCGCATGATCGTGCCGTACCAGACGCGCATAGACCGCATCCATGGCCCTACGCGAACGCGCTGCATCGCCCGCGCCGGAGAGTACCGACCAGCTTTGCGAGATCGAATCGATCTGGCATTCGGTGTTGGCCGCCGACCCCAGCGGGGCGCCGTCATCGAAGTAAGCGCGGCGGTACCACGCGCCATCCCACGCGTTTGCCTCGATACGCTGACGTAATTTCGCGGCTTCGTTGCGGCAATACTCGGCAAAAGAGGCGTCGCCCACGCGTTGCGCCAATTCCGTAAAGCGCGTCAGTACTTCAAACAAGAAGAAGCCGAGCCAGACGCTTTCGCCCTTGCCGTGCAAACCCACCAAGTTCATACCGTCGTTCCAGTCCCCGGAGCCGATCAGCGGCAGGCCATGTTCGCCAAACGCGAGGCCGTGCCGAATGGCGCGCACACAATGCTGGTACAAGCTGGCGCTATCGGTGGAACAGCCTGGCAGATCGTAATACGAGTCGTCCTCGGGGCTGACGGGGCGCCCTTCGAGGAAGGGAATGGATTCATCCAACACCCCGGTGTCGCCGCTGCACAGCACATAGCGGCACACCGCCAGCGGCAACCAGAGATAATCGTCGGAACAGTGGGTGCGCACGCCACGGCTCGAAGGCGGATGCCACCAATGCTGTACATCGCCTTCCACAAACTGATGCGCTGCGCTCAGCAGCAACTGCTCGCGCACGCGTTGCGGCTCAGCGTGAATCAGCGCCATCACGTCCTGCAACTGGTCGCGGAAACCGAAGGCGCCGCCCGATTGATAATAACCGCTGCGCGCCCATAGACGGCAGGCGAGCGTTTGGTATATGAGCCAACCATTGGTGAGCACGTTGAGCGATGCATCGGGCGTTTCCACTTGTACCGCACCCAAGGTGTGGTTCCAGAACTGGTGCACCGCGTTGAGCGCTGCGTGTGCAGCAACCGATCCCCGGAAACTGCGTACCAGCTTGCGCGCGTCATCATTGCCGCGTCTCCCGGCTTGGCCCAGGCGGAACACGATCTCGCGTTCTTGCCCATCGGCCAAATCGAAGCTCACTTGGATCGCGGCGCAGGGATCCAGCCCCGCCCCCACCTTACCGGAAAGCCGCGTGCGAGCCATCGCCGCCGGATTTTTGAGTGAGCCGTTACGACCAATGAACTCAGCACGGTCGCAGCTGATGGTGCGGCTTGCGTCATCCACATCGAAGAAAGCAATCCGGTCGGCGAATTCCGTGTTGTAAGGGTTGCGCGCGAACAACGCGCCGCTGTCGGCATCCACTTCGGTGGTCACGTGCATGGTCGATTTCGGTCGTAAATCACCCAGCACCCATTCCACGTAGCCGGTCGCGGAGAGCCGCCGTGGCCGGCCTGAGGTGTTGCGTACTTTCAACACTGAGAATTTGACCGCTGCATCCAGGGCCACGTACACCCACAGCTCGGAGTCGATGCCGCCTTCGCTATGTTCGAACACGCTGTAGCCGAATCCGTGGCGGCTGACATACGCAGCCGCGCCGCGACAGGGCAACGGCGTGGGCGACCAGAAATGACCACTCTCTTCATCGCGCAGATAAAACGCCTCGCCGCTCGCATCGGACACCGGATCGTTGTGCCAGGGCGTAAGACGGAACTCATGCGCGTTCTCGCTCCAGGTATACGATTGACCGCTCTCGGAAATGACCGTGCCAAAATGCGCATTCGCCAGCACATTTACCCACGGCGCCGGCGTCACTTGCTCGGCCGTGGTGGTCATAACGTACTCGTGCCCGTCCGGCGTGAACCCGCCCAGCTCGTTGTGTAATATGAGATCGCGCCGCACCTCAACCTCGGTCGGGGATTCGGCGCGGTGGCTTCGGGTCGGCTGCAAGCGCGGCACCCGCAGCGCTTGTAGGCTCCGGCGGTTGATCTGTTCCACCAGCGTTCCCCGGCTGTCACTGATAATGGCGCGCGCGACCGATTGGAACAGCATGCGGTCTTCATTCGAAATCTGTTCCGCGGAGCGCACGAAGATGCCGCCCGGCCGATCGATCACATGCGCTTCGACCCCCGCTGCAATCAAGCCGATAATTTGATCTTGGAGCAATTGGCGGTAACCGGCACGGTCTTCGTTCCAGATCACCAAGTCCACCGCCAATCCTTTTAAGCGCCAGTAGGCGTGCGCTTGCACCAGTTGACGCACCAATTCGATGTTGGCCGCATCGCCAATCTGCAGCAGCACGATGGGCAAGTCACCGGAAATGGCATAGCCCCATAAGCCGGATTGCCCACGGCGATTTTGCATCAAAATACTAGTGTCGGCGCGTAGTGAGGCGTTGGCATAGACCACCGAATTGGCCAGGCGTCCGTAGAGTTGTGCATCGGCCTCGCTGGCATTGATCTGGCGCAACACCACTTGAGCGTGCGTCCACGCGAGCTCGAACACGCGATCCGCAAGCCGCCTATCGTGATATTTTTCGACCAGGCCTAATACCGCGTCGCGCGTTTCTCCCATGCCAGTCACCATATCGATGGTGGCCGTTTGTTCCGGATCGAGCGTGATGGCATAGCGGATAGCGACAATCGGATCCAGCACCGAACCCTGGCTGTCGGAGAGCGTGCCTGGGGATCCGGGGAATGCTGTGCCGCCGCTCAACGCTTGCGGGTCGGCGACCGTGCGGCCGCGGCCGATGAATTGCATCCGATCCGTCTCATAGGAAATTTCGTCGATGTCCGCCCCGTGCACCGCCATCAGGTGCAACATCCACGGTACTTGCTCGCTGCGCGAGCGCGGCCGGCGCGTGCAAAGTATTGCCTGGCGTGGCTCGATGATCTCGGTCTGCACAAACAGATTGCTGAAGGCCGGGTGCAACGCGTCCGCGGCGGGTACGGCAAGCACCACTTCCGCGTAACTCGTCACCGTGATGGTGCGGCGAGTCCGGGTGCGGTTGGTGAGGTGGACGCGGCGCAGTTCGATATCGTCTTCCGGCGACACCACGATTTCGGTATGTGTCTCGAAATCGCCATCACCCACAAAATCGCGGCGGCGAAATTCGGCGCGTCCCTCGGAAAAAATCGCTTCGTAACGCTGCGGCTTTTTCAGTGTGGGCTGATACGCGGCCGACCAGACTGCGCCACTGCGCTCATCGCGCAGATAACAGAACGACCCCCAGTGATCGCACGTTGTATCTTCGCGCCAACGCGTGACGGCGAGCTCTTTCCAGCGGCTATAGCCGCCACCGGCGTGGGTGACCATCACGTGGTAACGGCCGTTGGACAACAATTGCACTTCCGGTATCGGCGTGTCGGGGCTGTTGATAACGCGAATCGGCGCTTCCAGCGCACCAGAAGTCGGTCGAATGTCGGACAGTTGGGCGTTGTGCGGAAACAAGGCCGTGGCCCGCGGAATCCGCTCTTGCAGCAGCAGCAGGGTCGCCTGGAACAGTGGGTCCGACACGAAGCGCTTCTGCATCGGGCGATCCAGCAGCAGATAGGCCAAGGAGAGCAGGCTCATCCCTTGGTGGTGTGCCATGTAGGATTGCACCACCGTGCTCGATTCCCCGCGGCGTTGACGTGACGGGGTATAGTCGATGGCTTCATACAAACCGAATTTTCCTTCCAGCCCTGCCTGAGCGAGTCGCTGCAGATTCAGGCACGCCGCCTCGGGCGCCACCATCAACGCCAGCGCCGTCGCATACGGCGCAATCACCAAGTCATCGGCGAGGCCGCGTTTGAGCCCCAGGCCGGGCACACCAAAGGCGCGGTACTGATAGTTGAGATGGACGTCGACCAGGTGGTAACCGGATTCCGACATGCCCCACGGTACGCCGCGCTGCCGCCCATAGTCGATCTGGCGCGCCACCGCGGCCTGATAGGTCTGATCGAGCAGCGTGTTATCAAAGGTCGGCATCACCAGGAGCGGCATCAGGTACTCGAACATCGAACCGCTCCACGACAAGAGAATCGGTTCGCCGCCGGTGCTCGTGAGCAGCCGCCCCAGGGCAAACCAGCTCTCCTGCGGCACTTGTCCCTGCGCAATCGCGACGAAATTAATTAATCTCGCTTCGGACGCCAGCAAGTCGTAGTAACTCGCGTCGCGTCGCAGCTCATCCACGTTGTATCCGATCGCCAACAGACGCGACGCCTTGTCGTACAAGAAGCCATACTCCATGCACGCGAACTCGCTGGCTTGCAGGGCCAGCTGTTCGATCTCCGCTATCCGCTCCGTAGCGCGGCAACTGGCTTCCGTGATGCAGCCCCGAAACGCATGCAGCCACTCACGCGCCGAGTGCGCTTCAGTACCCGCAAGGGGTACGCCGGTGGATGCCCCGCTGCCGTGCAGCGACCCTTCCGCAGTCCCCACCAGGAGCCGCTGCTCGATTACAGGTAATAGAACATCGTCGAGCCTTGCCAATTCGCGCAACGTGGGGATGGCGCTGTTATCGGGGTAGTCGAACCCACTCGGCGCAGCCGGTAGCAATAGCCATGGGGCGAGAAACGTCAACTCATCGAGGGCGGCACGGCATTGCCGGGCCAGCGTCCGCGCCCACCAATCGGCATCGCGCTCGGAAACCCGCTCAGAGCGTACTGCGCTGGCATGATCCAGCGTCGGATGGTGCGTGGAATCCGCATCGACTTCTGTGTACATGTCGCCGCTTTTTTGAGACGCCATTGAAACCGCATCAAGGCTGTCGGCAAACTCCGCCGCGCGTCTCGTCAGCCAGTCAAGACACTGCCACGCTTGCGTGAGCGTGCTTGGCCGGGAAGCCCGTACAGCCTCGAAAGCAGCTTCGAAATCCACCTTCAATTGAACCAGCAGTGCCGATGGGGCTGCAGCCACCTGCAAAATGGCCAGCGTGTCGTGCAGCCCGTCTAACCATCGCATCCCCACAATCGGTGCGTCGGGGAGTGCTTGCAGACCCGGACGCAAGGTCAACAAATGGCCCGCGAGATTTCCGCTGTCCACCGTCGAAACATACATCGGGTGCAGCGGTTTCAGCGATAAGGTGTCGTACCAGTTGTAGAAGTGGCCACGATGGCGTTCCAAGGCCCCCATGGTGCGAAGGGTGTTCGCCGTGCGCTCAATGAGTTGCCCGGCCGGAAGGTAACCGAAGTCATACGCTGTTAAATTAGCCAGTAGCGCCAGTCCTATATTGGTGGGCGAGGTGCGATGCGCAACCGCGGCGCCGCGGTACTCCTGATAGTTATCCGGCGGCAGCCAATGATCTTCTGGGCCGACAAACGTCTCGAAAAATGCCCAGGTCTTGCGCGAAAGCTGGCGCAGAAAATCGATCTGCTCCGGCATCAGCTGCGCTTCGCGGCGCGCGAGCGGTTGGCTCATCCACCAAGCAAGCGCGGGTGAAACCAGCCACAGCAGCAGGATAGGCGTAGCGATGGCGAGTACCGCAGACTTGAACAGCAGGAGATAGAGCGTTGCAGAAACGGCGATCAGCGGCGCGATCCACATCGCGCACAAAGCGGCGGCAAAGTCCGTGCGGCTGTCACGCGCCGCTTCGCCCGAAGGATTCCATTCGAGCAGCCGCCGGTGTGTGAACCACATGCGCCCCACCGTGCGCAATATCGCATCCAAGCTGAAGTAGGCCTCATAGGGCAGGCAGGCCAAGGAAAAGGCTGCTTGTGCTAAGCGTTGGATGGTCGCGTCAAGTGCGGCGGCAAGATGTTGACTTAACAGTACCTCACGCTGCTTGTGAAATACTTCCAGCACCGAGGCGATCAAGGGCGGCATCAGGATAATGCCGAGTACTGCCCAGGTCCACAATCCGGGCGATGCCAGCAGGGTCCAACCCAGCAGCAGCAGCAGCGTCAACGCCATCGGCACCAGGCTGCGCCGCAGGTTGTCGAAGAGTTTCCATTGCGACAACCACGACAGCGGGTTTTTCTGCCAGCCGCTACCCAGACCGCGAACACGCGGCAGCAGCCACCCCAGCAATTGCCAATCGCCGCGTATCCAGCGATGACGTCGGCTCACGTCCGCGCTGTAGTGCGCGGGATAATCTTCATACAAATGTACATCACTCAAGAGGCCGGCGCGCGCATAACAGCCTTCCAGCAAATCGTGGCTGAGAATCCGGTTCTCGGGAAAGCGTTCATTCAATGTCCGCTCGAACGTATCCACCTCATAGATCCCCTTGCCGATGAACGAGCCTTCGCCGAACACGTCTTGGTAGACGTCAGAGACGGCGCGGGTATAGGGGTCGATGCCAGAGTCGAGGCCATGCAAGCGCGCATAGCGCGAGCGGTTAGCGCCTTCCAGGCTTACGGCTACGCGCGGCTGAAGAATGCCGTAGCCCGCGCAGACCCGCTGCCGCTGTGCGTCGTAGCGCGCGCGATTGAGCGGATGCGCCATGGCGCCCACAAACTGCCGTGCGACGTCACGCGGCAGCTGCGTATCCGTATCCAAGGTGATGACGTACTGGATGTTCGTCAGGGATGTTGTATCACCGGCAATACATGAGAAGCGATCGCCCCCCCTGCCCCGCAGGAGTGCATTTAGATCCGAAAGCTTGCCGCGCTTACGCTCGTAGCCCATCCAGATTCGCGCTTGCGGATTCCAGCGGCGCGGGCGATGAAACAGGAAAAAAATATCATTATCCGCAGCACCCGCAAGGGGTACGCCGGTGGGTTCCCCGCTGCTGCGCAACGACCCTCCCGCAGCACCCGCAAGGGGTACGCCGGCGGGTTCCCCGCTGCTGACCCCCGTAAAGGGGGCGCCGCCAGACACTCGCCCTTCGGGCGGTCTTGGCGCAGGCAGCGACCCTCCCGCAGTACTAT
Organism: Burkholderiales bacterium; assembly: GCA_018781585.1. Lineage (GTDB taxonomy): Bacteria > Pseudomonadota > Gammaproteobacteria > Burkholderiales > Thiobacteraceae > RBG-16-58-11. Next base: position 30,559 of record JADMJT010000046.1, read on the forward strand.
ATTTTGCATTTAGCGCCTCGATTCGCGCCTGTGCCAGTTGCAGCAGCGGCTCGTCCTCGGCGAGCATTTCTGCGTGCGCATCTCGAAAATCGGTCAGTAGGCCAAAATACAGATTGCCGTCCCGATTCGCCAGGAAGCGCACTTCCAGCGCCTCGACTAGATCGTCGACATTCTGCGGATCAGTGAGCATCGTCGGCACCACGACCAGCGTGCGCGATTGCGCCGGAATGCCGGCGGAGAAATCCATGCGCGGCAGTGGATGCGGGCGCACCAACAAGGTCGCCAGCCAATTCACCAGCGCCAGCGCCAGTTGACTGGTGGACAGCAGAGCGAGTAGGCCGATCGTCACCTGCATCTCAAGCGGCACGCCTTGCGCCAGCGTCAATAGGCCCGCACTGAACAGCAGCGTGAGCAGCGCGATCGCGCCGAGATACAGACCCAAGGGGCGTCGGGCGCCTATTTTCGCGAGTGTGGCGCCCGGGGAAAGGCGCACCTGCACCCTGGTTTCGAGTGCGCGCAAGCCGTGGTCGATCAGATAGAAGCCGACATGCGCCGCGCGTCGGTCGCCCCCGTGCAGCGTAGGCTGATCAAGCTGGGCCGGCTCAACCGGCTGCACCGATTCAACTCGCTGCGCCGCTTGGGCGAGTTGGATCGCGATTCGCGCCACTTCGGCTTCGGACAGCGGGCTGGTTTTCGCAAGCTTCTCAATTGCATGACGGTAGCGATCGCGGGTAGCGAAATCCATTTCGCCGTAAGCGCCGCCCGGATCTTCGCGTAGCGTTTGCTCGACGATACTCCTCGTTTCGACGAACTCGCGCCAATCCATCCCCCCCAGAAAGCGCAGGCTAGCAATGCTGTTGCTAATGGAAACTTGATCAGCCGCCTGCTGTTGGTTTCCCGATTGCACCAACTGCTCGATGGTCAGCCCCGACTCGGCAAGCACTTGCTCAATCCAGGTCAGCGGCAATGCCAAGGCGAGGCTTTGTCCTTGCAGCCGGCGCGTAAATTCCGACACGAAGGGGGTCGACATCGGCGGTTGCGAGCGCGCCATATCCGCGATCACCAACACCAGGCTTTTCGGGTCTTTCTCCGCGACCGCCGTCATCTGCTCCGCCCACGCGCTAGCGAGGTCGCGATCCACGCGGCCGGCAGCGATGCGAACGGCAACGCGCCGCAGATTCTCGATCAACGCCAGCCGCAGCATGATGGGAATGGCCCATAACTCGCCCAATTTGAGCACGCTGACCGTCTGATAGGCCGCGACGAAACGGCTGAGGCTTTCCGGGTCTACCCGCCCATCACCGTGCGAGATAATCTCCAGCGCGATATCGTAGACGCGCGGCAATTCAGCCGAAGGTCCATTCAACAAACGCGGCAATTCCCGGCTATACCCCTTGGGTAAATGGCGCTTGGCGGTACGGATCTGCTCTTCGATCAGATAGAAGTTATCGAGCAGCCATTCGCTGGCCGGCGTAATTTGCTGATTCGCTTTTACCGCTGTCGTGAGCCGGCCGCAGACACCGATCAAGACTGCTTCATTCGCCGCCAAGCGCGTCAGCAGCTGATCCTGCGGACGTTCCTGCGTCAACGTGTGCATGGCCGCGAGACGCTTGCCATGCTGTTCCATCTGATCGGCGCTGAACAACTCCGAGCGCAGCGGGGGCTCATCAAAGACGTGCTTGAGGGGAATGCCGCCGTCGCGCAAGTGCGCCCGCAACTGATGCAAATAGTGGAAGAAACGAATGTCGCTGGTTTTCATTTAGAGGCGCATTTCTGTGCAGGCTGGTCGGTTTCTGGATGGGCCGAACAAGCTGTCTGACTTGAAGGCAATCGGCTGCTAGCGCTCGTCATCGCTCCGTCTACGGCGCAAGCACACCGTTTTCGAGATAGGCGGCATCGTAAGTCAATACGATCTGAGGGTCGGGCAGGAGAAGTTGCTCGTCTTTATCGGTGTAGTGCAGCCGACTGAGCAAATCCTTCATGATGTTGAGCCGCGCCAATGGCTTGTCATCGGCGCGTACGACGGTCCACGGCGTCACCGGGTTGTGCGAACGCGCCAGCATCTCATTGCGCGCCAGACTGTATTGCTTCCATTTCTGGAGCGCTTGGTCGTCAAGCGCGCTGGTTTTCCATTGCGTGAGCGGATCTATCTTACGCTCATTCAAGCGTCGCCTCTGTTCGGCTTTGCTGATATCGAGGTAGTACTTAAGGAGTTTGACCCCCGAGCGCACCAGCATGTGCTCGAACGCTAAGACCGATGCCATGAATTCTTCATACTCCGCGTCACTACAAAAACCCATGACGCGTTCGACGCCCGCGCGGTTGTACCAGCTGCGGTTAAATAGCACGAGTTCCTGGGCTGCCGGCAGATGTGAGACATAACGCTGAAAGTACCACGAACCACGGTCTCGGTCGGAGGGCTTGCCAAGCGCCACGACACGGGTTTCGCGCGGACTTAAATGTTGGACGATGCGCTTGATCGCACCGTCTTTGCCGGCGGCGTCCCGGCCTTCAAACAGGATTAGAATTTTGTCGCCGCACTGAATAAAGTGACGCTGCAGCTTAACGAGTTCGATCTGGAGTTGGCGCAGGCTGTGCTTGTATGCCTGTTTACTCATTGCAGGTTCACTGACGGCTTTTTCTTTGACTGGCTTGCCCATCGCTTGTCCCACGGTTGTTCTTTCGCTATACCTAAAAACCGCAGCTCGTTGGCCACCCAGTTGACAAGAATAAAACCGCACGGCACACAAAACATTGGCCCAGCAGGTAACGAGCATTTACACGGCAAGCACCCTCCTATTGCTTGGCATGCATGGCGGCTTACCGGCTACTTACAGTATAGACATGCTTTACGTTGTAGTGGCCTGGCCTACGATCGTGAATGTTGCAGGCCTGGCCCCGGGTGCGGCGGGCATGGCCTGAAGCAGCTAATCTTTCCCATTCGCACGCAGATTGCCGTGACCCGACATCTCAATGATCTGATCAGACATTGAATGACGCTCTGTCTGTGACACATCATCCTTGCCGAGGACTATCCAGGCAAGCAAGAAACCGAGACCAAAGATCAGTAAAGTCGGAATAATCCAGATCCAACTATGTCCCATATTCGCTGTGTTCGCCATCATGCCGCCACTGATCGTCGCTTCTGTCATGGCGCCGCCGTCGAGCAGTAGAAACAGCACGATGATGACACCAATCGAAATAACGAAAATTTTTTCCAGGGTTGAGTTCATGGGATAAGCCTCCAAAAAAGGTTAACACGATACATCGCACTGCTACCGCTCATTGCGTCCAGATGAGAGTCGAAGCCGGCGCCACCCACGCTGCACTAAGCGCCACATCCCTAAGCTACTCACCGCGAAGGCCAGCAAACGCCGTGGACGCCACAGCGCCAGAATGGCGACGGGAAGCAGCAATAGTCCGGGATGGCTTTTGAGGTAGCGTATGCCCGCGCTGACTTTATCGATCATCAGCGCAGCAGGCCGCAATGCAGCGCCTTGTTGCGCAAGCGCAGCGCGCTCCATGCCGATTTGCGCGACGAGCACGGCGCGTTTGTGCCTCAAAGCCATCGCCTTGGTCTGCATCATTGCGAATCCAATTGTTGCCGATCTTTATACAACTCGGCCAGGCTCGCCTCGAATAAACGCGGTCTGGACTGCAGCTGGGCGCGCACCCTGCTCCAGGCAATGCCGGCGCCGATCAAAAACAGCGCCGTGAGTCCGCCAATGGCGTGCAGCCGGTAAGGCGTATCCCAATAGGCTGCAATGACGAACAGCAGGGCGAGGATGAGCGTCATAAAAAAGAAAAACAGCGCCGTTAGGGCGCTGTACAAAAGCGTGGTCAGCCGCAGTTTTTCTTCGGCAAACTCGGTCGAGAACAAGGCCAAGCGGGTATGCAAGTGTTCGACGATGCTGGCAAGCAAATGCTTGGCCGAGTTGAACACGCCGCCTAGCGATGCGTGGGTAGAATCGGTGTCAAGTTCCACAGGCCGATCTCCAGTAAAAAATCAACGCCTTGCGGCCAGAAATCCGATGAGCATGCCGACCGCGGCAGCGACACCCACTGCTGTCCACGGATTTTCATGCACGTAATGATCGGTTGCCGTAGCCGCCTGCTTGGCTTTTTCGACCACGCGATGCTCCGCCTCCGCCAAACGGGTCTTGGCGTATTTTAATTTTTCGGCAAATTTCGCACGCTCTGCGGCAAAACCTTCCCCGGAAACTTGCGCCGTTGCTTGTAATAGGGCTTCAGCATCGTTGACGATGGTTTTAAAATCATCGACCACTTTACCCTTAGTCCGATTAAATTCGTCTAGTGTTTGTTCCATGATTAAAGCTCCTGTGGGTTGCGATAACTACTCTGCATAGCAGTATCTGCCTGCATTCCAAGGTGTGCTGTGCGCTAGCGCACATAAGGCCAGAATTGATTATTCAAGCGTGACATCGCCTGTCGGGCGAAGACGGATTAGTCGGACTGCCGTTTGCGATCGCGCCAGAATCGGTACATCAGCGGCTTGACGCTGATGCCGTGTACAAGAATGGAAAGCGTCACCACGATGAGCGTCAGCTGTATCAGCTCCAAGGCCAGCTCCTCGGGCAGGCCATGCTGGATGGCATACATCAGGTAGTACAGCGAACCGATGCCGCGCACGCCAAACCATGCCACCATGCCGCGCATGCGCCAGACCGTGCGGGTGCTCGATAAACCGACCAGGACGCTGACCGGACGCGCCACCACAAACACAAACAGGGCCAACGCAACTGCCCGCCAGCTCCAGGAGTCCACAAAGAGCATGCCGCCCACCAGGAGAATCAGCACCACTTCTGATAGTCGTTCAAGATGTTCCTTAAAGACCAAAGCGCCTTCGCTGACTGTCGGCGGCGTTTCAATATCAACGCTATCCGGTGAATCCATCGGCGGCACCTTCATGGCTGGCAAGGCAGTTGGCGCAGTGATTACATCGGCTAGCTTGAGTTCGGTTTGGCGTAACGCTACGGCCGCAAAAAAGACGGCTAAGAAACCCCAAGCATGCGCGATGACACTCAGACCGTACACCACGCCGATGAGTCCCAAGCCGAGGAAGTCATAGATTAATTCGCTCTTGGGCGATGCGCCGCGTAGCTTCCAGCTGAGATGGGCCAAGGCCGCGCCCGATGCGATGCCGATCGCCACCCCCGCGACGGTGGCCCACAGTACATCCACTAATGCCCATTGCAGCCCGAATTCGCCAAGCTCGTGCAGGCCCAGCATGCCCAAGCCTAGCATCACGAAGGGAAAAGCGCTGCCGTCGTTGATGCCGGCCTCGCAGGTTAAGGTGAAGCGGAGTTGGTCGCGGTCATCGGGGTGACGAATTTGCACATCGGTGGCCAGTACTGGATCGGTGGGCGCGAGGATAGCCCCCAGCAGAACACCCGCGCCTAGCGGTAGATCTAAAAAGTAGTAAGTGAAGGCCGCAATCAAGCCGACGGTGATAGCCATCGATACCGTCGACAGCAATATCGGCGTGCGCCAACGGGCCAGGCTGACCGGGACAGGCATTTTGACGCCGGCAGAAAATAAGGAAATCAGTACGGCCACTTCGGTGAGCACTTGCAACAGCGCCGATTCTTTCAGCGGATTGAAGTGAAAAACATTGAGTACGGTTGGGCCGACCAGCAAGCCCACCGCCAAATAGATAATGGCTGATGTGATCGGCAGGCGCTTCAGTGCTGCCGATGTGAGGCCCATCACGAGTAATAGTCCACCGACGAGCAAGAACCATTGCGCGCCGGTCAACGCATAGGCTTTTTCAACCAGTAAACCCGGATTTTCCATAGATGTATCGATTAGAAGTTCTGACAAATCGCGGGCGCCACATAAGCTGCGAGCGTCCTTTGGTGCTAAGTGAACCTGAAAAACAAAACTGCTGCGTGCTTGGCACTTTGTCGGTTCAGCTAATTTTGCAAGATGACGGGGCCAGCCTCATTCCCCCAACAGCTCCGCCACGGGATGCAACTGCTCCACATGCTGCGACACGACTTTCACGATAACGATAATCGGAATACCCAACAGCATGCCCCATACCCCCCACAACCAAGCCCAGAACAGTAGCGATACAAACACGGCCGCTGTATTCATTTTGGCAAATTTACCGGTCATCCAAGTGGCGATAAAGGTACCGACCAAGGTCGCGATCACTAACGAGGCGCCCGCAGCCAAAAGCCCCATGGAAAATGAGTCGAATTGCATGAAGGCCGCCATGCCGAGGATAGTCGCGGTGAGGACGGAGCCCGCATAAGGGATGATATGCAGCAAACCGGCGGCAACCGCCCAGGCGCCGGCGTTTTCCAAACCGATCCAATGCAGTGCGATCCAGGTCAGCAGCCCGATCAATACATTGGTCACCAATAGCATGAACATATATTTCTGAATGGAATCGTTGATGTCATCCAGGATATGCACTGTGATCTTCTTTCTCGACAACGTCGGTCCCGCAAGCCGCACCAACTTGCGTTTGAACATATCGCCGCCGAGTAAGAAGAAGAACACCAAAAAAAGCACCATGGCCGCTTGGCCGATGACGGCGAGTACCCCTCTGGAACCGACCCACAGAAAGTTGCTGAGTTTAAAGGTGGGTTCGTCGATCACAACATGCGTGGTGCGCGGCTTCGGTGGTGCTGATAGGTCGGCTTGACTAGCGGCTTTCTCAATCGTATTCGCGGCAGCCTGCACATTCTTCATGTTGCTGAGCGGACCGCTGCGCAACTTGTCGAGGCCCGCCGACAATTTGCTGGCTGCTACGGGCAACTGCTCGAATATTCCTTGCACCTGTCCGCGCAGCGCATATGCGCCGAACACCAGCGCACAGATCACAGCCACCATCACCAGGCTGGCGCCCACGATGCGCGGTAAATGAATCCGTTCCAGCCACACGACGAGTGGATTCAGCGTGTACGCAAAGAGTATGCCGAGCAAGAGGGTGATCAGAAACGGCTGCGCCCAATCCAGCGCGAATATCAGCGCGACCGTCGCCAAGATACCGAGTGCGGCGCCCCGCGCGTCTACGGGTAAATGAATCGTAAGCGGGATGGCATCGGCAACTTTGGCGGCCGGGAGCGTGTTATCCGCCGCGGGTTCAGATACAGGGTTCTCGATCGTCTCGGTAGGAATGGACGGGAAAATCATGGGGCGCAAGCCAGCGACCATCTACAGAATACCCGCAGCAGATACAGGGATTAGCGCTTGGTTCCAAACACCAGGAGCGCGCCGCCAATCACGATGGCCCCTACCCCTGCCCAGACCGGGACGTTGACGGTTTCCTTGTCCGTTACCGATAGTTCGATCGGCCCCAACTTGGCCTCATGCGTTTCTTTGGTGTAGGTAAATCCACCGTACACCAAGCCCAGAGCGCCGGCTAGAATCAGCGCGAATGCGATTACTTTAACTGCGTTCATTTCGTTCTCCTTAGGTTGCGCACATCGATATGGCCAGTACCTATCGTCATCAGGAAAAGGGGGGGTTGTTTCAACCTTCCCCTTGCCCGATGGCCATTTATTACTTCAGCCGCATGTCGTTCTTGACCGAGACCACACCCTTCACGCTACGCGCGAGGCTGATGGCTTTATTGATATCGGCTTGGGAACTGACAAAACCGCTTAACTGCACGACAGCCTTAAAGGTTTCAACATTAATCTCGGCGGATTTCAGCGTCGGCTCATTGAAGATAGCAGCCTTCACTTTAGTGGTGATGACGGTATCGTCTACATATTCGCCGGTTCCTTCCTTCTGGGGTGTAGCGGCGCAACCCAGGAAAGACAACAACAAAACGCTCAAGAATAATGCCGAAAAATATTTATTAAGTTGCTTCATGATAAATCTCCTTTAGTGAGTTTAAAAACAAATTGAAATCCAAGTTGAGGGGCGATCAAGGCGCTGCTTTTGTTCCCCTTGATTAGCCTTGCAGCGCACCTGAGCGAGCGTGTTATAGCCGACCCATTAATAACAAAATGAGTACGATGATTAATATCGTACCGAGCACGCCGCTCGGGGCATAACCCCAGCTTCGGCTGTGCGGCCAGCTCGGGATCGCGCCAATCAGCAGCAGCACGACAACAATCAACAGTATGGTTCCTAACATTTTTCTTCTCCTCGTAACGTAATCTATAAGCACCGCTCGGGTTACTACTGCGCCCCCCGTCGTCGTGAAATAAACCCATCGGTTATTAACCTGGCGTAAAAAACAGCTTAGTCGCAACCCCAGATACAATCAGTGCGGTAGCGTACATAAGGTGATGTTCTGGGCGCAGGGCGCTCACCAAAGGCATCTATAGCCAATATTCCACGAGCCGCGCTGCCCACTCCTTAATTCGGAACAGCAGCGACCGTTGCTCCCAGCGATCAATATCGATGGCGTCGGACGCGGCAAGATCCTTGGCAAACATGGCCTCCATTTGCCGGGCAAAATCGCGGCCCAGAATGGCCGCATTGAGTTCGTCGTTGTGCAGGAAGCTACGCCAATCCAGATTGGTTGAACCGATGGTCGACCACACGCCGTCGATGGCGGCGGTCTTGGAATGCATCACCGCACCACGCCGCTCGTAGATCTTGACGCCGGCACGCAACAGCTTGGAATAATGCGCGCGCCCGGCGTGGAAGACGGCCCATGAATCGGTATGGCTGGGTAAGATCATCTTCACCTCGACGCCGCGCTGCGCCGCGTCAGTCAAGGCCTTGAGCAATTGCGGATCGGGCGCAAAATAGGCGTTGGTGAGTTGTACCTGCTGTTCCGCATGGTTGATCGCGGATAACAGCGTGAGATAGATCAAGCTGTGCGGATCGTCGTAGGCGCTGCCGATAGCGCGCACGATCTCGTCACCCTGTTTGCCGAGTTTGGGGAAGTAGTTTTTCTGCATCAGCGGCTGGCCCTTTTGCTTGGCCCAGGTGTCCATGAATAGCTTCTGGAATTCCGCCACCACCGGCCCTTCGAGCTGCAGGTGGGTGTCGCGCCAACCTTTCAAATTCTTTTCTTTTTGCTTGGCTGACTTACCGGAGGGGGCGCTGGAATAGGATTCGCTGATGTTGATGCCGCCAAGGAAAGCGATGCGTCCATCGATCACCAGCAACTTGCGGTGGTCGCGGTTATTGAGCAACCATTCCTTTTTATTTCCGGCCAAGGGGTTGACCGGATTGAACTCGAGTACCTGGATGCCAGCGGTGCGCAGGCGCTCAAAAAAATCCTTAGGCGTATTCAGGCAGCCAACGCTGTCGTAAATCAAGTTAACCTGAACGCCAGCGGCCTGCCTTTCCAGCAGCAGATCGGCGAACTGTTGGCCGATGTCGTCATCTTCAAAGATGTAGGTTTCCAGGTTAATGTGATCTTTGGCCTGTTTGATCGCAGCGAACATCGCCTGGTAGGTCGCTGGCCCATCTTGCAACAGAACGAGTTTATTGCCCAGCACCAGCGGACTATCGGCGTTGATCGCCTGTTCCAGGGCCAGGTGTTTTTCCAGGATGTCGATGTCGCCCGATTTGCGCTTGAGTTCACCGAGGATTGCGCTGCTCTTGCCTGCGGAGACAGGGCCGCGTGCGTTATCAAATGCTACCGATTGTGCGTGCGGTATTTCCAGCTTGGCGTCGGGGAGACTTGCGCATCCTGCGCAGGCGCAGGTGAGCAGACCGAATGCGGCCACTGCCATGCGCCTAACTGCCGCAGTCGCGCGCAGCAAAGGCAGTGCGCGCCATTGCGGCGATTGTGCCAACCCTGGGTAGGGCATTTTTTCTACCCTTCTTGTTATCGCACAAACCAAGTGCAGCTACGCTTAACGTGGCGCAAAAATTAGTTATTCGATTGGATGACACCGTTAATGACCTTCACCTGCTCACCGACTCGCCAAGCCGTCGGCTTTGATTCGGTAAATACCCGATTCGTACCATCGTTAAAACGCACAACCGTTTCATAGCGTTTGGTCGTGTCCACGCGTTTCTCAATCTCGTTACCCACAACCGCTCCGCCCACCGCGCCGGCCACGGTCGCGATATCCTTGCCGCGTCCACCACCGACCTGATTGCCGAGCAACCCCCCAACCACCGCGCCGCCAACGATGCCAACTGCGCCGCCGTCGCCGGGCTGGACGATCACGCGTGTCGATTGAATAACGCCACATTCGGCGCATGCCGCTTTGGCGCGCGTGTTACTCGCTACATGGGGTACCGCTTTATGTGCTTTTACACCCGCCGGGCTGCTTGACTCAGCGCTGTCACCGGGGTTGCCGATGGAGTTGGGGATCCACCCCATGAAGGCGGCGATACCCACCAGGGAGAATAAAATGAGGGCGATGCCTGCGATCCATATCAGGGGCGGTGGAGATTGATTGATTTGCGATGGCATGATGTTTACCTTTTGGTTGTGTTGTCTCGACTGTCGAAACGTTTAACCAGCTTATGCTTATCTCCGCTTCCGGTCGGTACGGTAGCGCACAAAACAAGTCGTGCGAAAGATTAAGTAGCTTCGCGCTGTAGCTCGATCTAAATGACTGCGATCGTAGGCGGATTGATGTTCGCTTTGGCATGCACCATGTCAACCTCGGCTTGCCGTATCAAATCTTCGCAACTTTGTTCATCGCCGCGATAGATGGCTGCGCCAACGCTTGCCGTTAGCGTAATCACCTGATCATCGATCACATAAGGTACGGCCAATTGTGTACGGATTTTATTCAACGCCGCGATAATGCTATGTTGCCCTTCGATTTCCGGCATCATGACGATGAATTCATCGCCGCCATAACGGCATGCGGTGTCTGCACCACGGATATTGATTGCTAAACGCATGGCCACCTGCTGCAAGAGACTGTTTCCCGCGACATGCCCTAACTGTTCGTTGATCCATTTGAACCGGTCTAGATCAATGTACATCAGCAGCACCTGTTTGTGCTGCCGAGCGGCTTGTTGCATCGCCTGATGTAGGCGGTCGAGCAGCAAGTTGCGGTTGGGCAGCCCTGTCAGCTCGTCATGATAGGCAAGGAGACTCTCCTGCTTTATCTTGTGGGAAAACCGTATCAAATTTCTCCGCAGACAAGCATTGGATGCCGCCAACAATTTAAATTGCTGCTGCGTACCATTTATGGTTTCCGTTGAGATATTACGCATGATGCGCTTTCACCATCCGTATGCGCCCTGCGACTTCAGGCTTCACCATGCTGGTTACACTCTGCTTTTTCATAATAGGTTCTCCTCGGTGGGGTGCGAGACGTTTTATTACTGCTTCGATATGACCTTGCTTGAAAGATTTAGCGTAAGCGACAATCTGGAAATGTTCTGTGCGGTAACTCACATTCAGAGGCGACTCGCAGCCGATTTGACGCCGCGCCGTACATCGTCACGCTTGCCATGAAATCCTTGCAGCCAAGCAAGCCGTTTAGTCCAGATTCCCTTCCCAATCACAACCCCAGCCCTTCATACGGCAGCGATAGCGCTGTACTGGTAAAAACAAGCTCAACAGCCGGTCGATAAAACGGCGCCGCACGCGAATTACGGGCCCATTGCAATGGGGGCACACGCGTTCGTGCGCAGGATGCTTGACGGGATTGTGTTTAGGCATGGCAACAGGCAGCACACGCATTTCATGCTCCTTATGAAAATGGGTCGGTTTCGGTGCCATCTGGCGCTGTGCACTCAAGGCAATACAGACTTGATGCGTTGTCATGGCGGCAAGCTAACGTAATATTCCGCGACATCGCTTATTTGCTGGGCATTGAGCATCTGTGCAAACGCTTGCATCACCGGATCAGTGCGGCGCCCGTTAAAAGCTTGCAATTGTTTCACAAGATAAACCTTGTTTTGGCCGGCTAGGCGTGGAAAGCCAGCCGCCGCTTGACCCTCACCGTTCGCGCCGCCTTGGCATCTGCATAGCAGTAGCTTGGGGTAAGCACAACGAAACACAGCGCGCTAATGAAGACCGCGCGCATGTTTTGCAACGTCATCGGTTAATGACCCTCAGCAAGACAACGACGATAGCAATCACCAGCAGAATGTGAATGAAGCCGCCCATGGTGTAAGAGGTAACGAGCCCCAGTAGCCACAAGATGAGCATAACAACTGCAATGGTGTAAAGCATGATATCGACCCTTTCTATTTATAGTCTATGCCTACAGTCACGCCCCCGTTGGGCGGGCGCAACTGTCACATAGATGAAGCGCTATTATTTACTGATCTCGTGACCAATGACGCCGCCGACTGCCGCGCCACCCACCGTGCCGACAGCGCTGCCGCCGGTCAGCACGGCGCCACCTACCGCGCCAACACCAGCACCGATCGCAGTATTTTTATCCTGCGTCGACATGCCAGCACAACCCGCTAGGCCTAGCAGAATAGCTACTGTTGCTGCATTTGCTACTAATTTTTGTGTCGTGTTCATTTGGAATACCTCTGTGTTAAACATCCGGGGCTAGGGAAATTCCTACCCGGCGGCTTATTTGCCGTGGTGCATCTTTGCTTCGTTCATGCAACGATCTTTAGCGTCGCCCGCCATTGCATTGCATTTTTCTTTTGCTACTGCATAATCCGCCTCACGTTTGTCGGCCGCTGCGTCCTGGCGTGCTTCCGTGCCTTTTGCTTTCGCCTTCATGTGTGCCTCAGACGATGTCTCGTTGGCTTTCGCGTTTGCTGTCGAAGTTTTCATCTGCGCTTTAGCGTCAGCTTTAGCGCGCACCAGAGCAGCTTTCGCTTCTTTCACGCAGACATCCTTTTCGTTGCCCGCTTTGTCATCGCACTTTTCTTTGGCCACCGCGTAATTCGCTTCCGCCATGGCAACACTTAGCCCGTAGCTCGCCTTTTTAGAAGGCTTGTAGCGCGCATCGAGTTCGGCTTTAGCAACTTTTTCCTTGCCCTTTGCATCGGCCAGGCAGATATCCTTAGCGTTATCAGCGAATGAGCCACACTTCACCTTGGCGGATTTGTACTCGGCCACGATGCCTTTTTCGGCAGCTTTGTATTCATTCTTCGACAGATTTTGCGCCATGCCATTTACGCTATACGCAAGGCTGATCGACAGAACGATCGCGCTGATATTGAATTTATTCATGATGATGATTCCTTTATCGGGTTAAAAATGTTGGCTATGCTTAAATTGTGCGCGAGGGTTTCGCGCCCGCACACACCGCTTTAATGCGGTTGATCTTTCTGGCGAGCCTGCCATTCTGATATCTGCTTTTCTGTTTCATCTTTAGTGATGCCGTAGGTTTCCTGAATCTTTCCGGAAAGGTGTTCGCGCTTACCGGCAATCACATCTAACTGATCGTCGGTGAGCTTGCCCCATTGTTCTTTAATATTGCCCTTGAATTGTTTCCAATTGCCTTCGATGCGATCCCAGTTCATTTTTGTTTCCCTTCAGTGAATTGACTATCCGTGTTGGCCACGCTGCACGGAAGCAGCGCTGCCTTTCTGCCGTATTCAAGGTTCAGATTAGCAGGCGGCGTTTGCCGCGTCTGTACGCTGGCGCACAAACAACAAACCCTGCCTAAGCAGGGTTTGTTGTTTGTAGGACTGATCGTCACCTTAACGTTTATTCATTTTTTATTGCTTGACGCTCATTTTATTGGTGACGCTCTGCACCCCTTCTACACCGCGCACAATATCGATTGCACGATCGATTTGGGTTTGATTGTCGACAAACCCGCTCAACTGGACTTCGCCTTTGCGCGTGACAGCCGCGATGTCGAAACTCTTGATGCTCGGGTCAGCCAGCAATGCGGATTTCACCCGCGTGGTCACCACGCTGTCGTCAATCTTGGTTCCCACCGTCGTGCTCGGTGCGGGTGGGGTGCCCGTTTCTTGCTGAGGTTTGCAGCCGGTAATAAACAGGAATAATGCGCTGGTGAGCACGATGCTTAGAGCAAGTCGTGTGTTGTGTGCATTCATTGTCATTCACTCCTTTGATAAACCGTTAGATCGGAAATATCCCGCTGCGTGAGGACGCCTATCGCAGCGGGCAAGGTGTAGCGATTACTTGGTGCCGGTTACCTCTATGTCCACACGCCGATCAGGCTGCAGGCAGGCGATGAGTTTCTTGCTTTTTGGACCGGTGCAGTCGCCGGGCTGGGTGGTCGGTTGAAGCTCGCCCTTGCCTTCTACGGAAATACGATTTGCGGGTATCTCTTTGCCGACGAGATACTCTCGCACCGCATTTGCACGTTGCTCTGATAGTTTCTGATTGTACTTAGCGCTACCGATACGATCCGTATGGCCGGTGACATGGATAGCGTCGTAGCTCACGCCATTGAGATCCCTAGCCAAGCCATCCAATTCCAACTTTCCTTCCGGCTTCAGCGTGGATTTGTCGAAGGCGAACAGTGCATCGGCCGAGAAACTGACTTTTTTCGCTTCAATTATCGGTGCGGGTGCCGGAGTGGGCGCGAGCGCAGGTGGCGGCGGAACTGCTGCTACCATGGGCGCGGGCGCCTCCACTTTCTTGACGAGATCAGGATCGCATTCTGCGATGGCCATCGCCGGCGTCCAGTAGCCAGTGCGCCAGCATTGGCCATAGTTGTTCTTAACCACAGCGCCACGCGTATCGAGTAGATATCCTTGAATTTTATCTTGTGCGATCGCCATGCTTGGCAATAATGCCGTAACGATGCTGGCAAAAACGAGTGTTTTGGTATTAGTCATAATTGTTACTCCTGTTTATTCTCAATGGCGTGAGCACAGACCATGATCGGAAAACATGAGCCGCCACACCGCTGCGCACACTCGACTAGCATGCATTAAATTCCAGCGACCCCGTTTATAGGGGGCCGTCATTTACCGATGCAATACTCCGCTACTGTTCCAACGCAATCTGTGCGCTAGCGCACGTAGCGAACAGATTACCGTCGCCCCTGCGCGCTTAGCGTGGAAGCCTGACGACCAACGAAGGGAGAAAGAAAAAACGGAGCTAACTAGATTATTTCGATGAATAGCAAAAGTGAAGGGGCGCGTTAGCGCTTATTCGGCAAGGTGTAAGCGATCCCGCCCGCCGCGCTTGGCTGCATAAAGGGCATCATCCGCCGCTTTGATAAGCGCATCGCTAGTTTGATAACGCGGAAAGGTGGCGATGCCGCCACTGACGCTGGTGCAGAAATAGGTATCGCGATAAGGATGCCGAATTTGCGCAAAATCTTGGCGGATACTATCTATGATGCTGAAGGCTTGTTCCGCAGTGGCGTGGGGCAGACCAATAAGGAACTCCTCTCCGCCATAACGACAAAGAATGTCTTGTTTGCGCAGGCGTTGCTTGAGTAGCCACGACAAGCTGCGAATAATTTGATCGCCCACGGGGTGGCCATAGTTATCATTGACTTGCTTAAAATGGTCGATATCCAACATGGCTACCGACAAACTGCCGCCTTCGTGTGAGACGTTAGAAAGCATGGTATCCAGGGTATCTTTACCGCTGGTGTGATTTAGCAAGCCGGTAAGGCTATCGTGATACATCGATCGGCGCAGCGCCCGGTAACGTTCGATTTTACTTTTGACGATGGCATTCAGAAAAACCGGATTAAACGGTTTAGTGAGAAAATGATCGCCGCCCAAGCGCATGGCGTCGACTTGCAGTGCCACATTGGTTTCACCCGAAAGATACACAATGGGGATGCTCAAGAATTCGTCATGCTGGCGAATAATGCGTGCGGCCTCTACCCCGGTGCAGTTGGGCATATACATATCCATCAAAATCAAATCGGGGTTGAACTGCTTGAGCGCGCTAAGTACTTGGCGCGGGTCATTGATGGCCTGGGTAAGGATTTGGTTTTCCTCCAAGGTGCGCTGAATGACGCGACTTGCAGTCAACGAATCCTCCACAATCAGCACGCGGTAAGCTTCTTGCTCCTGCCGATCGTTCAATTCCAGAATTTGCGCGACGATGGTGTGCAAGGCCGCACCTTCTAGCAAACACCAATCACAGCCGATACGCAGCACTTGTTGCAACTGCTCGAAATCGGAGCGTACCGCGAGACAGAGCAGTTGCCCAACCGCGAATTGGTGTCGCAGCGCTTTGATTCGCGCCTGCCATACTTCTTCTGGCAAACTGCTGATGTCGAGTAGCAGCAAAGGAGCGCTGCCTACGCTATCCGGCAATGACTGTTCCCATGTCAAAAAATTTACCGACATGCCGAAATATTCGAGCTGCGTCAGCAAGTCTTGCCACAATTCCTGGTCATGTCCGATTAACCAAATATCGCCTATCCGCTTAGTATGAATTGGGGCGTGCTGCGGTTCAAGGCGCCGCTCGGCCATACCCTCGGTTGCCGCAGCGTGGCTGTCTACCATGCGCGTGAGCGCGAGTATGCGTTCGTTTAAATCATCCGTCGCGGCTTGGCTTAGGGGGTGGCTCACTTCTTCATTGAATAACGCCAACGTCACTTGCTCTAGCTGATGGCTGGCGTGATGCAAGGCGGTGATGCCCTTGTCGATGAGAAATTCGGTAAAGCTATTAATCGATACGGCCAACTCGACGAAATTCTCAAAGCTCGGCGCCAGTTGATAGCGCTGCCAGGTGCTTAACACCGCTTGGCTTTTTTTCGTGAGATCGGCAGGAGAGCAAAGCATGAAGGGTTTGGGTCAGTCGCGGCTATACGCAATAGCCAGTGTTTATATTTACGGCATCGTGCACGATTTATTTAGCCCCCTTAATTTATTTCGCATTCCCTATTCCTAGCCGCCACATGCTGCACAACGCTGCTTAATAAAGGGTGCGCGTGGGCGAGACCCGGCTGCGTGATGGCTAGATGCGTTTACCCGCGCCGTTCAAGCGGCACATATTCCCGGTCGACTTCGCCGGTGTAAACCTGGGTGGGGCGGAAAATACGATTTTGACCTAGCTGCTCTTTCCAATGCGCCAGCCAGCCCGCCACGCGTGACATGGCGAATAGGGAAGGAAACTGATCGGGTGCAATGCCCATTTCCCGATACAACACGCCGGAATAAAAATCTACGTTGGGGTAGATACCCTTGGCGCCGAGCCGATCGGTGGCGGCCTTTTCCACCGCTTGGGCAATTTCAAACAGCGGGCCAACCTTCCCTTCTTTGTAGTCGGCGAATTTGCGCATCAAGTGCTCCAAAATCACGGCACGCGGATCTTTGACGTTGTATTCACGATGGCCAAAGCCCCAGATTTTTTTCTTAGCTTTGAGCTGTGCGTCGATATACGCCGCTGCCTTTTCGGGCGAGCCGATTTCTTCCAGCATATTGACCACCGCTTGGTTGGCGCCGCCATGTAGCGGGCCGGACAAAGTCGCGATACCGGACGCGATGACGCTATAAGGGCTCGCCAAAGTAGAGCCCGCCACCAACACGGCAAAAGTGGAAGCGTTGATCGTATGTTCAGCGTGCAGGATCAGACAAATATCCATAATGCGCGCGATGTAGCGATCCGGTTCCTTACCGGTCAGCATCCATAGAAAATTTTCGGCGTGGGTTAAATCGGTGCGCGGCTCGATGGGATCGTAACCGTTACGGATATGCTCCCACATCGTCACCATGGTCGCCATGTGCGCAATGATGGTAACGGAGGTGTTATGCACAAAGTTCACATCGTTGCATTGATCGCCACCGGTCAAACAATCCGCACCGGAGTAATCCATCCCGAGACACGCCATCATCGATTGCAGCATATCCATCGGGTGGCCGGTAGGCGGCAGTTGGCGCATCAATTCACGGATACGGAATTTCACCCTACGGTTAGCGCGCATATCCTGGTCGAACGCTTTGAGGTTGGCGCGTGTCGGCAAATCGCCGTCCAGCAACAACAGCGCAGTTTCTTCAAACGTACTGCGCTCAGCCAGCACTTCGATCGGATAGCCGCGATAGGACAAGATGCCCTTCTCGCCATCGATGAAGGAGATATTGGATTTGGTTGCTGGTACGCCTTCCAGCCCGGGCACGTATTCGTTCATGGTTTATCCCCGTACAAAAAAACAAAGGAGGCGCAGAACGCCTCCTCAGGGTGCAACTAAAATTTTAAAACGCGTTAAGCAGAGAAAGAGGAACCGCAGCCGCAGGTGGAGGTAGCGTTCGGGTTCTTGATGACGAACTGCGCGCCATTTAAGCCCTCTTGATAATCGATTTCCGAGCCGGCCAGGTAGGTAAAGCTCATCGGGTCAATCAAGAGTTTGACGCCCGCCTTTTCAATAACGGTATCATCTTCTGCCTGTTGCTCGTCAAAAGTAAATCCGTATTGGAAACCAGAACAACCGCCGCCAGACACAAAAACGCGCAGTTTCAGATCGCCACTACCTTCTTCCTCGATCAGCTGTTTCACTTTCGCCGCAGCATTGTCGGTAAACAATAACGGTGTGGGCATTTCGGTTATTGCATTCATGAGTCTCTCCTAAAGTTCAGTACGGTTCATTATCCAATGCTTATGCGGATTGGTCAACGATGGCGCCGGGCGCAAACCCTTCTTCCGAAAGGGTTCCTTCCACATGCACCAGCTTGCCTTCGACGATCGCGCCCATATGCATTTCCAGCGTTTTGTAGAAGACATCACCGGAGACATGGCATTTAGACTGGAGTTCCACATATTCAGTCGCATGCACTGGGCCTACCGCCGTCCCGTTTATAACGACATGCGAGACACGGATCTTGCCCTCAATTTTGGCATTTTCAGACAACACCAAGGTACAGGGTTGATCGCCTTGGGCGGTGACATTGCCTTTTACCTGGCCATCCACGCGCAGCCCGCCGCTGAACGAGACATCGCCCACCAATTTAGTGTCGGCGCCAATTAGCGTATCGATACGGTTTTGCGGTTTGCTCGGTTTATTTGAGAAAAACATGGCTTATTCCTTGCTCAGCTTACAGGTTGACGGTTTTAGTCCATTTTGGCTGGGTGCTGCCTACTTCGAATACCCGAATCTGGATACTTTTCGGCGACAACCCCGCCGGCAGTTGAAAGGCCCCTTCCAACCGCTGGTAATACTTGAAACTCACATTGATTGCTTGGGGCTTGCCCGGTACCGCTTCGGGTAAGGTATAGGCTACCTTCTTACCCGCTTGATCGCCGGTCACCAGAAACTGAACGCTGCCGACGAATTCCTGCTCGCGTTTACCGGATTTCAATAGTAGCAGTCGGTAACGATATTCGCTAGCCAACACCGGGTTGTGCTCTACCTTGAAGTGATAGATTGATACGGGGCCCGGCCCTTGATCAGGGGACAACAAATTACGGAAGAAAGCATTATCTTCACGCAGCGTGGCGCTCTCCTCCTGCAAACTTTGCAGCGATTTGGCGAGATCCTTCTGTGTGGTCTGCTCAATTTCGATCTGTTGCGAGATACGCAACTTTTCGGCCTGGAGTTCAGCGTTTTCCTGCTCGAGTCGTTTTACGCGGCTAGAGAGGTCCGTTAGCTGAAGTTGTGCTTGGCTTTTCTCGAACCCGGCAAGGCGTAGACCCGTCTCAAATACCCACTGCCCCAGCATTAAACCTGCCGCGACCAAAACACCAATCGCTACCATGCGCAACGGCCATGGAATGTGAGTGCGCACCAACAGTCGCGGCGCATTAATCCCAAACCTGGATTTAATGGTGCGGACGAGCTTATATGCCACGCCGACCTCCTGAGCGCATCAGGGGAGTACAGGAACTTGGTCGAGGCCCAACGACTCTGGCAGCCCGAACAGGATATTCATATTCTGTACCGCCTGGCCCGATGCACCTTTGACCAAATTATCGATCACCGACAGCACGACTACGGTGTCACCCCCCTGTGGCCGATGCACGGCGATACGGCACATGTTGGAAGCGCGTACCGAGCGCGTCTCCGGCAGCGCACCGGGCGCCATCACATCGACGAAGGCTTCATCGCGATAGCGCTGCTCGAACAGCGCTTGCAGATCCACTTCTTGTGTCAGGCGCGCATACAGCGTGGCTTCTATGCCACGAATCATGGGGGTGAGATGCGGCACGAAAGTCAACCCCACCTCGCTCCCGGCAGCGCGCGACAGTCCTTGGCGAATCTCGGGTAAATGCCGATGGCCCGCCACACCATAAGCCTTGAAGTTATCCGCCGCCTCGGCGAGTAGAGCATGTACTTCAGCTTTACGCCCCGCGCCGGAAACCCCGGATTTGGCATCGGCAATCAAATGCGCGCCATCAACCACGCCCGCTTCGATCAAGGGCAAGAATCCCAATTGCACGGCGGTGGGATAGCAACCTGGGTTAGCGATTAAACGCGCGCCTTTGATTTTTTCGCGGTTGATTTCTGGCAGACCATACACCGCTTCGGCTACCAAATCGGGGCAGGCGTGCGGCATGCCATACCACTTCTCCCAGGTGGGCACATCCGTAATACGGAAATCTGCCGCAAGATCAATCACCCGCACCCCCGCATCGAGCAGCTCGCGCGCTTGCGTCATGGCTATGCCATTGGGCGTGGCGAAAAACACCACATCGCATTGTTTAAGGGGCGCGGTGGCCGGATCTTCGAACGCCAACTTCACCCGACCGCGCAGATTGGGGAACATGTCCGAAACCGGCATGCCCGCTTCTTTGCGCGAAGTAATCGTGGTCAACACGGCCTGTGGATGCTGCGCCAAAATACGCAGCAATTCCACGCCGGTGTAGCCGGTGCCGCCGA
>JADMJT010000031.1 GCA_018781585.1 Burkholderiales bacterium
CCGCGATGCAGGATATCGAAGCACCCATTGGTAAAAACAAGCGGCCGCGGCAATAACGCGACCTGTGTCGCGCGTGCTTCGCGCGGGCAGATTTTCATTTCGAAGTCGGGGGCAGGATAGTGGCCCATGCGTCGCTGGCTCAATCCAGATATTCGAACAGCTTGACCACCTTCACTACGCCGGAGGTGGTGCGCGCGATTTCCGTGGCGTCTTCCGCTTCCTTGCGGGTGACCAAGCCCAGCAGATATACCGCGCTGGCCTCAGTCACGACTTTCACATGGTTGGCATTGAACTTGTTGGCCTCTACCATGCGCGCTTTGACCTTGGTGGTGATGTAGCTGTCGTTGCTGCGGGCGGTGTAATTGGTCACCGGGGAAATCGCGATTTCGTTGAATACCTGGCGCACGTTGGGTATGGTTTTCACGATATTTTCCGCCTCCGTGCGCAGCGCTTCGTTTAGCGCCTCCCCCGTCACGAGTGCCGATAAGTTGAAACTCGTGACATTGACGTGCACCTCGTCCTTGAGCTTATCCGAAATGCGCTTTTGCGCCTTGATTTCGATGCCTTGGTCTTCAATAAAAATACCAGAAGTGCGGCGGTCGGTGGCCATGACCACCCCGGCGCCGACGCCCCCGGCAACCACGGGGAAACAGCCTTGCAGCACAGGCATGAGTAAAGCGAGTAATAGTAGGGTGGCGTATTGGCGCATTATTCGGCTCCTAGTAGCGAGTAATCGATGGCATCGCATAAACAATGCAGCGTAAGCAGGTGTACTTCTTGTATGCGCGCCGTCACGGAGGAGGGCACACATAGGTGAAAGTCGTTATGGTACAACGCTTCGGCGATTTGACCGCCGCTATTGCCGGTCAAGGCGATGACAGAAAGTTCACGGTCATGCGCCGCGTGAATCGCTTCCAAGACATTTTTTGAATTACCACTGGTGGATATGGCGAGCAGCAAGTCATTCGGCTGCCCCAGCGCGCGCACCTGTTTCGAGAACACTTGCTCGAAAGCATAATCGTTGGCGATAGAGGTCAGCGTGGAGCTGTCGGTGGTCAGCGCCATGGCGGCCAAGCCCGGCCGCTCGCGTTCGAAGCGGTTGAGCAGCTCTGCCGCAAAATGCTGCGCATCCGCCGCCGAGCCGCCGTTGCCGCAAGCCATGATTTTGCCCTCGTTCATCAGGCACTGCACCATGCGCTCGGCCGCAAGCCGAATCGGGTCGGCGAGTACTTCCAGCGCTTGCAGCTTGAGATGCGCGCTGTCAGTGAAATGTTGGGTGATGCGGGAGAGGATATCCAAATGGTTTTCCTATTGGGGGGTGATCGATAAGAGGCTAGTGTGCATCAAACGCATTCCTAATCCATTCTATCGCGCCGTTATTGGGTGCGCCAAGCAACACCGCATCGAAACGGCATTGTGGCGGGCGCGCGAATTGTGTCAGGTATTGGTTCGCGGTTTTGATCAATCGGGCTTGCTTGGTGGCGGTGATGCTGGCGCGCGCGCCGCCGAAGTCGTCGTTTTTGCGCAGGCGTACTTCCGCAAAGACCAGCACATCGCCGTCGCGCAGAATCAGGTCGATCTCACCGAAACGCGAGCGGTAGTTTGTTTCTACCAACTTCAATCCTTGCTGCATGAGATATTCGAGCGCGTGACGCTCCGCCGCCTCACCTGTATCACGGCTTGGCATTATCGAGTACGACGACCACATCGGTTTGAAACTCGGCCGCGGTGAGTTCGCGCGTGAATTGACGTCCATCGCTCAGGCTGATCCGACCGGTCACGCCGTCCAACACGACGCCGCGGGTCGGCATTTCGCCGCGATAAAATAATTGTGCCAGGCGGTAGGCATCGATCCCCATGGCGTACAGGCGCTCACTATCGACACTTAACATTTTCTCCGGACGCGGATAGATCATCACCGCCGGGTGATCCGGTTGTAACATCCACGGCATATCGAGAAAACGCACGCCTGTTAAATCAAGGTTCTTTTGCGCATCGGCTTGGCCGCCGAAGGTGAGCGAGGTGGCATAGGTGGGAATCACCGCCGATAAATAAGGGCGCACCAAGCGCGCTTCCTGCGCATTGACAGCCAGAAAGATCGATTCCGGTTGCAACTTTTCCAACTTATCATGCAATGCATTGAGATCGGTGCTTGGCGTGAAATTAAGCTGGCCTACAATTTTACCGCCGAGGCGCTGCCACTCCTCACTGAAAGCGGCTTGCAAATGCTTACCTAGCTTACCTGTCACGATGAGCGCCGCATTGCGGCCTTCGCTGGCGGCGAGTTGCGCCACTTGGCGCGTTTCCGCATCGAGCGAAAGACCAAACAAATACAGGTTGGGGCTGGTGACCTCGCCCACGGGCACGCTCAGTGCCAGCGTCGGCACCGCAGTGATATCCGATTCGGCGAGGGCGGCGACTGCGTTCTTGGTCAGCGGCCCGATAATCACGCGCGCGCCGCCCTCAACCGCTTGCTGATATACCGCGAGGATATTCTCCACTTGGTCAGTTGTGGGATAGACCCGAACCGTTGGCATGTCAGGCTGGGCTTTAGCGGCACTCAAAACACCTTGTTGTACGGCTCCCGCTAACTGACGAAACGCTGGCGCATTGAGCGGCAAAATCAGACCGATATGCGGGCTCGACACATCGGGTTTACCTGATGCAGGTTTCTCTGCTAGGGTGGGCAGGGTCGCCTGAGGCAGGGATTTTGCGAGCGGTGTCCCTGCTGCTGGCGCCGGAACGATCACGCCAGGCGAAGGTTTTTCTTGGGGTAGGGTGGCACGGGGGGCGTAAACCGGTGCAGGCTTGGTTGCCGTGGCGCACCCGCCGGTTAGGGTGGCAAGAAAAAGGATGAATAGAAAGGCGGCAATACGTTGCATCAGGAAAATAACCAGGCAGGCAAAAGCATATTATATGTAGTTGCCACACCAATTGGAAATCTGCAGGACATTACCCTGCGCGCGCTGGAAGTGCTGAAGCAAGTCGATCTCATCGCGGCCGAAGACACGCGTGTCACCGGCAATTTGCTCAAGCATTTCGGCATAGCCGCCAAGCTGATATCGGTGCGCGAGCATAACGAACAAGCGGGCGCGTTGAAAATCATTGACGCCTTGCGCGCCGGCCACAGTGTGGCGCTGGTGACCGATGCCGGCACACCGGCGGTGAGCGACCCCGGCGCGCGCGTGGTGGCGGTGGTGCGCGCGGCGGGCTTAACGGTGATCCCCATCCCCGGCGCAAACGCCGCCGTGGCCGCGCTCTCGGCAGCCGGTTTCAACACGCCGCATTTTCTGTTTTATGGTTTTTTGCCCGCCAAAGGCGGCGAGCGCCGCACCGCCTTGCAATCACTGCTGGCCTTGCCCTACACCCTGGTATTTTACGAAGCACCGCATCGTGTCGCCGATACAGCCGCCGACTTGGCAACAGTCTTCGGCGGCGAACGCGAAATCGTGTTCGCGCGCGAACTCACTAAAACCTTCGAGGAAATCCACACCTGCGCGCTGAGTGAAGCCGCTGCATGGATCGCTGCCGACGCCAACCGCGAGCGTGGCGAATATGTGCTGATTGTGTCCGGTGCGGCCGAACAAGAAAAATCCGCAGTGGAGACGCAGCGCGTGCTGGAAGTGTTGCTCTCGGAATTGCCGGTCAAGCAAGCCGCAAAACTCGCGGCGCAGATTACCGGGGCAAAGAAAAATCAGTTATATGAATTGGCGTTGAAATTACGCGGGTAGGCATAGTGAGGTTTCGCATATCGGTTTGTAAAAGCGTAGTGTGGTTTTCGCCAATCACGAGCTAAACTCGTTTACTCACTTTCATTCTGGGATGGCAGAAGCCTCGTGTGGGAGCAATTTGAAGCACTAATTTCCATTCGCTCATAATAAAGAAAGGTGGTTGCCATGCGTTCTATCCTGGTTGTTTTTGCCCTTGTTTATCTTGCGGGTTGCGCTTCTGGCCAAGCCATCTCCCCAGAACAGATTGCCTTGCAGAATAAAGTCGATGGCATCGTTGCACAGGAGTTGTTCGCCAGAAAACTGGATGAACGCGCCTCTTATAATGTGCATACGGATGGTTTCGTGGTGATCAAGTTCGATGATGAAGTGACGTTCCTGACTTATAACGATTTGGTCGAATGGATGCGGGCGCGGCCCGAGATCAAGGGCGTGCGGGCAAGCCAGATGGGGCGGGAAGTCTGCCCGGTGCGCCGCTAGTTGGCGCTGAACGCTGCGCCTGATCGTAGTGCGTAGCGAAGTAGTCGTTCCTGCAATGCTTATTGTGATATTACAGAGGAAAATCATGATCCAACGTATGCTGGCGTGTATCACTTTAGCGGTACTCATGAGTACCGCACATGCGGTCGCCCCGGATATCGCGCTGCAAGAACTTGATAGTCGGCCACGCAACGTCAATGAAATTATCGGGCGGGATAAATGGGTCATCGTGGTGCTTTGGGCTCACGACTGCAGCATCTGCGCGAGTGAAATACATCGAATGAACGCTTTTCATGCTACGCATAAGGACAAGGACGCCATCGTGCTAGGCGTGACGATTGATGGCGTAGCGCGGCTTGATTTGGCTCGGCGCTTCGCGGTGACACACAAGTTGCAGTTTATGAATCTAGTAACCGAGCCTGAAGCGGAAATCGTCGAAAGGTTTGGGGGTGGGAAGTTTGTCGGTACGCCAACCCACTATTT
>JADMJT010000112.1:0-38131 GCA_018781585.1 Burkholderiales bacterium
ACCGTGGCGCTGGGCACGGCGCGCTTCACGTTCTGTTCCGAGGTGGAGCCCTTGGCGGTGGCGATGCGTTTGCCTTCTAAATCTTTTAGAGACCGCAGCGTGCCCTTGGGCGCGATGAATTTTTGCCCGGTTAAGAAATACGCGTGGCTAAAATCGATTTGCTGCGCGCGTTCGGGGCTTTTGGTCATGGTGGCGGCGATGATGTCGATGTTGCCGGAGACCAGTTGCGGGATGCGATTGGCCGAGGTGACTGGCTTCAACTCTAATTTCACGCCGAGCTTGGCGGCGATGGCGCGCACAAAATCCACGTCGTAGCCGACGATGCTGCGGGTTTGGGCATCGACGTAGCCGAATGGCGGCAGGCTATCTTTGACGCCTGCCACTAATACGCCTTTGGCTTTGATGTTGGCTAGGGTGTCGGCTTGGGCCATGGGTAGGCTCAATAGGGCTAGGGCGATTGCGGCTATCCAATGTTTGTAGTTTTGCATCGGGTTATTCCTTTTTTCAATCTGGAAAATATCTAGCACCACAGCGTAGGGGTCGGGCATGCCCGACCCGATATATATACCGGGCGAGGCATGCCTCGCCCCTACAGACTCGCATCCGGTTTTGTAGCGCAAGCATCCTGCTTGCATGCCGGCAAGATGCCGGCGCTACATTGTTCAGTGCATGGGCGACAAAACTTGCTTCAAAAATTGTTTCGCGCGGGGATGCGCCGGTTCTTGGAAAAACCGTTCCGGCGGCGCTTCTTCCACCACGCGGCCTTGATCCATGAATACGACGCGATGCGCGACTTCGCGCGCGAAGCCCATTTCGTGCGTGACGACCATCATGGTCATGCCGTCGCGCGCCAGGTCTTGCATCACTGCCAGCACCTCGCCGATCATTTCCGGATCGAGCGCCGAGGTCGGCTCGTCGAACAGCAATATCTTGGGGCGCATGGCCAGCGCACGCGCGATGGCTACCCGCTGCTGCTGCCCGCCCGAGAGTTGGTTAGGGTAGGCATCGCGCTTATCTGCGAGGCCGACGCGCTGCAATAGCGTTTGTGCCTGCTGCTCCGCCTCCGCTTCTGCCATGCGGCGCACTTTCATCGGGGCGAGGACGATGTTTTGCAGGACGGAGAGGTGGGGGTAGAGATTGAAGTGCTGAAACACGAAGCCGACTTCTGCACGCAGGCGATTGATATCGGTGGCGGGAGAACTCAGGTCTTGGCCATCGACGACCAGGCGGCCCTGCTGGATCGGCTCCAGGCGATTCACCGCGCGCACCAGGGTCGATTTGCCGGAACCGGAGGGACCGCACACCACCACGACCTCGCCCGGCATGACGCTCAAATTGATGTCGTCCAGCACATGCAAAGCGCCAAACCACTTGTGCACCCGCTCAAAGCAGATCATCGGCTCGCGCGGAGTTTGTTTGGATGTGGGCATTGAGGGAGTATAGCAGCGGGGGTAATACCACTCACCACCCCCCCTCTGCAAACGCCCTTAGCGAGTCATTGCCCCACAAGGGGACGCCATCTGCTACGGGCTCTGTGCGGAGTCGTATGCGAGCGCAGCGAAGCAATCTTGCTTTCCGCACAATCAGGCACTTACAGATTGCTTCTGTCGCTGCGCTCCTCGCAATGACGGGCTTTTTCAGTGGTTCCTTAAGCAGTCTGCTTCAGAATTTCAATCACTTCTTTATCTTCGATCTGCGGAAAATCGCGGTAAAACTGTCCTACCGCTCGAAAATCATACGGCGTTTCCAGGCACACCACTTCATCGCAATACCCTGCCACTTTCTCGATCGTATCGGGTGGCGCAACCGGCACGGCGCAAATCAGTTTAGCCGGGCGCTTGGCGCGCAATGAATGCAGTGCGGAAATCATGGTGGCGCCGGTGGCCAGACCATCATCCACCACAATGACGATACGTCCGGCCGGATCGATCGGTGCTCGAATCGGGGTGTACTGGGCGCGGCGCTTGCGTAGGGTTTCCATCTGGCGTGATTTTTCCTGATCGATGTAGCTCGGGGTGGCGCCGGCGGAAGCGGCGTACTCGCTGATATAGGTCCAACCCGATTCATCCATCGACCCAATGGCGAACTCCGGATTGGACGGTGCACCAAGTTTACGCACCAGCACCACATCCAATTCGCCTTGCAAGACATCGGCAATGCGCTTTGCCATTGGCACCGCGCCGCGCGGAATCGCCAGCACAAGGGGGTGCTGCCCGCGATAAGGGCTGAGCTTCTCGGCTAGTTGGTCGGCCGCGTCGTTTCGGTCTCGGAATGCCATATTCTAATAATGGTGACGGCGATAGCGATTTCAACCCGAAATGCGTAATTGGCTGGGTGCGGTTTGACCCAGCAGCCGGATAAATTCCTCTGCCGGCACTGGCCTGCTGTACAGATAGCCCTGATAGAGATCGCAGCCGCGATCACGCAAGAAAGAGAGCTGCGCCTCCGTTTCCACGCCTTCCGCCAGTACGGTGAACCCAAGAATATGTGCCAACTGAATAATGGCGGTTGCGATTTCCATGTCATCTCGATGGTGCGGAATATCGCGCACGAAGCTCTTGTCGATTTTGAGAATATCAAGGGGGAAACGTCGCAGATAGGAGAGTGATGAATAGCCGGTGCCGAAATCGTCGATGGCAAGCCGCACGCCCAGTGTTTTGAGCTGAATCAGCAGCGCTGCCGCATCGCCGCCTTCCGTCATCAACGCACTTTCGGTGAGCTCCAACTCCAAGCGCTTTGGATCGAATCCGGTTTCATGCAGCACACCGAGAATCTGCCCAGCCAAATCGGGGTGGGCAAATTGGCGTGGGGAGAGATTCACCGCTAAACGCAGCGCGGGCAAGCCGGCATCGCTCCACGCTTTGGCTTGCCGGCAAGCAGTACGCAATACGTGTTCGCCGAGCGCAATGATGAGCCCCGATTCTTCCGCAATGTGAATGAAGCGATCCGGCATGATCATGCCTGCTACCGGATCGACCCAGCGCACCAAGGCCTCAGCGCCGACGATACGGCCGCTGGCGATTTCGATTTGCGGCTGATAGTAGACTTGCAACTCTTCTCGCTCCAATGCACGTCGCAGCCGCGCCTCTAACGAGAGTCTATCCTGTGTGGCCCGGGTAAGCGCCTCGGTGTAAAAACGATAGGTGTGACGCCCTTGATCTTTGGCCAAATACAAGGCGGCATCGGCATGCTGGGTGAGCTCTCTGGTCGTGGCGCCGTGATCGGGATACAGGCTGATACCGATACTGGCGCTGATGAAGACCTCGGCGCCGCTGTCGAGGCGGAAGAATTGCACGAGCGCGTCAATGATTTCCTGCGCGACGCGACCCGCGTCTTGCGGCTGCGCCAGCCGTTCCAATAGCACGACGAACTCATCGCCGCCCAGGCGCGCCAAGGTATCTTCCTCGCGTAGCCGCTGCCGCACCCGCTCCACCACTTTTTGCAACAATTCATCGCCCGCTGGATGGCCGAGGCTATCGTTCACATCTTTGAAGCGATCGAGATCGATGAGCAACAGCGCGACTTGCTCTCCTTGCTGGTGCGCGCCCTCCAATGCATGCTCCATGCGCGATTGAAACAGTAGCCGGTTGGGCAGCTCGGTCAAGGGGTCGTAATGCGCCAGCCGTTCCAGCCGCGCCTCGGTCTGCTTGAGCTGGCTGATGTCGGTGAAGACGCCCACATAATTGGTCACCGTATCCTGATCATTGCGCACCGCGCTCAGGGTGGTCCACTGCGGATAGATTTCGCCGTTCTTGCGCCGGTTCCATATTTCTCCCTGCCAATGCCCGGTTTGTTCGATGCTGGCCCACATGCTTTGATAAAAGGGGCGGTCATGCCGACCGGATTGGAGCATGTTGGGGTTTTGACCCAGCGCTTCCTGCGCGCTATAGCCGGTTATCTCCTGGCAAGCGTAATTCACCGCGAGAATACGTGGCTCGGCACTGGTGATAATGACGCCATCTTGGGTGCTTTCGAAAACGGTGGCGGCCAAGCGCAACTGCTCTTCCGCTTCACGACGCTCGGTGACATCCATCACCACGCCGTCCAAAATGACGTCCCCATTGTTCAATTGCGTCGGGATAGATTCGATGTGCAACCAGTGGATGTGTCCATTCACCACGAACCGACCTTCCCAGGACAAGGGCTTCAGCTCACGCCGCGAAACTTCATGGCGGCGCATGAATTCCGCCATCTCTTCGGAATGCACTTGGGCGAAAGCGCGATCGACATCGGCCATCAGCACCGCTTGCGATAGATCGAGCATCTCGCAGAAACGCGGGCTCGCGTAGTCGAAAGCCATAGCACCGGTTTTACGCATGCGGAAACGGTAGATGCCCACCGGGATGCGCGTCACCAATTCCTCGTAGCGATCCTGGCTGCGCTTGAGGGCGGCCTGTTCTCGCGTCAATGTGGCGCGGTGATAGGCGTTTTCCAGCGCGAACGGCAGTTTGTTCAAATAGCCGGGCTGCTTCACCAAATAGTCGGAGAACCCCAGGCGCAGCGCCTGCACCGCCAGCTCTTCGTTGCCCTGGCCGGTCACCAGCACCATGGGCAGCTCAATGCCGTGCTCCTGGCGCAGTATCTTGATCGCCTCCAGCGCGCTCAAGCCGGGTAGTTGGTAGTCGAACAACAAGACATCACAGGACGGCTCTTGCTCCGATGCCAGCAAGCGATCGAGCGCCTGGGCGGCATCTCCTACCACTTCCAAATGGATATGCGGTGCGTACTGCACCAGATGGCGGCGGGTCAGATCCACGTCGAAGACATTGTGTTCGACATACATCACCCGCAGCAATCGTGTCTTGCGTGCGGCTTCTTCACAATGCCGTGCCACCGCCGCCTGCAAGATATGAGGCAAGCGTTGCAAGTAGTCCTCATGCTTAACGATGTAATCATCGGCTCCGGTTTTAAGCGCCGTCACGGCCACTTCTTGATCACCGGAGCCGGTCAGGATCACCACCGCCAACGGCAGGTTTCGTTCGCGAATCCAAGCCAGCAAATCCAGCCCGCTACCATCGGGCAACCGTAGGTCGGACAGGATCAAATCGAATTCTTGCGGCGCCTTCAGGCGCTCGCAAGCCTGCGTCAGCGTCGGTGCAATGTCGACTGTATAGCCGTCCTCGCGCGCCAAGTACTGCCGTACCAAATCCGCATCGGCCGCGTTATCCTCCACATACAGCACTCTCATGGCGATTTTTCTCCGTCGGCGCTGGAACGAAACGATTTATTCAGCACACGCCAGTAAAGTTCGACCTGCGCGGCCACTTCGATGAACTTATCGAAATCCACCGGTTTGACGATGTAGGAATTCGCGCCAAGCAGATACGCTTTTTGCATATCGACGTCTTCACTGGATGTGGTGAGCACCACCACCGGGATGGCGCGCAAGGTGGGATGCGCCTTGAGTTGCCGCAGCACCTCCAGTCCATCCACCTTCGGCAGCTTCAAATCCAGCAGGATCAGTGCGGGCCAAGGTTCGCCCGATTCCCAATGGGGAATCCAACTCAAGGCTTCGGCGCCGTCGCGGGCCACATGCAGTGGATTGGTCAGCTTGCGCTTAGCAAAAGCGCGCAAGGTCAGATCCAAATCCACCGGATTGTCTTCCACCAACAAAATCGGCTGAGACGACAAATCAGGCTTCATATCGGCAACTCCAGATAAAAGGTAGCGCCCTGCCCTGGCGTGCTTTCGGCCCAAACCCGGCCGCCCATGCGTTGCAGCGCACGACGCACGATCGCGAGCCCAATGCCGGTACCAGGAAAATCCTCGACGAGTTGCAAGCGCTGAAATATCTCGAAAATGCGTTCGTGAAATTTCATATCGAAGCCGATGCCATTGTCACGCACCCAAAGAATACAGCTATGCGCTTCCCGGCGTATGCCTATTTCGATAGCAGGATGGAGCGCGTCGCGGGTGAACTTGAGCGCGTTGTCGAGCAGGTTGCGCAGCGCCATGGCCAAGCCATCCCGGTCGGCGGTGACCGCTTGGGGGGGAATGTCAACCTTCATCGTCACGCCGCGCGCGGCGATTTCCTCAGCACGTTCGGCAATCGTCGTCTGCAGCAAACGCGGCAAATCTACCTGATCCGTTTGCAAGACGCGGCGCTCGATGCGGGAATAGGCCAGCAAATCCTCGATCAATCGCGCCATTTGCCGGGCGCCGTGGCGGATGTTGGCGAGGAAAGTGCGGCCTTCCTCGTCCAATTCGGCGGCGTGGGTTTCCAGCAGCAATTGGCTGTAGCCGTCGATGCCGCGCAACGGCGCTTTTAAATCGTGGGAAACGGAGTAGGCAAAGGTCTCCAACTCTTTGTTGACGGCCTGCAATTGCGCGGTGCGCTCAGTCACGCGCTGTTCCAGTACGACATTAAGTTGGCGCACCTCGTCCTCTGCCTGTTTGCGCGCGGAAATATCGTTGATGGAGGAAAAAATTGCCGATTCGCCTTCGAATTCGATGATGGCGGCGGAAAGCTGCGCCCAGAATGGCGCGCCATCCGCGGCACGCAAGTGCAATTCTTCATCGGTAACGGTGGTCTCACGCAACAGGCGCGCCAGAAAGCGATCCCGCTCCGTGGGATCCAGATAAAAATCGCTAGCGGGTTGGCCGATACCCTGTTCGCGCTTGATGCCGAATTGGGCTTCCGCGCGCCGGTTGCCATAGCGCAGGATACCGTCACGCAGGCGGGTAATCACCACCGGGAACGGCGCCGTTTCCAACAAAGTGCGGTAGCGCAACTCGCTCACCCGCAGCGCATCCTCCGCCAACTTGCGCTCGGTAATGTCGTGAAGCACGGCGATGCGCGCATCCCGCCCTTCGAAGTTGATATCGTGAGAATAGGCGACGATATTGATCAGCGTGCCATCCTTGCGTAGGTGATGCCATTCGCCGACAAAAACGTGGCCATGAAGCTGGGGGATCAAGGCGACGATCGCCGCTTTTTCCGGCTCAGGGTAGAGATCAGGCAGTAGCAGGGCCAGCGCCTCCTCGCGGCTGTAGCCGTACTGATTCATAAAAGCCTCGTTCACCGCCAGCAGCTTCAGGCTGGCGCGCTCGTACACCAGCATCGGCGCCGGGTTGCGCTCGAACAGCAGTCGGAAGCGCGCTTCGCTCTCGCGCAACGTTTGCTCTGACCGCTTGCTATGAATGGCGAGCGCCGCCAAGTTGGCGGCGATGCGCAACAATTTATCGTCGTTCGCACCGAGGTCGCGCGGCTCGGAAAAATACACTGCGAACGTGCCGAGCACGCGTGAATCGCTGGAAAGAATCGGTTCTGACCAGCAGGCGCGCAAATTGGCCTGAGCGGCAAGGTCTCGATAATTTTCCCACAAGGGATCGGTCGCAATGTCAGCTACCACGACGCGTTCGCCGCGAAACGCGGCGGTGCCGCATGACCCCACACCCTCGCCAATCTCGACACCATCGACCGCTTGATTAAAGAATTCTGGCAAGCCGGCCACCGCGCCCCGGCGTAAATGTTTGCCATCGGCATCGAGCAGCAACACGGAGCCAATCGCGCCCGGCAGCACACTACCGACGAGGTTCGTCAAACTCGCCAACACGGCGTCCAACGGCTCGTTCCTCACCAATGCTTCCAACACCAGGGCATTACCGCGCTGCATCATCTCCATTTGATGGCGCGCGCTGATGTCCTCAATCGTCGCGACGAACAACTCTACCGCTCCGCTCGTGCTGCGCACCGCCTTGACATCGATCGTGGCGTAAATAGTGGCCCCGTCTTTGCGCAGGAAGCGCTTGACCATCTGATAGCTGTCGCTTTCGCGTCTCAGCGCACGCTCGAAATGGGCAATATCAGCGGCGATATCGTCCGGGTGAGTTAATTCCGCCCAGGTCAGCTCCATCAATTCTTCACGCGTATAACCCAGCATTTCACACAAGCGATCGTTGACGTGCAACCAATGCTTGGTAACGGGCGAAGTAATGGCCATGCCGACGAAGGGCAAATCGAAAAACAATTTCAACAGCCGGTC
Source organism: Burkholderiales bacterium (assembly GCA_018781585.1). Classification (GTDB taxonomy): domain Bacteria; phylum Pseudomonadota; class Gammaproteobacteria; order Burkholderiales; family Thiobacteraceae; genus RBG-16-58-11. Next base: position 7,986 of record JADMJT010000112.1, read on the forward strand.
GCTTTCAGTGGATTGCGCAATCAGTTTCTGGCGATGCACGCGCTGCTGCTGCCATCCCAAAAAGAGCGCCGCCCCAGCCACGGCGGCGACCATGGCTACTGCCACCGCACTCACCCAGAAGACCAGATACTTGAGCGGCACCCGCACCTCTGTATCGCCACGCCATTCGGCCATCCAGGCTGCGATCTGGTCGACATTTAATCCGGCATTGGCAGCCTGCCGTAGTTGCAAGTTGTAAAGGTGGACGATGCTGAAGCCGATCAGAAAGACGATGAGCAGGAGCACCAGTAACATTCCAACTAAGCCGCGGGCGGGTGGAAAGGAAGGCGCCGCCGCCTCCGTCCGGGCCCACGTTCGCAGTAATAGATGGAGCAACAAGGAGGTAACGGCGACAAAAACAAAACCTTTCAGTGTGCCGATCCAGCCGAGCAACAGCGGGTCTTGCACCGCGAGCGTGAGCAGCCGATCAGAGCCGAAGATCCAAAGCGCGGCGAAAGCCGCATAGGCCAGCACAATTTTGAGGCGGTTTCGCATGTTGATACACCCCTCCCAAACGCAATCGGGGTGAACGATGCCACCCCGAATTGCTTAGGACTTATGATAGTGTATTTTCCGCCGTGCACGTGATGCGAGACTAGGTTTTATAACCCCAGAGCTTGGGTTTGTGGTTGAGCGTCACTTCGACTTTGGATTTGATCAGCACTTCCTTGATCGCAAATTCGGTATGCCCACAATCGCGTTTAGGGTACACATTGACCGATTGGCCGCGCGGATTGATAAAACTATAGACAATCGGCGCAGTCGGTGTGGGGCCGTGACGCGCCACTACCGCAATCTCGCCGTTGGCCAATTTGACGTAGCAGCCGGGTGGAAACACGCCCATTACCTTGATCAAGGTGTCGGTCATTTGACTATCGAGTTGCTTGCCGCGCTGCGCATAGATCGCCTTAAACGCCGCATTGGCAGCTTGCCCGGAATGGTGAGCTTGCGTGGTTACCAGTGCGGTATAGACATCGGCCACTGCGATCAAACGTGCTTCGCGGCTAATGGCTTCATTCGCCAATTGCCGCGGATAGCCGCTACCGTCGAGCCGCTCATGATGCTGGGCGACCGCATTGAGCCAAACCGAATCGGTCACTTCCAACTTTTGTAATACCACTACGCCCTGCTCGCAATGTGCTTGCATCTGCACCCGCTGCGCTGGTTCCAGCGGTTTGGCCAGGATGCTCAATTTATGCTGCAACACGAGCTTGCCGATGTTCATGCTAAGCGCGGCGTTGAGCAGTGAGAGCCGTTCTTCTGGCGGCCAGCCCAATTGGCGCGCGACCAACTCGCACAAAATGGCGGTATGAAGCGGATGTGCGATGACATAACGCACATCGGGCCCGATAAATACCCAGGCCACACAGGCATCGCGGTCGATCTCGCAGGCCGCTTGGATGGTTTTGGCGACCGCCAGCGTGCGGCCGGCAAAATTCGGCTCCACTGACATGTACCCGAACAAGCGCTCCACCACACCCGGCAAGGCATCCAGTAAGACAAACGGTGATTGTTTCGGAGGCTCGGGCGGTGGCTCGTCTTTTTCTTGCTTGGGGATAAATAAGCCATCGACGCACAGCTCTTCTAATTGGCGATGCGAGTTCACCATCTCCCCCGCCTTGAGCAATAAGACGCCGTTGCGATCGTAAAGATTGCACGGGAGCGGTTTACCGAGTGGAAATTGCTCGGCGCGGATCACTTGGAGTTCCATAGCGCACTTTATAGATGGAATAGGGTAAATATCGGCATCGCGCGTTGACAACTTGAACCCGGGAACCAGGCCGCTAGGCAATTAGCTTATAATTCAGCCTTTTCGCCTGCCATGCTGCTTGCCAACCTGCTTCCTGGCCCCCTCCCCGCTCCCGGCCAATTTCGGCGCTATTCCGGTCTGACCGGCAGCGCCGATGCGCTCGCTTTGGCCGAATTGGCGCAAGCCAAAAAGCCGATCCTGGTGCTCACCGCCTCGGCAGCCGATGCCCAACGTTTGAAAGATGAAATTCCCGCATTTGACCCCAGCCTATCGGTGCATTTGCTGCCGGACTGGGAAACCCTGCCCTACGATCAGTTCTCGCCGCATCAGGATTTGATCTCAGAACGGCTGGCCACGCTGAACCAGATTAGCCACAATCAATTCGACATTGCGCTGGTGCCCGTGACCACCGCGCTGTATCGGCTGCCGCCGCTGGCTTTTCTCGCGGCGCATACTTTCTTTCTCAAGCAGGGCGAAAAGCTGGATGTGGACGGCTTGCGCAAACAGCTCACGCTGGCATCCTATACCCACGTCACCCAAGTCCAGGCGCCGGGCGAATACAGCGTGCGCGGCGGGGTGATCGATCTGTTCCCGATGGGCAGCACGGTGCCCTACCGTATCGATTTGTTCGACAACGAAATCGACACCCTGCGCACCTTCGACGTCGATACCCAGCGCAGTATCTACCCGGTGAAAGAAGTACGGCTGCTGCCGGCGCGCGAGTTTCCGCTGAACGAAGCCGGTATCAGCTGCTTTCGCCAAAAGTTTCGCGATCTGTTCGAGGGCGATCCTTCTAAGCGCCGCCTGTATAAAGATGTGAGCAACGGTGTGTCGCCTCCCGGCATTGAGTATTACTTGCCCTTGTTTTTTGAGGCGACGGCGACGCTGCTGGATTATCTGCCGCCCGATCCGCTGCTGTGCCTGCATCACGCGGTGCAGGATGCCGCGGATCAATTTTGGCGCGACACGCGCTCGCGCTATGAGCTATTACGCGGCGACCGCGATCGACCGCTGTTGCCGCCGGAAGATTTATTCTTATCCACCGATCAGTTGTTTGGGCAGCTCAAGGCCTACCCGCGCATCGAGTTAATCGAAGCGACTGAACTCCCCGCGCACACCGTCGCCTGCGGCACGACACCCTTGCCGCCGATTCATGTGGATCGGCGCGCGGAGCAGCCGCTTGCTCAATTACAAGGATTCCTCAGCCACTTCGAGGGCCGCGTGTTGATCGCGGCGGAGAGCCTGGGGCGGCGCGAGACCATGGCGCAGTTGTTTTCTGAGCAGGGCATTCACCCGGTGCTGTGCGATAACTATGCGACTTTTCAATCCAGTGTGGATCGGATCATGCTCGCCGCGCTGCCGGTGAACCAAGGCTTTGTCCTGCCGAGCAACAAAATCGCGCTGGTCACCGAGAGCGAGCTGTACGCGCTACAAGTGCGCCAAGCACGGCTGCGTGAAGTGCGCAAAACCAGCTCGGAACATTTGCTGCGCGATCTATCCGAAGTGCGCGTGGGCGACCCAGTCGTTCATGAAGAGCATGGCATCGGCCACTATCTGGGTCTGGTTACGCTCGATTTGGGCGAAGGCGAGACTGAGTTTCTGCATTTGGAATATGCCGGCGGCGACAAGCTGTACGTACCGGTGGCGAGCCTGCACCTGATCAGCCGCTACAGCGGCGGCGCACCGGAAACGGCGCCGTTGCATCGGCTCGGCAGCGGCCAGTGGGAAAAAGCCAAGAAGAAAGCGCGCAAGCAAGTACGCGACACAGCGGCGGAACTGCTCAATCTCTACGCCCAGCGTGCGGCGCGGCAGGGCTACGCGTTCCAGCTCAAGCCGCACGATTATGAAGCCTTCGCCGCCGGTTTCCCATTCGAGGAGACGCCGGATCAAGCCGCCGCGATCCAGGCGGTGATCGAAGACATGACACAAGGTAAGCCGATGGATCGATTAGTGTGCGGCGATGTCGGCTTCGGCAAGACGGAGGTGGCGTTGCGCGCCGCTTTCATCGCGGTGGCCGATGGCCGTCAAGTGGCGATTTTGGTGCCGACCACGCTGCTTGCGGAGCAGCATTTCAATACGTTCTCAGACCGCTTTGGTGAATGGCCGGTGAAGCTGGCCGAGCTGTCGCGCTTTCGCTCTGCCAAGGAGCAGGCCGAAGCGCTCAAGGGTTTGAGTGAGGGTAAGATCGACATCATCATCGGCACCCACCGCCTGTTGCAGAAAGATGTCGTGTTCAAGAATCTGGGCTTGGTGATCATCGACGAAGAACACCGCTTCGGCGTGCGGCAAAAAGAGCGCTTGAAAGCGCTGCGCGCCGAAGTGGATGTGTTGACGCTCACCGCCACGCCCATTCCGCGTACGCTGTCGATGTCGATGGATGGATTGCGCGATTTCTCGGTGATCGCCACTGCGCCGCAAAAACGCCTGTCGATCAAAACTTTCGTGAACCCCTTCAGCGATGGCCTGATCCGCGAGGCGGTGCTGCGCGAATTGAAGCGCGGCGGCCAGGTGTACTTCCTGCACAACGAAGTAGAAACCATCCAAAACATGCATGAAAAGCTGGAGAAGCTCTTGCCGGAGGCGCGCATCAGCATCGCCCATGGCCAGATGCGCGAACGCGAGTTGGAGCATGTGATGCGCGACTTCTACCACCAACGCTTCAATGTGCTGCTGTGCACCACGATTATCGAGACCGGCATCGACGTGCCGAGTGCCAACACCATCATCATGAACCGCGCGGATAAATTCGGCTTGGCCCAACTGCACCAGCTGCGCGGGCGGGTCGGCCGCTCGCACCACCAAGCTTATGCCTATTTGCTCACGCAACCCGATACCGCACTCACCCCGGCCGCGAAGAAGCGTTTAGAGGCGATTCAGTTGATGGAAGATTTAGGGGTCGGCTTTCACCTGGCCATGCATGATCTGGAGATTCGTGGCGCGGGCGAGTTGCTGGGTGAGTCGCAAAGCGGCGAAATGCACGAAATCGGCTTCACGCTGTATAGCGAAATGCTCAATAGCGCAGTCAAAGCGCTGAAAGCGGGCAAGGAGCCGGATATGGACGCGCCGCTCTTTATCACCACCGAGATTAATCTGCATGCCCCTGCCCTCTTGCCCAATGACTACTGCGCCGACGTGCACGAGCGGCTGGTGATCTATAAGCGCCTGGCGAATTGCGGCACACAGGACGCGCTCGACGCCATGCACGAAGAACTGATCGACCGCTTTGGCCTGCCCCCGACGCAAGCCAAGACCCTGCTCGACACGCATCGCCTGCGCATCGCAGCCCAGCCGCTCGGCATCAGCCGCATCAATGCCCATACCGATGCGGTGACGCTACAATTCATCCCCAACCCGCCGCTCGACCCCGGCAGGATCATTCAGTTGATCCAAACCAAGAAGCACTACAAACTCGCTGGGCCGGACAAGCTCAAAGTGACTGTCGTAAGCCAAGACACGGCGCGGCGCGTGCAGGCAGTGCAGGAGATTTTTAAGGAATTAGCGGCATAATCAAAGAAAGCACAGTCATGCATCTCATCATCCAAGGCGCCAACGTCGAAACTGCCGACCTCAAGCAACTCGCCAAGCTGGCTGGCGCGAACAATATTGAGCAGATTTCGCCCAATGTTTTTCGCTTAGGCGCTGCCAGCCCCCATCCCGAGATCGAAGCGCTATGCGCGCAAACCCAGCTTGATTATGCGTTCGTGCCGGCAACACAAACGCTGGATCAAATCGGCTTGGTGGTGATGGATATGGATTCGACTTTGATCACCATCGAGTGCATCGACGAAATCGCCGACATGATGAACCTTAAACCCCAGGTGGCCGAGATCACCGAGGCCGCCATGCGCGGTGAACTGGATTTTGCGCAGAGCCTGACTAAGCGCGTGGCGCTACTCGCCGGGCTAGATGCCGGTGCCCTGCAGCGGGTGTATGACGAACGGCTGCGCCTCTCCCCCGGCGCGGATACATTGATCAAAGCCTTACAACAGCGCGGCATCAAAACTCTGCTGGTCTCGGGTGGGTTTACATTCTTTACGGATCGGATGAAAACCCGGCTCAAGCTCGACTACAGCGCCTCGAATGTGCTGGAAATTGTCGATGGCAAGCTGACCGGCCGCGTGCTGGGCAAAATCGTCGACGCCCAAGGCAAAGCGGATTGGTTGAAGCAGGTGCGCGACGAGCTGGGTTTGCAGAAAGCGCAAGTAATCGGTATCGGCGATGGCGCGAACGATCTGAAAATGTTGGGCGAGGCCGGTATCAGCGTCGCATATCACGCCAAACCCATCGTGCGCACACAGACCCGCTACGCCATCAATTACGGTGGCCTAGATGCGATACTAAATTTGTTTGCGTAATTTCCCCAGCACGCCCTAACCACACCGTACTCAACTATAGAAATATTTGATCGGATATCGCTCAACCTTTTGCGGGGCTTAGCCGTTAAGCTATTCACAGGCGGCGAAATGGGTTTGTCGCAAGGAGGTGTGACATGTTAATGATGAAAGACATGAGCACGGGCGAAGTCGATTACATCGATGAATATGAGGAAGAAGCATTATCCTCCGGCTGGAATCCGGCAATTGCCGACTTGATCCACCGTGAAATCGATCACCACGAGATCACACAGGCGGAAAATACCATTCCGTCCGATCTGTCCGACGTGGATGTAAACGATTTTCTCGAAAAAATGTACGGCTATATAGATTAGTCCGCGCGCCGCCCCCGGCGCCCCGACGGGTCTAGCGAACGGCTGACCGAGCGGTTTTACTACCGCCGTCGGCCGTTTTTCTTTTCTGGGCTTCTTTATCCAAGCTTCTTTTCTGGCCCGCCCTCCCCGTGCTTGAGTTAAAATGGCCGTTTTTACGGATAATGACGCGCATGATCAAGGGTAGCCTGGTCGCATTAGTGACCCCGATGCGTGAGGACGGCAGCCTGGATTGGGACCGTTACCGCGCGCTGATCGAATTTCATATTTCCAACCAGACCGACGGCTTGGTCGTCGTCGGCACCACCGGCGAATCGCCGACGGTGGATTTTGACGAACACTGTCAGTTGATCGAAGCAGCAGTGAAGACCGCGCGCGGTCGCCTGCCGGTCATCGCCGGTACCGGCGCCAATTCCACCACCGAGGCGATTGCGTTAACCGCCAGCGCCAAAAAAGCCGGCGCCGATGCCTGCCTGCTGGTCGCCCCCTATTACAACAAACCGGGGCAAGAAGGCCTGTACCGGCATTTCAAAGCGGTGGCCGAAGCAGTCGACATCCCGCAAATTATTTATAACGTCCCAGGGCGCACCGTCGCCGATATCGCGAATGACACAGCACTGAAACTGGCTCAAGTCCCGAATATCGTCGGCATCAAGGACGCTACCGGTAACCTGCAGCGCGGCACCGATCTGATTCTGCGCGCGCCCAAAGACTTCGCTATTTACAGCGGCGACGACGCCAGCGCAGTCGCCTTGCTGCTGATGGGGGGGCATGGCGTGATCTCGGTCACCGCCAATGTGGCGCCAAAGTTAATGCACGAGATGTGCGCCGCCGCCTTGGCGGGGCAACTGACAGCCGCACGCGCCGCCAACGCCAAACTGTTTGGACTGCACGAGAAGCTATTCGTGGAGGCCAACCCGATCCCAGTGAAATGGTGCGTACAGCAAATGGGCTTGATCGCAGGCGGTATTCGCCTACCGCTCACCCCGTTGGACCCTAGCCATCACGAGACGCTGCGCCAGGCCATGCGCCAGGCCGGTGTGAACTCTTAAGCAAGTTAATTGACCAACCCACCACGTTACACAAACCGAGGTTGGAAGGATGGAGCATATGAATAGCAGAACCAAACACCTAGCCCTTATCGCGCTCACGGCCAGCCTGTTGGGGGCTTGTTCCTCCTTATCGCTTGAGCAAAAGAAAATCGATTACAAATCCGCTGGTAAGGCCCCCTCGTTGGAAGTGCCACCCGATTTGAGTTCGGCCAACCAGGATGATCGTTTTGCCGTGCCGGATATCAACACACGCGGCACCGCTACCTATTCGGTCTATAACAAAGAGCGCGCAAATGCCCCGCAGCGCGAAGGCGCGAATCTGCTGCCTGAACTCTCCAACGCCCGCGTCGATCGTGCCGGCAGCCAGCGCTGGCTGGTGGTGAAAGCCAATCCGGACCAAGTCTGGCCAGTGGTGCGTGAATTCTGGCAGGAAAACGGCTTCATTATCAAAATCGAGAATCCAGAAGCCGGCATCATGGAAACCGATTGGGCGGAAAATCGCGCCAAGATTCCACAAGACTTGATCCGGAACACGCTAGGGAAGCTGTTGGATAGCCTTTACTCTACCGCCGAACGAGACAAATTCCGCACCCGGCTTGAGCCCAGCAAAGAATCCGGTTTTACTGAAGTTTACGTCAGCCATCGCGGTATGTACGAGGTAATCAAGGGCGGCGACGGCGGCACTCAAACCGTCTGGGAGCCGCGCCCGGCCGACCCGGAACTGGAAGCTGAATTTCTTCGCCGCTTGATGGTGCGCTTTGGCGTTGAAGATACACGTGCGAAAGCACAATTTGCCGGGGGCACGACTCAAGAACGCGCCAAACTCACTCGCCCTGTCGACGGCGGCGGCAGCTTAGCACTTTACGATCCATTCGACCGCGCTTGGCGTCGTGTGGGATTGGCTTTGGATCGCGTCGGCTTTACGGTAGAAGACCGTGATCGTTCGCGCGGCGTGTATTACGTGCGCTACATCGACCCGGAACTCGATATCGAAAAACAGGAAAAGAAAGGCTGGTTCTCAAAACTGGCATTCTGGCGCGGCGACGATAAGAAAAAGAATCAAGAGCAATATCAGATCCAAGTGACGGAGGCCGGAGACGGTAGCCAAGTCAAATTGCTGGCCAAAGACGGTGTCACGGATAAGTCGGAAACGGCGAATAAGATTCTCACCTTGCTCTACGAGCAACTCAAATAAATGCGCTTTGCCTGCCTGGGGAGCGGCAGTGAAGGCAATGCTTTGGTGGTGGAGGTCGGCGCGTCCCGCGTTCTCCTCGACTGCGGTTTCAGCATCAAGGAAACCGTCGCCCGTTTAGCACGGCTTGGGCTTACCCCGGCTGATCTCAATGGAATCGTCGTTACCCACGAACATTCCGATCATATTGGCGGTGTCACCCGCTTTGCGAACAAATTCAGTCTGCCCGTGTGGCTCACGCACGGCAGCCTCGCCTATCTTTCGAATTTGGATCAAATGCCGCTGGATACCCGCGTGATCGACAGCCACGCTGCGTTCGCGGTGGACGGTCTTTACATTGAACCTTTTCCCGTCCCGCACGATGCGCGCGAACCGATTCAATTTGTTTTTGGCGATGGTCAACACCGATTGGGCGTACTGACCGACACGGGCATGATCACGCCCCATATCGAGCAAATGCTCTCCGGCTGCGATGCCTTGGTGCTGGAGTGCAATCATGATGCCAATATGCTCGCCAACGGATCTTATCCCGCGAGCCTAAAGCAACGCGTCGGCGGACGGTTTGGTCACTTGGACAATCACGCTGCCGCAAATCTACTGCGCAGCATTGATACCCAACAGCTTACTCATTTAGTTGCAGCGCATTTGAGCCAAAAAAACAATTTACCCGAATTGGCGCGCGCGGCGTTGGCAGAGGCACTCAACTGCGCTGAGAAGTGGATCGGCATCGCCGATCAAGCCTTGGGGTTTGAATGGAGGAGTATCTAAGTTACGCGAGAAAACAGACAACAAAAAAGCCGGCATGAAGCCGGCTTTTTTGTTTACTACAAGAATTGCTTACTTCTTCGTTGCGTCTTTGGCAGCGTCAGCAGCACCTTTGGCAGCGTCAGCAGCGCCTTTGGCAGCATCGGCAGCACCAGCAGCAGCGTCGGCAGCACCAGCAGCAGCGGCAGCAGCCGGCGCGGCAGGAGCAGCAGCGTCAGCAGCAGGCATAGCAGGAGCAGCAGGAGCCGGAGCGGCAGGAGCAGCAGCTTCAGCCTTAGGAGCTTCAGCAGGCGCTTCGGTTTTGCCGCATGCAGCCAGCGACAGAGCAGCGATCAACGCGGCGAACAGAGCAGAGTGTTTCATTTATTTTCCCTTTTCCTAGTATGTAAGACAAACCCAAAATCAGAAATCGGTCAAACCTATATTTCGATCCCCGACCGACCGCGAAATTATAGCAACCTGGGAAAATAATACTAGCCCCTTTTTGTGGTTTTTTAAGGGCTTGCAGCGACCTCAACGGCGCAACGGGAGGGGATTTTATGACGTCTAAGTTAGGTTGGGGATTGTGCTAGACTGCTCAGTCCAAATCTCACTTCCAGCAAAACCGCCATGCCACGTCTCATGATCGCGCTATGGATTGTGTTTTTGAGCTTGTCGGGGTTGATCCCGCAAGGCGCACTGGCAGCCGATCAACTGGTGCGCGTGGGTGTACTCGCCCATCGCGGCAAGGACGAAGCTTTAATAGCTTGGTCGCCCACCGCACGCTATCTTTCCAAAGAAATCCCCGGTCATAACTTTGTCATTGTGCCGCTCAATAATGATGACATCGGCCCAGCGGTGGAGTATCGAGATGTCGAATTTGTGCTCACTAACCCAGGATCGTATGCTGAACTGGAATATAGCTTCGGCATCACGCGCATCGCCACGTTGAAAAGCAAAACGCCTCAGGGTGGCTATAGCGTGCTGGGCGCGGTGATCTTCAGTCGCGCCGACCGCGCAGATATACAGACCTTGGCTGACCTGAAAGGCAAGCACTTCATGGCGGTGCATGAGAATGCCTTTGGCGGCTGGTGGCTCGCCTGGCGCGAGCTCAAGCGAACCAATATCGATCCCTACAAAGACTTCAAGCGCTTGCAATTTGCCGGCTTTCCACAGGACGACATTGTTTTCGCTGTGCGCGATGGCAAAGCCGATGCCGGCACCGTGCGCACCGATTTGCTCGAAAGCATGGCGCTCGCCGGAAATATCAATCTCCAGGATTTCAAAATCCTGAATTCACAGCATGCAGAGGGCTTCCCTTATGCGCTCAGCACGCCACTTTATCCTGATTGGGCCTTCGCCGTACTACGCCACACCTCGGAAAAACTAGCGCAACGCGTCACCATCGCGTTATTGAAAATGTCGCCCGGCGACCCGGCTGCCAGCGCCGGTGGTTATGCAGAATGGACCGTTCCGCTTGACTATCACAGCGTGCAGCAATTGATGTTGGATTTGCGGGTCGGTCCTTACCGCAATTATGGCAAACTCACCTATTTGGACTTGCTCAAGCAATATTGGAGGTGGATTAGCGCCGCGCTCGCCATCATCCTTGCCTTGGCCGCGGCCTATGTCTACGTGCTCCGTCTGAACCGTAAACTCTCCAGCACCATGAAGCATTTGGAACAAGAAATCGCTCAACGCCAGCGCATCGAACAAGACTTGCTTAAAACGCGCGATGCGCTAGAGCACCGCGTGGCGGAACGCACCACCGAGCTCGCGCGTATCAACGAAGAACTGGAATCTCGCGTGGCGCGTCGCACCGCCCAACTGCTCTCCGCCATGCAACGGCTGGAAACGGAAATGAAGGGCCAGCGCTCGTCGAGCGAAGCCGAATAAGCGGCTCGCCATGCCGGATCCAAACATCGCTTTTTCTACCCTTCTCGAACATCTCAAGCAGCCCGGACTTTACCCACATCCGGTCGATCAAGTCGCGCTGTTGGAAACCCACATCTCGGTCGTGCTCCTCGCCGGCGAATACGCATACAAACTGAAGAAACCCTACAACCTCGGTTTTCTCGATTTCACCACCCTGGAAGCGCGCAAATATTATTGTGAGGAAGAGCAACGTTTAAACCAACGCTTCGCACCCAATCTATATCTCGGCGTGATCCCAATCACGGGATCGGTCGATGAACCGCACTGGGGCGGCAGCGGTTTACCAATCGAATACGCCGTCAAAATGCGCCGCTTCCCGCAGCAGGCACTGTTGTCCAACGTGCTGGCGCGCAATGAATTGCAAGCTACCCAACTCGATGCCCTGGCTTGCCGCATAGCGGCATTCCATCAAGCTGTTCCAGCCGCCACGATGGATCAAGGCGAGGGTCTGCCTGACACGGTACATGCTAGCGCGCGTCAGAATTTCGCGCAGATTGAACCGCTGCTTGAGCACGCTGCACAGCGCGTACAATTGGCCCGCCTAGCGCAGACAACCGAAGCGCTATACACCACTGATACGGCGTTATTTCTGCAACGCAAGCGCGATGGCTTTGTGCGCGAATGCCATGGCGACTTACACCTCGGCAATATGATCATGCTCGAAGGCGAGATCGTGCCTTTCGATTGCATCGAGTTCAACGCGGATTTTCGCTGGATCGATGTCATGAGCGAAATCGCTTTCTTGATCATGGATCTCGCCAGCCGCGGGCGGCCCGATCTGGGGTTCCGCTTCCTAAACACGTATCTGGAGCAAACCGGGGATTTTGCCGGGCTCAAGGTATTGCGCTATTACCTGATGTTCCGCGCGATGGTGCGCGCCAAGATCGCCGCGATACGCGCCACGCAACAAGAAACGCAAACCACGACATGCACGCAAGCCTGGATGGAGTATCAGCACTACCTGGATTTGGCGGCGCGGGTGAGCAAACAGCAGCCACCGCTACTCCTCTTAATGCGCGGCTTCTCAGGTTCGGGAAAAAGTACCGTAGCACGCGAGTTGGCGATGCATCTCCCGGCCATTCACGTGCGCTCGGATGTCGAGCGCAAACGCCTGTTCGGCTTCACCCCGCTGGCGCAATCGGACTCGGCGCTTGGAAGAGGGCTCTACACAGCAGACGCCACGCAGGCTACCTATGCTCGCCTAAAGGAAATCGCCCAGACGGTGTTGGATGCAGGTTTTCAGGTGGTGCTCGATGCAACGTTTTTACAGCACAGGCAACGCACGATGTTCGAAGAGATGGGCAAACCCTTCCTCATCCTCGCTTGCGAAGCGCCGATAGAAGTACTGCGCACGCGGGTTGCGCTACGCCATGCCGCGAAAACCGATGCGGCGGAAGCCGATCTCGCCGTGCTGGAAAAACAATTGGCCTCGCACGAAGCACTCAGTGAAACCGAGCGTGTACATGCCATCATGCTCAACACCCTGCAACCGATCGCGGGTTTAACCTTGGCTGAGCAGATTCGTGCCCAGTTTAATTAAGTTGAATGCGCTGGCCCCAAGGGGTGGGCGCCTTGCCTTTGACGAGCCAAATCACGGGACAGTGCGGTTCGTGTGAGGGGAAGTCGCCTTCCGCATCGGTAAAGTACACCACCAAATCGGGGTGCAGTTGGGCCTGTTCGAGCCACTCGAACGGCGGCTTGAAGCTGGTGCCGCCCCCGCCGGTGAGGTTTTTCGGCAAGGTCAGCGCCTCCCAAGCCTCGAATAACCAGGGACCGTTCGCGCACAGATGATCGTCGCAAGCATGCAAGGTAATGCGCGCGCGTAGCTGGCCTTTTAATACATCGACCTCGGACAAAAACTCGCCTAACTCCTCGTCACCGATTGAGCCGCTGGTGTCGATCACGACAAGCACGTCGATCATATTTGAGGACAGGCTGGGTAAGATGGCTTCCCCTTCGCGCCGCGACGGACGCTGAAAGCTGTAATCATCACGCGATGCGACTTTCATGTAGCGCGCCAGCAACATGCGCCAGGGTAATTGCGGCTGCAGCAGGTGGTCCACCATGCGCGCCAGCGTTTGCGAAAGCTTGCCGGCTTGCGCCGCTTGTTGTGCGGCGGCGGCGAGGCGTTGTTGCCACTGCCGCCCCAGTTCTTCCTTCTCGATTTCGCTCAAGCCCTCGATTTGCGGCTGGTTGCCGGCACCTTGCTCCTGTTTGGCGGCTTGACCCGGCGACTCGCCTTGGCGCTGTTCTGGCGGCGGCTCCTGCCCTTCGCCTTGCCCCTGGCCTTCTCCGGCCGATTGTTCCGATTCCTGATTTTGCGGCGATTGCTGTTGATTCGGCTGGCTTTGCGTGCCGCTGCTCGAATCGTTGTCATACAGATGGCTATCGATGGTCTGCTCGGCGGTATCCGGTGGGATCAACGGATAAATTTCTTCCGCCGTCAGGCCGTGGTACTCCGGGTTCATCAGACAACCGGCGGGCGGCTTAAGCCCCTCATCCCACAGCAGCAGGTTCACTGCATGGTCGCATGCGATATCCCAGCGCTTGAGTTCACGATGTTGACGCCGCGCGAAATGCGCCAGCGCGCAATGCATCGCATCGTGCGACAACATAAACTGCGTTTGCGCCAGGTTGAGATGTTGGATGAATTTCGGATTGTAGTAGAAGTAACGCGCGTCGGTACCGGTGGTGCGCAAGCGGTCATCCTGCACCGCCTTGAGCTCAAGATGCATGACCAGCGTACCCAGAAACGGTTTTTCCAGAATCAAGCGCGTGCGCGCAGCGGCAAGCTTGGTCTCGATTTGAGTCAAATCGGGTTCCATCTGAAGGGAAGGTGTTGCCGCCATATCACAATTCGTAAAGCATCAAATCGGTGACGGAGTTAGCCCATTCGGCGAACTCCGGCACGGCAAACAGTGGTTTACCGACCGAGCGATGCAAGTCCGTCACCAACATCACGCCCATCTCACGCTGCGGAAAACGCCGTGCGTATTGCAGGATATTGCCCAAGACCCGGTTTCCCTCCGGCGAGTCTTTTGCCAGTACCGCGCGGCGCACCAAGGCCGCTGCCACCCCATACTGCAAATCGATGCCAGGTGGCACATGCGACTCCTTACCCTGCACGATGCCGTCGATATCGGGTAGTTGATCCATGCTATCAACGAAGGCCTTGACCTCGATGCCGGCAGCGGGGCCGACGCAGGCTTGCAGCGCATCACGCAGCAATACCGGCATTTCAATAAACTTTTTCAGCGCACGGTGCGCGAATTCCCACGAGCGGGGTGAAGGGAACGCAATCGGGTTATGTGCCGGATCGAAATTGAAGAGCAAGTCCGGGCGAAAACGCAGAAAACCGATAATACGTTCGTCGATACCACGGCCATGCGCCCAAGCCACCCAATCATCCAACTGCGCTTCCACTTCATAGTGCGTGAAGCGGTTAGCCAGTGGCGCAGGCATGCTATAGGTCACGCCGCGATCGCCTTGGCGATTCCCGGCTGCGAATATCGCCCAACCATCCGGGATGAAATACTCACCCAATCGCCGATCCAATATCAATTGATATGCGGCAGTCGAGACCGTGGGCGCGGCGGAGGTGATCTCGTCCAAAAATAATATACCGGTCGGGCCATGGCGCTGTGCATCGGGCAACATGGAGGGAATCGCCCATTCCACCCGATCATTCAAGCGGAAGGGGATGCCGCGCAGATCGGTCGGCTCCATTTGCGACAAGCGAATATCGATCAGCGGCACGCGGTGCAGGTCGGCAATTTGCGCGATGATCTGCGATTTCCCGACGCCAGGTGGCCCCCACAGCATCACGGGGGTGTGTTGGCCAGTTAAAGTGCTATTGAATTCGCGTTCGAGAATCGCGGCGATATGAGTCGGTCGCATGCATTAGTCCAATGTGATTTTGACCACGCCCAAAGCCCTACAAAGGTTGGGAGAATGCGCTGCGTGGCGCGCGAAGTGTCGATTTTAAACGGATTCGCACGCGATCAGCACTATCATGCAGGGAGAAATTTTGATACCTTGCGGGGATCTCTTCCGATTTTCACTCTATGAATTTTTGTAGCCATTGCGGTGGGCCAGTGGCGCTCAGGGTCCCCCCCGGTGATCATTTGCCGCGCTATATATGCCCGGCTTGCAGCACCATCCACTATCAAAATCCTAAAATGGTGGTGGGCACGATTCCGGAATGGGAAGATAAAATCCTGCTTTGTCGCCGCGCCATCGAACCCAAACATGGCTTATGGACGCTTCCCGCCGGGTTTATGGAAAACAGCGAAACCACGGCGCAAGGCGCCGCGCGCGAAACGTGGGAAGAAGCTTATGCGCAAGTAGAAATCCAGTCGCTTTATTCACTCTACAATTTACCGCACATCAATCAAGTGTATTTGATGTTCCGCGCGAAATTGCTTAACCTCGATTTTGGCCCTGGTCCGGAAAGTTTAGAGGTCGCCTTATTTCGGGAGCAGGATATTCCGTGGGAAGCCCTTGCGTTTCGCACCATCGAAGCCACGCTCAAGGCTTATTTCGCCGATCGCCAAAGTGGCGGTTTTGGCTTTCACATGGGCGATATCACACCGCCGCCGAAATAATGATCTAGCCGGCAGCCCGAAACAAACCAATCAGCTTCAAGCCATGCATTACGCCTTCTTCCAGTAAACGGGTAATCGGCGGCAGCAAATAGGGCAGCGCCATCAACAGCACGACAAACCCGGCGCTCAGCGTCAAGGGGAAACCAACCGCAAATAGATTCAACTGGGGTGCAGCGCGCGACAAAATGCCCATGGCGATATTGGCAATAAGCAACGCAGCCAGCATGGGCAACGACAGCATCAGCCCCACCATAAATATTTGCCCGCCCAACTCGGCGAATGCCTTGAAACCACTCAGGTGCAGTGGTTCAGTCGAAATCGGCACAATTTGAAAACTCTGTACCAGTGCGGAAATCACCATCAAGTGCCCATTCATGGCCAAAAAAACCAGCATCGCGAAAATACCGATGAACTGCGCCAACACCGGCGACTGTGCGGAATTTTGCGGATCGAAAAACACGGCGAAACCCAGACCCATTGTCAGCCCAGTCACATGCCCAGACATCTCGATACTGCTCAAGACGACACGTATGGAAAATCCAAGCGCGAAGCCGATGAATAATTGTTGTACCGCCATGATGATGCCTTGCGCTGAAGTGAAGCTGACCGAAGGCGGCGCCTCCAAGAGCGGCGCAATCGTGAATGTCAGGATCAGCGCCAAGCCCATCTTGATTCGGCGTGGCAACGCGCGATGACCCAACAGCGGCTCAGACAGCATCAGCCCAAGAATGCGCAGGAACGGCCAGATGAATAGGGCAAACCAGGCGTCCAATTGGCTGGAAGTAATACTGATCATCGGGCGAAACTTAGCGAATAAGTTGGGGGATGCTGGAGAAAAGTTCTCGCATGTAACTGGTCAGGGTGTCGATCATCCATGGCCCGGCGAGAATCAGTACGATGAACATGACGATCAGCTTGGGAATGAAAGTCAGCGTCATTTCATTTATGGAGGTCGCTGCTTGAAAAATACTTACTAGTAAGCCGGTCACGAGCGCCGCCAACATCAGCGGGGACGCCACTAGAATCGTCATTTGCAGCGCTTGCTGCCCAATCGTCACCATGGTTTCTGGGGTCATGATTTACACGCCAAAACTGCGCACTAGGGAAGCCAGTAGCAGATTCCAGCCATCTACCAGCACGAATAGCATCAATTTGAAGGGTAATGAAATCAATACCGGGGATAGCATCATCATCCCCATCGACATCAGTACGCTCGCCACCACCATGTCGATAATCAGGAAGGGAATGAATACCAAGAAGCCAATTTGAAAAGCCGTTTTGAGTTCGCTTGTCACGTAAGACGGGATCAGGATTTTCATCGGCACCGCTTCCGGCCCGGGTAAGGGCGGGTGATTCGCCAACTTCACGAACAACGCTAAGTCTTCTTGTCGTGTTTGCTTCAGCATGAACTGTTTGAGCGGCTCACTGCCTTTATTCAATGCTTCGTTAAAGTTGATCTTGTCCGCCATCAAAGGCAGATAAGCATCTTGATAAATTTTATCCAGCGTTGGCGACATGATAAAAAAAGTCAGGAACAAAGCGATCCCAATCAGCACTTGATTCGGGGGCGATTGCACCGTACCCAGCGCTTGGCGCAGCAAAGAAAGCACGATGATGATGCGCATGAATGAAGTCATCATGAGCAACATGGACGGAATGAACCCCAATGCGGTGATGAGGATCAGCGTCTGAATACTGAGCGTGTAGGTGGTCGACCCGCCCGGTCCAGGCGCGCTGGAGAGCGCCGGTAAGCCCACTTGCGCCCACGCGATCATGGGCGCGAAACATAACATCACGCACAGCCATGCCCGCGCTCGATACTTCATGCACCACCCCGCTTGCGCCAAGCTTCTTTCAGCCATTCACCGAAGGCGGGCTGGTTGAGCATCGCCTGCGTGGTCTGTTCCGCATTGGGCGGTCGCGGCATGCTATGAACCGGTGATACATGGCCTGGGGCGACTCCGATGATCAGCCAGGTATCGTTCACTTCCACCAACACCAAGCGCTCGCGTGGCCCAATCATGACCCCGCCTATTACGCGCATCGCACCGCCGGGCCCCATCTGCGTTGGGCCGAAACGACGCATCAGCCAAGCACTGCCCGCAATCGCAGCGAGCACGATAACGAGCGCGATGAAAACTTGGAATAAACCGCCAAAAGAAGGAGTGCCCGGCAGCGCATCGACTGCATATGCAAAAGGCGGGAAAAGCAGAATGAGGCCGAACGTGAACCGAACATTCATAGCGAGCGCCCCTTCGAACAATGGAACTCGCTATGACCGTTTCCCTCTCTCCTCACTCTCTCCCGCAAGCGGACGAGAGGGACGCAGGCTCGCTTCGCGAGTTTCGCGTTATACACAGCGCTCATCGTTGCAGTTTGCGGACACGCTCCGACGGCGTGATGATATCAGTGAGGCGAATGCCGAATTTATCATTCACCACCACGACTTCGCCTTGCGCCACCAGCGTGCCGTTGACCAGTACGCTCATCGGCTCACCCGCCAAACCATCAAGCTCCACAACCGAACCCTGGGCAAGCTGCAAGAGACTTCGGATGGCAATTTTGGTACGCCCTAATTCCACGGTGAGACTCACCGGGATATCAAGAATCATATCCAGATTATTTGCAGCCGGCTGGCCAGTGGGTGCGCCGGTGGCATCAAATACCGGCATTTGTGCAGGTTGTGCGGGTTGCGCAGCTTGTTCCGCGAGCGCTGCGCCCCAATCATCAGCGGCGCCGCCAGCGTCGGGGCTAGCGGCGGCGGTATCCTGTTCGGTCATTGCGGCCGCCCAGTCATCCGCGGATATCTGATCCTTTTCTTCCGCCATGCTCGCCTCCCGCTCGTTGGGGCTAAGTTTCCGCCGTATTGAGGAACCGCTTCACCTTGACCGCGTATTGGCCATTCATCTCGCCATAATTACATTCCAGCACCGGCACGCCGCTGACTTCGGCGGTCAGGGTGTCGGGGATGTTGAGCGGGATGATGTCGCCAATTTTCATCTCCATCACCTCGCGCAAGGTCAATGTCGTTTCACCCAGGCTGGTCACCAGATCAACTTGGGCGTCTTGCACTTGCTGCGCCATGAGCCGCAGCCAGCGATCGTCCACTTCCAGTCGCTCGCCCTGCATGCTGCTGGTGAGCAAGTCGCGGATCGGTTCGATCATAGCATAGGGCATACATACGTGGAAATCGCCACCGCCCTCACCCAGCTCGACATTGAAGGTGGTGACCACCACTACCTCGCTCGGGGTGGCCACGTTAGCGAATTGGGGGTTCATCTCTGAGCGCACATACTCGAATTCGATCGGATGTACCGGATCCCAGGATTTTTTATATTCTTCCAAGGCCACATCCAGCATGCGCTGAATCACGCGCTGTTCGGTCGGCGTGAAATCGCGCCCTTCCACCCGCATGTGAAACCGTCCGTCACCGCCAAACAAGTTATCCACCACGAGAAAGACAAGATTAGGATCGAAAATAAACAGCGCCGTGCCGCGCAGCGGTTTGAAGCGCACCAGATTCAAATTGGTTGGGACCACCAAATTGCGCACAAACTCACTGTATTTCAGGACTTTAACCGGGCTAACAGAAATTTCCGCGCTGCGGCGCATGAAATTGAAGAGTCCGATACGGAACATGCGCGCAAAGCGCTCATTGATGATCTCGAGCGTAGGCATGCGCCCACGCACGATGCGCTCCTGCTTGCCGATATCGTAAGTACGAACACCGGCTTCATCTTGTTGCGGCCCTTCATCCTCGGCCTCGCCCAAGACGCCTTTTAATAGCGCATCGACTTCGTCTTGGGAAAGAATTTCGTCGGACATGGCTTTCTATTGGATCACGAAGGAGGTGAAATAGACGCCAACCACACCATCTTTAGCGGGTTCCTTGGCACGGATGATTTGATTGGATTGTGTAACGATGTCCGAGGAGAGTTTTTGCTTCCCCTCCACGGTCAACAACTCCTCCTGCGTCTTGTTCGAGAGCAGTAGCAGCAGGGCATTTCGAATCTCCGGCATGCGCAGTTTCACGGCTGCATCCGCTTTCGGATCCACGACTTTGAATTGCATCTCGACTTGGAGGAAATGGTCCTCTGCATTGATCTTTTTTAGATTGACGGTAAAAGTATCGATGCGAATAAAGATTGGCGGTTTTTCCGGTTCGTCCTGCTTTTGAGCAGCCGTCTTCGGATCATGCGGTTTTTTACCTTTCAGAAACCACCAGGCCGCCCCCCCGCCACCGCCTCCTAGCAGCAATAGGGCGATGATTATGATGAGCAGTTTGCTTTTTTTCTTAGGCTTTGCTTCCGCTTCACCTTCCGGCGCCTCAGCCTCAGCTTCAGCTTGCTTTTTCTCTGCCATCCGCCATCCCCATCACAAAATAAGCGCCACTGCAGGCGCTATCGGCTGATTTATAACCCGCAAAGGATTTAAAATCAAGTAGTTTGGAAAGAGTTTTATACCGGTTTGTCAGCTGTGAGGGGGATGTTTCAGCAAACACAAAAAGAAAGCTTATGTCACATCCCTTTCCCTGCCACAGCAGGAAAAACGTACCTTAAAAAGGTAGGGGCGCGAAGAACGCCTTGCAAGCGATGTTGGCACTGGTAGCAGGCACGATATCGATCGGAGAATGGCTGGGTTTCCATTCTAGATCCTAGTGCGCGGCGAACGAACCGCGCTATCTAAATTTAAGCAAAAATATCCACCAAACCATTCCGTCCTGCTGTCATGGCGGAAAGGCTGCGCTCTGGCAATACCGCGCCAAGCGCAAGCTCGGGGACAACGCCCCCATGCTTCGCGTTGGATTTTTCTTGCCCTTCTCCTGCTTGTTGTTGCTGCTGGAAAGATTGCGAAGAGACATTGACGTTACCCAGCGTGAGCCCGCTTTCTCCCAGCATCTCACGCAACTTGGGCAGCGCCGCCTCGATCGAATCACGCACCGACGCATGGGCCGACACGAACATCGCCGTCGCTTGATCATTCGATACCGTGATCCGGATTTCAACCGGGCCTAGGTTAGGGGGATTTAAACGTAACTCGGCAACTTGGTGCTGGTTCGTCGCAGCCCATGCCACGCGTTGCGAAAAGGCCGTATCCCAGCCGGGGGTGCCCACTTTGATATCCACGGCCAAGGGCACAGGTGTGGTGGGTGTGGGTACATTGACCGGCGCCGATTCTGCCCGCGCCGACGTCGGCATTTGCGTGGGCATGAGCGGTATTTGTTTTGCTTCCGCCACCTCAAAACCCAAGACATGTTTCGGCAAGGCTTTGTCTGTAGCGGCAATTATTGCCGACTCTTCCCCCGTTTTTGCCGCTGCGCTCAGCAATGCTGCCGGTTTGATCTCCGCAACCAGCGCTGTCTGCACGTTCGTTGTCGATATCAAATCTGGGAGCATGCTCGCTGCTAAGGATAAGCGGTCGTCAGACTTGCCCTTTTCCCCCGCTACCACCGCTTTGTCCGCTGGATAGGCTCCAGGCAATTGCGGCAGAGGCAATGCGGATAGAAACTCTGCCAACTGTTGCGTAGCTTGCTCGTCGGCTTTTGCGGGACTTATTTCGATTGCTGGCGCTTCTGCCGGAAGTGCTAGGGGCATGCCCTCTGCGGCGCCCGGCGCCTCTGCATTCAGGTTCGGCGCGCTGATTTGCGCCGCCAATAGATCGGCGAAATTGCTTTCCGCCCCGCCTGTTGGCAAGGCATTTGCATTCGTTACCGGTAATTTCCCGCCGCTGTGGCTGGCCACCACGATATGGTTTGAAATCGGCAGTTGCTCCATACGTATCCCCTCAATCAATGCCAGCCTGATGCCGGCTTAGGGAATAGAGCAATTGCCATGCCAGAATCGCGAACGGCCCAAGGTCTGAAGATTCGCTACTCCTCCATGGTTTTTTTGAGCGCATGACTCTTGCGCGCATGTTCATCTTGCTCGCGCTGCTCGATCCGGCCTTCGCGTTCCACTTCCTTACGCTGATGCCGGGTTTTGAGGACGTCGTAGGTTTTGAGCTTGCGCCGCTCCTCCATCCAGGTGCGCTGGCCACTTTCCCAGCGCATCCTCGCGTGTTCGATTTCGACCAGCTGCTGTCGAATGGCAATATCCAATTTGTGCAGAAACACTTGAAAGTCGCGCATACGCGTCATGTCCACACCATGCGTTAGCGTGTTATGCAAGCGCTGGCGATATTCCGCTTGATAGGCGTACAACTGCTTGAGTTTATCCTCCTGCAACTGCCACTGCTGCTTGAGTGCGGCCAATTGCCGGGTCGCCGTGTCCACCCGGTTATTCGCTAGGTCATGCAGGGGCTGAAGTGAGAACTGGCGCGGCATGGTTCAGTCCGCTAATGCTTGATGAGGTGTTCGAGTTGGAAGCAGCTATCGCCATAACCGGCACGCTCGCGCATATTCTGCTGCAAGAAAGCTTCCAGGCGCGGATAGAGCGCGATCGCCTCATCCAATGCGGGATCGGAGCCACGCACATAAGCACCGACGCTGATCAGGTCGCGGCTGCGTTGGTAGCGCGAATAGAGATATCTGAAGCGGCGTACCCACTCCAATTGCTGGGGTGAAACGATTTCGGTAATGGCGCGGCTAATCGACATTTCGACATCGATCGCCGGGTAGTGGCCTTGATCGGAAAGTGAGCGCGAGAGCACGATATGGCCGTCGAGAATCGCGCGTGCCGAATCGGCGATGGGATCTTGCTGATCGTCACCTTCGGTCAACACGGTATAAAAAGCCGTGATCGAACCCGTGCCTTCGCGCCCATTGCCGGCGCGTTCCACTAATTGCGGCAGTTTGGCGAATACGGAGGGCGGATAGCCTTTCGTCGCAGGCGGTTCGCCGATGGCGAGCGCCACTTCGCGCTGCGCCATGGCATAGCGCGTGAGCGAATCCATGATGAGCAGCACATGTTTTCCCTGGTCTCGAAAATATTCTGCAATCGCAGTCGCATACGACGCGCCGTGCAAGCGCAGCAAAGGCGGCGTGTCGGCGGGAGCCGCCACCACCACCGAGCGCGCCAACCCTTCTTGGCCCAGGATATTCTCAATGAACTCCTTCACCTCGCGTCCACGCTCGCCGATCAGCCCGACCACGATGACATCGGCGCTGGTATAACGCGCCATCATGCCCAGCAGAATGCTCTTGCCCACGCCGCTGCCGGCGAACAAGCCCATGCGCTGGCCGCGCCCCACGGTAAACAAGGAATTAATGGCGCGTACGCCCACATCCAGCACATCGCGAATCGGCACGCGCGCCAGCGGATTAAAGGGACGGCTTTGCAGCGGCACACGGTTATCGGACAGTATCGGGCCCAAGCGATCCAGCGGACGGCCGGCGCCATCCACCACCCGTCCCAGGAGTTCTGGGCCCACGACCACTTGCCGTGCACGATCTTCCGCGCGGCGCTTACGCGTCATAGTGGCACGCGGCTTGGGCGTGGCGAGTTCGACCGATTCAATCGGGACCACGCGCGCGCCAGGCGTTAGGCCATAGACATCGGTAGAGGGCATGAGAAAAAGCCGGTCACCGGAGAAGCCGACGACCTCCGCATCAACCGACAGCCCACCCGGCAATTCCACAATACAACCCGATCCCACTGCAAGCTTGAGACCGACCGCCTCCATCACCAAGCCGGCTACTCGGGTGAGCCGGCCAGTGGAAATCCACGGCTTAACTGCACCCACCACCTCCTGGCAATCGCTCACAAAATTGCGCCAGTGCTCGAGATGAACGTCCTGCTTATTTTCGCCAGGGAGCATCGGAACCCAATGCCGTGACGATACGCTGCCAACGGCTCTCCATATTGGCATCGATTTCGGTGGTACCCGTTTCTACACGACATCCGCCCCGTTCCATCTGCGGATCGTCCACCACCCGCCATACGCTTTCTTGGTACTCATGCGCTAGCATACTGCGGACCAGCAGCGCGTCTTCTGGATGCAAGATCAACACAGGATTTTGATTGACTTGGGGCAGCGATTCGATTGCCTCGCGCACTACGGCCAACACCAACTCAGGATTGACCGCCAAGGCCGAACGCACCATCTGACGCGCGATATCCAAGGCAAGATTCATGATCTCCTGCGCCATGGTGATTTCGAATTGCTGCATGGACTGATTCAATTCCGCCATGAGCGTTTGCATCTGCTGCGAAATTGTATGGCCTTCGGCGCGACCATCCTTCATGCCCGCCGCAAAACCTTCTTGGTACGCTTGCTGCTGAATACGTTGAATTTCGTCAGCGGTAGGTAGCTTAACGCCGTCACTCGGTTGGTCGAAGGCGCTCAATTCCCAACGCTGGTAAGCGGAGAGTTGCTCCTTGGGGATGGATTTGGAAGACATGCGCGCTGAGGGGAGAGTAGCCGATTAAACGAAGGCTTCTTCGCCCCTGCCACCCAGTGCGATTTGGCCTTCGTCCGCCAGGCGGCGCACGATCTTGAGGATTTCCTTTTGCTCCGCTTCCACTTCGGAAACGCGCACGGGCCCTTTTGCCTCCAAATCCTCACGCAGCATCTCCGCCGCGCGCGTGGACATGTTCTTGAAGATTTTCTCGCGCAATTCCTCGGTCGTACCTTTGAGCGCAACGATCAGACTTTCCGACTGCACTTCGCGCAACAGCAACTGAATCGCGCGATCGTCAAGATCGTTCACATTATCGAAGGTGAACATTTCGTCTTGAATCTTCTGCGCGATTTCCGGATCGAAATCGCGCACCGTGGCGATCACCGAGGTCTCCAGCACCGCCGGCATGAAGTTAAGAATCTCCGCCGCCACGCGGGTGCCGCCCATCGCGGCCTTTTTGATGGTATTGCTGCTACCGGTCAGCAGCTTGGTCAACACTTCGTTCAAATCCTTGAGCGCCGTGGGTTGAATGCCATCCAGCGTGGCGATACGCAAGATCACGTCATTGCGCAACCGTTCCACAAAAAAACCCAGCACTTCGCTCGCTTGATCCCGATCCAAATGCACCAAAATCGTCGCAATGATCTGCGGGTGCTCGTTTTTGATCAACTCCGCTACCGCCGCAGCATCCATCCATTTCAAGCTTTCGATGCCGGCGGTGTCACCGCCGTGCAAAATACGCTCGATCAGATTCGCGGCACGGTCAGAGCCCAATGCCTTGGTGAGTACGCTCTTGATGTACTCCGATGAATCGCCGCCGAGCCCCGTCTGGCTTTCCGCTTCCTGACGAAAATCGGTAAGCACCGCATCCACTTTGCTCCGTGACACATTCTGCAGCGCAGCCATCGCCGTGCCGAGTTTCTGCACTTCCTTCGGGCCGAGAAATTTGAACACTTCAGCCGCGCCTTCCTCGCCCAATGACATGAGCAGAATCGCGCTGCGCTCGATGCCGCTATCATTCGCCACCGACCCACTCCTTCACCACGTTTGCCACGACTTTGGGATCTTGCTGCGCCATTTGCCGCGCGGCTTGTAAATTATCCTGATACTCCATGGTCGCGCGCGTTGGCGCCGCACCCGCCGCCGGCATTTCCGGCATCGGTGCTGGCGGCGGCGGGATGGCCAGTTGACGCAGAATCGGCATCAGTATCTTGAACACCAGGAACCAAATCAGCGCGGCGATCACCAGGAATTTACCCACGCCCATGCCTGCGGCTTGCAAACGCGGACTCTCGTAGAAGGCAGGCTCTTCGAGTATCGTAGGTTCGGGCAAATTGAATGCAGCGTTCACCACATTGAGACTATCGCCGCGCTTGGGGTCGAAACCCATCGCCTCTTTGACTAAATTATTGACCTGCGTCAACTCGGCCGTGGTGAGCGGGGTGACGCTCACCTTGCCGTCTTTGTCAGCACCCTTTTTATAATTCACCACGACTGCCGCCGACAAACGTTTGACTGCACCCACTGGCAGCTTGGTATGCTTGATCGTCTTGTCGAGTTCGTAATTCACTGTGGATTCCCGGCTGCCACCGCCAGCGGTTACGCCCGGCGGGCTTCCTGGTGCCCCGACCGCTCCACCCGGCGCGGTAATTGGCGCGGACGCTGCGCCCGGCGGCTGATTCGACAAGGCGCCCGGCACACCGCTTGCAGCTACACCTGCACCGCTTCCGCTATCGTTGATTTGTTGGCTGCGAATGGCCGCCTCGAGGGGTACAGGATTGGGTTTATATGTCTCTGCGGTTTGCTCGGTCTGTGCAAAATCCAAGTCAGCCGTGACTTGAGCGCGCACATTATTCGCTCCTACGAGCGGCGCGATAATGGTCTCGATGCGCTTGACGAAGCTGGCTTCGATTTGATGTAAGTATTCAATCTGCGTCGGATCCAACCCCACCTTACCGCCACTCACATCGGACGCCACCAGCAAATTTCCGTTTTGATCAACCACGGTAATATTTTGCGTCGGCAGATCGGGCACACTGGATGAGACGAGATGCACGATGCCGCTTACCTGCGCCGGATCAAGCCGCTTGCCACCACCTAAATTAAGGAACACCGAGGCGGAAGGCTTTTGTTGATCGCGCAGAAACACCGAGGGGCGCGGAATGGCCAAGTGCACACGCGCACCCTGTACGGCAGACACCGCTTCGATGGTGCGGGTCAATTCACCTTCCAAAGCGCGCTGGTAATTCACCTGCTCCACAAACTGACTTACGCCGAGCTTTTGGTTATCCAGCAAATCGAAGCCGACGTTGCCCTTGGGGATACCCTGTGCGGCAAGTTTCAGCCGCACTTCATACACCTTGTCCATAGGCACTTTGATCACACTCGTGCCTTCAGTCTTAAACGGCACATTCATCGTGCCCAAGGAATTGATCACCGCACCGCCGTCTTTATCCGACAGATTGGTATAGAGGATTTGATAGGTGGGGGTTTGGTACCAGAGGTAGCCGCCAAAAAATAGGGCGACGATGGCGGCAACGGCTATGATTAAGCCGATTTTTTGACTATTGGTGAGCTGTCCAAAATTCTGTAATTGCGCAACCATTGAAGGCTGCGTTGCTACCGCCATAAGGGCCCTTCACGTGTTGAGCACTTATCCCGCCAGCTGAATCACCGACAAGTCCGCACTCGAAATACTTAAACCGGCATGCTCATAATCTGCTGATAGGCTTCTACCAGCTTGTTACGAACCTGCACCATGGTTTGGAACGACACATCCGCTTTTTGCAGCGAAATGATTACGTCCTCGACATTCACGTTAGGCGCGCCTAGCTCCAGGGCTTGGGCCAACTTCTTCGCTTCCGTCTGGGCATTGCTCACCTGATCCAGCGAGGATTGCAACAACGCGGCGAAATCGCCCGGCCCACCCGTGGCTGGGGCAACAGGATTCCCCGCCGCCTGCGTGGAAGCAGCCTGCAACTGGCTTAGAAGCTGATCAATGCCTTTGGTATCCATAATTGGCCCTCAGCCAAAAACAAATGCAAGAAGCGTACCCACTCCAAGCAACTAGCGCCCGGCATCCGGATCGATGCCTTCTTCACGTAAGCGTTGTAGCTTGTAGCGCAAGGTTCGTTCGCTCATGCCAAGCTGCTCGGCGGCCTGTTTACGCGAACCCTTTACCGCTGCCAACGTGTCTAAAATATGCGTCCGCTCCAACGACTTCATGTCATGTGGGCGGCTGGTATCGGCAACCGCTTGCACCGTCGGGGCGGCAATTTTTGCCGCTTCCGGCAAATGCAGGTGATCGACCTCAATCACGTTGCCGATTGCTAAAATCATCGCGCGCTGAATCACATTCTCTAATTCGCGGATGTTACCCGGCCAAGTATAGCGCGTCAATCGCTCTTCCGCTTGTTTTGAAAGGGAAAGCCCGTATCGTCCGGTGGCAGTACCTAGGCGTCCGATCAGGTGCCGCGCCAGCGGCACAATATCTTGCACCCGTTCCCGTAACGGCGCGATGCGCAAGGGAAATACATTCAACCGGTAATACAAATCCTCACGAAAATGCCCTTCCGCGACCGCCTTTTCCATGTCCCGGTTGGAGGTGGCGATGACCCGTACGTCGAGCGCAATCGGTTTCTTACCCCCTACCCGTTCAACTTCACGTTCTTGCAGCACCCGCAACAGCTTGGCTTGCAGCGCCAAGGGCATTTCTGAAATCTCGTCCAATAGAATGGTGCCGCCGTTGGCTTGTTCAAACTTGCCCGCCTGCGCCGACTGTGCACCCGTGAAGGCGCCTTTTTCGTAGCCGAATAAGGTCGATTCGAGCAAATTGTCGGGAATCGCCGCGCAATTGATGGCGACGAAGGCCAGGTCGGCGCGCGGTGAGTGGCGGTGCAGGAAGCGCGCCATGACTTCTTTGCCGCTGCCCGATTCTCCGCTGATCATCACCGTGGTACTAGAAGCCGCGACGCGCTGCGCAAGCGACAGAAGCTCACGCGATATAGCGTCCTGCGCAATCACATCGCCCGTGGCGTCGTAATGGGTCGTCAGCATATAGCGCGCGACTTGGGCCAGCAATTTGTTGGCATCGAACGGTTTGGTCAGGTAGTCGCACGCGCCGTCACGCATCGCTTCCACCGCCTTTTCAATCATGCCGTACGCCGTCATCAAAAGTACCGGCACATGAGGATAGACTGCTTTGATGCGCTTGAGCAGGGTGTGCCCATCCATGGGCTGCATCATCACATCAGATACCACCAAGCCCACGGCTTGCTGCGCCATCAAGGCCAAGGCGGCCTCGCCGTCTTGCGCGCTGATTACGTGATAACCGGCCAACTTCAGCGTATCGCTTAAGGCCTCGCGTAAATCTTGATCGTCTTCAACAATGAGGATTGGGAGTTGATTCATGGACGCAAAGCTTACTCTATTTTCGCCGTCGGCAGACGCAGCGCAAACTCGGCGCCGCTCCCCGGCGTGGATTGAACAATGATTTCGCCACCGTGCGCTTGCGCCACGCCGCGCACGATCGCCAAGCCGAGCCCGGTGCCGTCCGAACGCGTTGTAAAAAAAGGATCGAACATGCGCTCCAGCATCGCCGACTCGATGCCCGGCCCGCTGTCACTCACGCGCAACCATACCTCTTCCCCGACTACTTCGCTCGCTAGGCTGACGTGGCCGCTTGCTGGGCTCCACTGCATGGCATTTTCCAGCAGATTCACCAGCGCACCGGTGAGCGCCTCGCGGCTGCCTGATATATGCGCCTCGCCCGCCCCATGCCCCACTTGAAACACCAAGCCGCGCTCCAGCATTTGCGGCTCCATCACTTGGCGCAGATCTGCCAGTAAATCGGCCACCTTGATCGGTTCGCGTCCGCCGGCCTCGCCGCGCACATACAGCAGCATGTCTTGGATCAGATGCTCTAAATAGGTCAGCCGCGCCACTACTTTTTCGGCAAAGCGCTTGCGTTCGGCCTCGGGCAGATGTGACTGGGAAAGCTGCGAGGCATAGAGCAGCGCGGTCGCCAGCGGGGTGCGCAATTGGTGGGCGAGCCGAGCCGCTACCTCACCCATCGCCGACAGCCGTTGATGCCGCGCCAACTCCAATTGCAGGGCATGCGCTTCTGTTATGTCGTGAAACAGCAAAATTTGGCCACTGGTACCCGGCAAAGCGCTGGTGGATAGCGCCAAGCGTCGCGGCTCGGCATGGCCCGTCGTAATCCACTCCTCCGAGTTATTGCTGGGGCGCAACGCGCAGGCTTGCACCACCGGCCACGCGCGACCGTCCAAGGCGTGTCCGAGCATGGCTTCCGCCGCCGGGTTGGCCTCAATCACATGATCGGATTCGTCCAGCACCACCACCCCCGCCGGCAGCGCCGAATGCAAAGCCGTAAGTCGCTGCGACAAGGCTTCTTTTTCCAGGAATTGGCGTTTCAGCTCGCCATTGGCGATGGCGAGTTGCTGCGTCAAGCTCGCTACTTGATTTTGCAGGCCGGCATACGTGGCGGCCAGTTGCTCGGAAGCCAAATTGAAGAGCGAGAAAGCCTGCTCGAGTTCGCGAGGATCGATCGGCGTCTTGGAGTCCGACAAGCGCTTGGCCTTGGTTGAATTAAGTTGCCCGATTATAGCCAGCACGCAAGGAGCCTGCCGGGCTTATTTGGGCGCGCAGTGTGGGCACTTTAGGAAGCATGGCAGTTTCGCTGCGTTGCGATGTTTGGCCATGGAATGGCCTTTTCTTCCGCTACCCGCCTTCCGTCAATCCGCTTTTTGCCACCACGCATCTACTACT
>JADMJT010000112.1:38231-47821 GCA_018781585.1 Burkholderiales bacterium
TCTTCCGCTACCCGCCTTCCGTCAATCCGCTTTTTGCCACCACGCATCTACTACTAAGCAGAACACTAAGCAGAACAGGGCCCAAGGTGTTTTATTAAAAAAAACAAATCGTTAGCGATTCGACCGTAACGTGCAAATTATTAAAGTTTGTCTACCCTGTTGCCGATAACAGAACAATCCTGATACGGAAAGAATGGAAACACAATGCGCTATCTTGCCAACATGACCATACGCACCAAGCTCACTGCAGCGGTGGCCCTTTCCACGCTGTTGATGATTGCGATTGGTGTGGCGGGTCTATGGGGTACCTACAGTGCGCAGCAGGCCGCCGAATCTATCTATAAAGACCGCTTGCTGTCGATCGATATTTTGAACAACGTGCGTAATTATCAGAATCAAATCCGTATCAATCTGCTGGTCGCGCGTCAGTCCGGGGACTCGTTTGAGGTCATGGCCTATGCTGACAAGGTCAACAGCAATATTTTCAAAGTTGCGCAGCTGCTTGAAGACTATAACAAGCGGAAATTGGGCCCTGTAGAAAAGAAACTGATGGACGAGTTTGTTGAAGCACGGCTTCACTTCGGTCGAAATGGCGTGGTGCCCATGATCGACCTGATGCAAGCGGATAAGTTTGAGGCTGCGGATAAACTGCGCAAAGAGGTAGCGGATCCGGCATTCGCCAAAGTTTCCGATGCGATCGACGCCGTCATTAAGCGCCAAAGTGATCTGGCGAAAACCCAATTTGAGCAAACCGGGAAGCAAGCTCAAGCCATCCGGATCGGCTCGATCGCCGCCATTCTCATTGGCGCTGTGATGGCCTTGGTTATGGGTACGTTGATCGCCCGTTCAATCAACCAAGGTGTGGCCGCGCTGGTCAAGGCATCGGCCAGTCTCGCAGACGGCGACCTCACCACGCATGTGCCGGTCAAGGGCAAAGATGAACTATGCCGGGTCGGTTCGAGCTTCAATCAAATGGCCGCGCAATTTTCACACTTGATTAGCGAGGTCAACGCCTCCAGCGACCAAGTCAACCAAACCGCCGACGGCCTATCCGCCGCCGCCAGCCAAGTGGCGCAGGGCTCACGCTTGCAATCGGAGCAAGCCGCCGCCGCCGCCAACTCGGTCGAGCAACTCAACGCCGCTTTTAAAGAAATCGCGGCTACGACCGTAGACATAGTCAGCGCAGCGAATAATGCGCGAGAGCTGTCCAACCGGGGCAACCAGGTTGTCAACAGCGCGGTGCAAGGCATTGAAAAGGTAGCGAAAACAGTGAACGAATCGGCGGTATCCATTTCCGACTTGGGGCAACGGTCAATACAGATTGGCCAAATTTTATCCGTGATCAAGGATATCGCTGACCAAACCAACTTGCTCGCGTTGAATGCTGCAATCGAAGCGGCGCGCGCCGGTGAACAAGGCCGCGGATTTGCCGTCGTGGCGGACGAAGTGCGCAAGCTGGCCGAACGTACCACGAGCGCGACCGCCGAGATCTCTACCATGGTCGGCGCCATTCAAAGCGACACCCGCCAAGCCGTCGAGACGATGCGGCAAAGCAGCGAAGATGTACGCGATGGCATGGCGCTCGCCAATGAGGCAGGCAAAGCATTGAAAGACATCAGCCACAGCGTAGCGCAGGTGGTGAACATGATCGGGAATATCGCAGACTCGACCCGTAATCAATCCGAGGCCAGCGAATCGCTGACGGCGACGGTCGAAGAAATCGCACGCATGGCGCAAGAAAACAGCCGCGCGATTGAACAAGCGGTTTCCGCTTCACGGGAAATGACGGATCGCTCGCATGGGCTTCAGCGCATCATTAGCCGTTTCCGACTGCAAGCTGAATAGAAAGCATCGCCATCTTTAAAACGCGGGCCGCAAGGAGAATGTGAAATGTTTGGTACAAAGTGGAAAAAGCAATTCGAAACGCTGCAAGGTGAGTTCGATAATATGAAGCGGGAGCGGGACCAGCTGTCCTCCGTACTCGCGGCCACTGCATCGGAGAAAGATACGCTCCAAAGCCAGGTTGATACTTTATCGACGAAGCAGGCTTTATATGGTGGCATTTTCGAAAACATGCAGAAGTTTGGCGAATCGTTTGTCGAGCTGCAGCGCTCGCTGGGCGGGCTGGCCACCACCATGCGATCTGAAAAGAGTAGCGCCGTCGAAGCCGCCGGTGTATCGAGCAGCAGCCGCGAAGCCATGGCGGATATCGCTGCCAACTTGCATCACGTATCGGAAAAAACAAAGCAAACCGCGCACAGCGTGGAAGGCCTGAACGAGCGCGCCGGACAGATCGGCGGCATCGTGATGCTGATTAAGGAAATCGCCGATCAAACCAATTTACTCGCGTTGAATGCCGCGATCGAAGCAGCACGCGCGGGTGAACAAGGTCGTGGTTTCGCCGTGGTAGCGGATGAGGTACGCAAGCTGGCCGAACGCACCAGCAAGGCAACGAGCGAAATTTCCACGTTGGTCGCGAGCATCCAGGACGAAATCCTGTCGGCCAAGACTCAAATGGAGAGCGAAGCAACCCAATCCGACACCTTCAGCCGCCAGGGCGAAGCAGCGAGCGAAAGCCTGCATGAATTATTGGGGCTCTCGCACAAAATGGAAGGTGCGATCGCAGCCTCCGCATTGCGCAGCTTCGTTGAGCTCGCCAAGGTCGATCATCTCGTCTACAAATTTGAGGTCTACCGCGTATTCATGGGACTGTCACGGAAAACCGCGCATGAATTCACAAGCCATACCGAATGCCGCCTGGGCAAGTGGTACTACGAGGGCGAAGGCAAATCAGCCTATTCGAGACTCGCGGGCTACAAGCAAGTTGAACAGCCACATCGCACGTTCCACGCACACGGCGTTAGTGCGGTTGAACAATTTCATGCCGGTGCTTACGAAGCGGCGCTGCAGGGTATTGGTGAAATGGAACGCGCCAGTATGCAAGTGATCGCCGAGCTGGAACGCATGGCGCAATCCGGTGAGCACGACGCCAGCGCGCTATGCGAAAGCGGCCACTGTGATGATTAACGTTTTACCTATTGTTTCACCTAGCGGGATTCACTGAGCGGGATGCGCGATTAAAGGAGTATAAACATGTCAGAACTCATGAAAAACATCGACGGCCGCACCAAGCTGGCCGGCACCAACAAGCTGGAAATCCTGCTTTTTACGCTGGGCACGGACATCCGCTCAGGACGGCGCGAAACTTACGGCATCAACGTGTTCAAGGTACGTGAGGTCATGCGGGTACCTGAGATCACACGCCCGCCTGAGCTCCCCCCCTCAGTGGAGGGGATGGTCAGCCTACGCGGCCAGCTCGTACCCATTGTCGATTTGGTGAAATACACCGGCGTTCAAACCGAATCCAAACCGGAAGTGATGATCGTCACCGAATACAACGGCCATACGCAAGGCTTCGTGGTGGAAGCCGTGGACACCATCCTGCGCCTGGATTGGTCCGCGGTACGCGTGCCGCCGGATATGTTCTCCTCGCACGTGGGGGGCTTAGTCACCGCGGTCACGGAACTACCCGACGGCCGCCTGGTGATGCTCATGGATGTGGAAAAGATCCTCGCCGAAACCACCCGCGGCGCTGACGATGATTCAATTTTCAACCTCGTCAAACCGGTCAAAATGGAAAATCGAACGATTTTCTTCTGTGACGATTCGCCGATTGCACGCAAGCAAATCGAGCGCACCCTGAAAGCGATGAACGTCAACTACCATTCCGCCACCAACGGTCATAAAGCATGGGAAGAATTGAAAAAACTTGCTACGCAGGCGGATGAAACGGGCGTAAAACTGACAAGCCTGATTCAAATCATCCTGACGGATGTCGAAATGCCGGAAATGGATGGCTATATCTTGACCAAAAATGTGAAAAGCGACCCGCGCTTCACCGGCATCCCGGTGATTATGCATTCCTCACTTTCCGGCATGTCGAACCAGCAGCTCGGGCGCTCGGTGGGCGTGGATGAATATGTTTCCAAATTCGAGCCACAGCGCTTATCCGAAACACTCAGCCGAATTCTCGAAGGCAGCGTCGCCGTAGCGGCATAACGCGATAGACAGGACGGTAGATCATGGACTCACAACAAGCCTTACTCGATTCGATTGATGCGCGCACCAAGCTCGCGGGGTCGAACAAAATGGAAATTTTGCTATTTTCTCTCGGCACAGGGGAAGTATTCGGCATTAACGTGTTCAAGGTGCGCGAAGTCTCGCAAACCCCCATGATCACCAAGACCCCGAATACCCCTGCCGGTGTGGAAGGCGTGATTTCATTGCGCGGCAATATCATTCCTGTGATCTCGCTCGCCAAATTTACTAATTTGGAAGGTGCGCCCACCGATACTGGTCGCACCATGATCGTGACCGAATTTTCACGTCATACCCAGGGGTTTCTCGTGCATGACGTGGATCGCATCATCCGTGTCGATTGGGACAAGGTAAAGCCACCGCAAAGCATGCTCATGGGGAACGATGCCCTGATCACCGCGATCACCGAACTCGCCGACGGAAAATTAGTTTCTATCCTGGACGTGGAACAAATTCTAGCGCGCGCCCTCGGCGTAGAAGAAATCCCGACATTGGAAAAAGTGGTATCCACGCGCGAACACATGGTGTTCTTCGCCGACGACTCCACGGTCGCACGCAGAGAAATTACCAAAGTGCTCGAAGGTATGGGCGTGAAATACCAGCAAGCGACCAACGGTCTGGAAGCCTGGGAAAAACTGCAAAACATGGCCACGCGCGTGCAGCACGATGGCACTTCACTCAAAGATCAGATCAGCGTCATTCTGACCGATGCTGAAATGCCCGAGATGGATGGTTACGTGCTGGCCAAAAACATCAAAGCGGATCAACGCTTCAATGGGATTCCGGTCGTGATGCATTCCTCGCTCTCGTCCGAAGCCAACCGCGCCATGGGCCAAAGCGTTGGCGTCGATACTTATGTGGGCAAATTCGATCCCGTTATCCTCGCGAATACCCTGCGCCCGTTCCTAGAATAGTCAAATGGGGAATAGTCAAAGCAACCTATGGAGCACACCTTGATCACAAGCGTAATTGGAGCAGTCCATGGCTGATACAAACATGAAGTTTTTAGTAGTGGACGATTTTTCCACTATGCGCCGGATTGTGCGCAATCTATTGAAGGAACTCGGCTTTCAGAATGTCGATGAGGCCGAGGATGGCGTGGCTGCACTGTCCAAGCTGCGAGGCAGTCAATTCGATTTCGTGGTGAGCGATTGGAACATGCCCAACATGACCGGCATCGACCTGCTCAAGGAAATTCGTGCTGACGCCAACTTGAAACACTTGCCGGTGCTCATGGTCACGGCGGAAGCTAAAAAGGAAAACATTGTTTCGGCGGCACAAGCCGGGGCGAATGGTTACATCGTCAAGCCGTTCACGGCGGCGACGCTGGAAGAGAAGCTCAACAAAATCTTCCAAAACGTAGGCAAATAAGGAGACGTGACGTGAGTGCCACCTTAGCAGGCGATACCGATGATTTAGAAGCGCTGTTCGACAGTATTGTCGCAGCGAATACCGACGACACCCCCGCACCGGCTGCTGCACCCGAACCGCCGGTCGCTGCCGCTGCACCCGAAGTTGCCGTCACTGCCGAGGGCGCACCCCACCCTAGCATGAACGAACCGTATTACTCGCAGATCGGCCACTTGACGCGCAAATTGCACAATACGCTGCACGATCTGGGCTTGGACAAATCGTTGGAAAAAGCTGTGGATAACACCATTCCCGACGCGCGCGACCGTTTGGCCTATATCGCGACACTGACCGAAAAAGCAGCCGAGCGCGTATTGAATGCGACTGACGTAGCGAAACCGCTACAGGATCAGATGGATGCCGGCGCCGCCAAGTTGTCCGGCCAATGGGATCGCTTGCTCAAAAACGAACTGTCGATCGATGATTTCAAACAGCTGGTCACCGACACGCGCGGCTTCCTGGGCACCGTGACGCAGCACTCAAAAGCCACCAATGACCAATTGCTCGAAATCATGATGGCGCAGGACTTTCAGGATCTCACCGGTCAAGTCATTAAGAAGATTATCGAGATGGCCAAAGAGATGGAGAATCAGTTGCTCTTGGTCTTGCTGGAAAGCTCTTCGCCGGAGAAAAAAGCAGAAATGGACACCGGTCTACTCAATGGCCCGGTCATCAATGCCGAAGGCCGTGCCGACATCGTCACCAGCCAAGAACAAGTTGACGACTTACTTGAAAGCCTGGGCTTTTAGCAGCCTAAGGGGAAAGAGCACATGAGCGCGTTCGAAGGCATGGAAGAACTCCTGCAAGACTTCCTCACCGAAGCCGGTGACCTCTTGTCCGATGTCGACAACAAACTGGTCGAGTTGGAAAAAACACCCGATGACAAGAAACTGTTAAACACCATTTTCCGCGGCTTCCACACCGTGAAAGGCGGCGCAGGTTTCTTAAATGCAACACCCTTGGTCGAGCTGTGTCATCGCACAGAGAACCTGTTCGACAAGTTGCGTAACGAACAGATGGTGCTGACGCCGGAGATCATGGATGTCATCATGGCCGCCACCGGCGTGGTGCGCGACATGTTCGGCGCGCTGGCGCAAGCACGCATGCCCGATCCAGCCGAGGAATCGATCCTACAGGCGCTCGATGCCGTGCTAGCGGGAGAAACCCCAGTCAAAATCGCAGCGCATGCGCCTGTACCCGCTGCCGCCCCGCCTATGGCGTCGGCGCCAGTCGCCGGGATAGACGCAAACAATGAAAGCGGCCCCGACTGGCGTGTGCTATATCACGCTTTAGTAGGCGTAAAGCCGGAAGAAGCCGCCCCTGCTGCGCCCATCGTGGTCGCCAACGCCGCCGCGCCCAAACCGGCCGACAAGCCGCGTTCATCGGCTGGCACGACCGCTACGCCGAGCGCAAAAGAAAACACGATCCGCATCGACACCACGCGCCTGGATCAAGTGCTTAACTTGTCAGGCGAAATCGGGCTCACCAAAAACCGCCTGACTTGCCTGCGCACTGACATCATTGCCGGCAAATCCGGCCCGGGTACGCTTCAGGCCCTCGACGAGGCGGTGAGCCAGCTCGATCTACTGGTAAGCGATCTTCAAAATGCGGTGATGAAAACCCGCATGCAGCCGATCGGCCGCCTGTTCCAAAAATACCCGCGCTTGGCGCGCGACTTGGCGCGCAGCCTAGGCAAAGATGTCGAGCTGGTCCTCGAAGGCGAGGAAACCGAGATCGACAAAACCATGATCGAAGACCTCAACGATCCGCTCGTCCATCTGGTGCGTAATGCGGTCGATCATGGCGTGGATAGCCCCGAGGAACGCGCCGCTGCCGGCAAACCTGCAAAAAGCGTGGTCAAGCTTTCCGCGCATCAAGTTGGCGACCACATCATCATTGAAATCACCGACGACGGGCGCGGCATTCGCGCCGATGTCCTGCGCAAAAAAGCATTGGAAAAAGGCCTGATCGACGTCGAAACCGCCAATAGCTTAGATGAGCGCCAAAGCCTCCATCTCGTATTCATGCCAGGATTTTCGACCAAGGATCAAATCTCGGATGTTTCCGGCCGCGGCGTCGGCATGGACGTGGTGAAAACCAACATCCTGAAACTCAATGGCCGAATTGATGTGAAAACAGTCGTCGGCCAAGGGTCGGTGTTCACGATTACACTGCCGCTGACGCTCGCCATTTTGCCGGTGCTCATCGTACGGCTGGGCAACCAGCCCTTCGCGGTGCCGCTGTCGATGGTGCGCGAGATCATTCAGATCAACTCGAACGACATCCAGCAAGTCTCCGGACGCGCCACGCTGGTGGTGCGTGAAGAAGTGTTGCCAGTGCGTACTTTATCGAGCTTACTGGATTGGCCCGATAGCCCTTCGCCCGAGTTTGGCGTACTGATGCAATCGGCCGAAACTTCATTCGTGCTCGCGATCGACGGCTTTATCGGACGCGATGATGTGGTGATTAAACCGCTCACCGATGTAAAACCCAGGGGCGTGGCCGGCGCCACCCTCTCCGGCGAAGGCTCGGTGGTGCTGGTGTTGGATATGGAAGAATTGCTCTCTTCCGACACTAAAGAAACGCGCGCAACTTTGTTCGCAAAAGCCAGTTAGCGGCTTGCTGGATGGCAATGCATTAACCAAGCAGGAGAAGTATTGTGGGAACCGCAGCGACTATCAATCATTCGTTCGATCTAAGCTTCGGCGGCGGATCGAGCGATCAAGTATTCATCGGGCGCCAGCCCATTGTCGATGCGCAGCAGAAGATCATCGGCTATGAACTGTTGTTTCGCTCCAACGCCGAAGACAACACTGCCCAGATTGAAGACGATTTCAGCGCGGGCGCCCAAGTATTGATCAACACCCTCAGTAATATGGGCACTGAATGGCTGATGGGCGACAAGCTGGCCTTCCTCAATGTCACCGAGGCCATGCTGACCAGCGAATTCATGGAACTGTTGCCCGCCAAACGCATCGTGCTTGAAATAAAAGGCGCAATCTCCCCGACACCGGCGCTGCTCGAACGTCTGCAGGGGCTTAAAGCACTCGGCTTTCAATTTGCGCTGCATAGTGACCAGATCACCAACGACAACGAGCCGCTGATCAAACTAGCCAGCTATGTCAAAGTCGATTTACTCATGGCGCCGCTTGAGCGCTTGGGAGATATCGCCGCAAAATTGAAGCAATTTTCGCTCAAAATTATCGCGGAGAAAGTTGAAACCCTGGCTGCGTTCAAGCGCTGCAAAGAATGCAAATTCGATTTCTTCCAAGGCTATTATTTCGCCCATCCGGAAATCCTCACCGCCAAAGTCATCAACCCGGCGCAGGCCATGGTGCTGGACATTCTCAACAAGGTGCGCAATAACGCCGACATCGCCGAGATCGAGCGCGGGTTCAAGCGTGACGTCGCGCTCTCGTTCAAGCTGCTGCGTTACATCAATTCAGTCGGGTTCGGGCTGTCGTGTGAGATTCAATCCATTCGTCACGCGCTGTCGATCTTAGGCTACCAGCAGCTCTATCGGTGGTTGACCTTGCTCATCGTCACCAGCAACGAAGGCGCCACGCCCCCGGCCTTGATGAAAACCGCCATCACCCGTGGCCGTCTCACCGAACTGCTCGGCCAGGATATGGTAGATCGCAGCGAACGCGACAACCTGTTCATTGTCGGTATTTTTTCCCTACTCGACGCCATGCTCGAAATGCCCATGGATCAAGTGCTGGAAAAACTGACTTTGCCGGAAAATATTTCCGACGCATTGCTCAACCGTGACGGCGTCTACGGTCCCTTCCTGGCACTGGCCATCGCGTGTGAAAGCGCCGATATGGCCCTCATTCACGAACTCGCCACCTCACTGACTCTCGAGCCGGCCAAAGTGAATGAAGCCCATCTGAACGCGCTGGCTTGGGTGGAAGAACTCGGCGTGTAGATTACAAAAAGCTTTGTAACCGCCCTTCACCCAAAAAATGCATAACACACAAAAATCGCCGCGATCACGCCAGCCAGCTCAGCCAACAGCGCGCACGAAATCGCGTGGCGACTGCGGGTGACACCGACCGAACCAAAATACACCGCCAGCACAT
>JADMJT010000092.1:0-13765 GCA_018781585.1 Burkholderiales bacterium
AAAAAAGGAGGCGTTTCCGCCTCCTTTTTTGGACTTGCTTACTTAAGCTGCGAGGCTTGCCTTGGCTTGCTCTGCAAATTTCGCAAAAGCAGGTTTGTCGAATACCGCCAGATCGGCCAACATTTTACGATCGACTTCGATCATGGCGCGTTTTAAGCCATTCATGAAGCGGCTGTAGTTCAGGCCGCATTCACGCGCACCCGCATTGATACGCGCGATCCATAATGAACGGAATTGGCGCTTCCGCTGGCGACGATCGCGATAGGCATATTGCCCGGCTTTCATCACCGCTTCTTTGGCGATGCGATATACATTACCCCGGCGGCCACGATAACCCTTGGCCAGGTCCAGGACTTTTTTGTGACGCGCTCGGGCGGTTACACCACGTTTAACTCTTGGCATAGTGTTCTCCCTTTACGCGTACGGCATCATCGAGCGCACGCGGCGCACATCTGCCACATGAACTGCGGACATACCGCGCAATTGACGCTTGCGCTTGGTCGTCTTCTTGGTGAGGATGTGACGCAGATTTGCATGCGTCCGTTTTAAGCCGCCACTGCCGAGCGCTTTGAAACGCTTG
Organism: Burkholderiales bacterium; assembly: GCA_018781585.1. Taxonomy (GTDB): domain Bacteria; phylum Pseudomonadota; class Gammaproteobacteria; order Burkholderiales; family Thiobacteraceae; genus RBG-16-58-11. The sequence goes on from JADMJT010000092.1 coordinate 581, forward strand.
GCTGCGCCGCTTTTGGTCTTCATTTTCGGCATTTTAAATTACTCCGCATTCGTTAAATTAAAATCAAACCGGCGTCATGCCGACTGGGAAACTTTTAAGCTTATTGCTTAACTGCTTCCGCTTTTTCCGGTTTGTGCTTCTTCGAAGGCGCGAGAACCATCACCATTTGCCGCCCTTCCATCTTAGGGAATTGCTCGACCTGGCCATATTCGGCCAGATCAGCTTCGACCCGTTTCAGTAGCCGTACACCCAGCTCCTGATGGCTCATTTCCCGTCCGCGAAAGCGCAACGTGATTTTGGTTTTATCGCCTTCTTCTAGGAAACGTATCAGGTTGCGTAGTTTTACCTGATAATCTCCCTCGTCCGTTCCCGGACGAAACTTTACTTCCTTGACCTGGATCTGCTTCTGCTTCAGCTTCGCCTCGTGTCGTTTTTTGCTTTCCCGGTATTTGAATTTGCCGTAATCCATCAAACGGCAAACCGGGGGTACCGCAGTTGGCGCGATCTCTACCAGATCGATCTCTTTTTCCTCGGCCAAAGCCATGGCTGCAGCCAAGGATACGACGCCAATTTGCTCACCTTCGACACCTATGAGACGCACTTCCGGCGCGGTGATCTCTTCGTTCATCCGCGCATCTTTTTCTTGGCTGATAGCAAAAACCTCCAATCAAGTTAAAGCGAGGAGCCCGCTAGCACATGCTAGCGGGCTCCTCGCCGAATTTAGCCCTCACGCTTTCGCGTTGACTTCCCGTTTGAGTTTATCGATGAACTCGGCCACGGACATCTGACCCAGGTCTTCACCCTTGCGGGAGCGTACGGCCACCTTGTTTGCCTGCACCTCTTTATCACCTACGATGACTTGGTAGGGCAACTTTTGCAAACTATGTTCCCGTATTTTATAGGTTATTTTCTCATTTCTCAAGTCCGTTTCGACTCTGAGGCCAGACTTAAGCATTTCTTCGGCCACTTTTTCCACATATTCGGCCTGGCCGTCGGTGATATTCATGAGCATTACCTGCACCGGGGAGAGCCATAGCGGCATGGCACCGGCATGGTGCTCGATCAGCATGCCGATGAAGCGCTCCAGGGAGCCCAAGATCGCCCGATGCAGCATTACCGGCACTTTGCGGCTGTTATCTTCGGCGACATAAGTCGCCCCGAGACGATCCGGCAGGGCGAAATCGAGCTGGATCGTGCCGCATTGCCACACCCGGCCCAGGCAATCCTTGAGCGCGAATTCGATCTTGGGCCCATAAAAAGCGCCTTCGCCTGGCTGCAAGTCATATTCCAGGCCTTTGTACTTGAGCGCGGCTTCGAGGGCGGCCTCGGCCTTATCCCATACCTCGTCCGAGCCGACGCGCTTTTCCGGCCGAGTGGAGAACTTGATCCCCACCTCAATGAATCCGAAATCCTTGTACACACCCAGCAGCAAGTCGATAAAGGCCGAGACTTCTGCCTGGATCTGGTCTTCGGTACAGAAAATATGCGCATCGTCCTGCACGAAGCCGCGCACACGCATGATGCCGTGCAAGGCGCCGGAGGGTTCATTGCGGTGGCAGGAGCCAAACTCAGCCAGCCGCAGCGGCAAATCGCGGTAGCTCTTCAAGCCCTGATTGAAAATCTGGATATGGCCAGGACAATTCATCGGCTTCACCGCGTAATCGCGGTTTTCCGAGGCCGTGGTAAACATATTCTCGCGATAGTTTTCCCAGTGGCCGGATTTCTCCCACAGCACGCGGTCCATCACCATGGGCGTGCGCACTTCCTGGTAGCCGTGAACGGTCAACTGGCCCCGCACATACTGCTCGATCTGTTGCCAGATCACCCAGCCTTTGGGATGCCAGAACACCATGCCCGGCGCTTCGTCCTGCAAATGGAACAGATCGAGCTGCTTGCCCAGTTTGCGGTGATCACGTTTCTCCGCTTCTTCCAGGCGATACAAATAAGCGTCGAGATCTTCTTTTTTCGCCCACGCGGTGCCGTACACCCGCTGCAACATTTCGTTTTTGGAATCGCCGCGCCAATACGCACCGGCGATTTTCATCAGCTTGAAAACTTTCAGCTTGCCGGTAGAAGGCACATGCGGGCCGCGGCATAAATCGATGAAATCGCCCTGCTGATACAGCGATAGTTCTTCGTCGCCGGGAATCGACTCGATGATCTGGGCCTTGTAATGCTCGCCCATATTCTTGAAAAACTGGATTGCCTCGCTTCGCCCCATCACGCTGCGCGCAACGGGATAATCCCGCTTCGCGATCTCGCCCATGCGCTTTTCGATCGCGGCCAAATCTTCCGGCGTGAACGGGCGCTGATAGGAAAAATCGTAAAAGAAACCATCATCAATCACCGGGCCGATGGTCACCTGCGCCTCGGGGAACAATTCTTTCACCGCCTGCGCCAGCAGATGTGCGGCGGAATGACGGATCACATCCAGACCTTCCGCATCCTTGTCAGTCACAATCGCCAACGCCGCATCGTTCTCGATTTTGAACGAGGTATCGACCAATTTGCCGTCCACCCGCCCCGCCAGCGCCGCGCGTGCCAAACCAGCGCCGATCGACGCCGCCACTTCAGCGACCGTCACCGGCTGATCAAACTTGCGCTCCGAACCATCGGGCAAACGAATAATGGGCATGCTTTATCAGGATCCAAAATGACAGAAGCCAGGCATAGGCCTGACTTCTGTTCTTAGCTGGTAGGCGCGATTGGACTCGAACCAACGACCCCCACCATGTCAAGGTGATGCTCTAACCAGCTGAGCTACGCGCCTAGGGAGGGCGCATTATACGGGTAAGTCACTTAATGCTCAAATGAAACATCGGGTTCCAGCTACATGCAGACTACCCCACCCGCCTGGCTAGGCGCACCGAGCTCAATTTCTTAATCTCAATCAACACGCGGCTGAGTTGGGTGAGGTCGCGCACTTCCAAGGTAAAGCGCATATCGGCCACGCCGGATTCGGTTTTGGACTTCACGCCGATGACATTGACCTTTCCGGTGGCTAACGCAGCGGAGATGTCGCGCAGCAGGCCTTGGCGGTCGTAGGCCTGCACCCCTACTTCCACCACATGCAACACATTGGCGCCGGTGTTCCAACTGGCTGCAAGCAGCCGGGGGCGGCGCGCATCGGTAATGCGCGTGACGTTGCCGCAATCCTGGCGATGCACCATCACGCCGCGCCCCTGGGTGATGTAGCCGACGATGGGGTCGGGCGGCACCGGCTTGCAGCACTTGCCGTAGCTGACTTGTAGGCTGCCCACGCCTTCGATGATCACATCGCCTTTTACAGTGCGCACGCGCTCGCGTTTGGGTGTGGTCACCGGCGCGACAGGTTTGAGTTCGGCTAAATCTTGGATCGCCAGCGCAGTTTGATTCGGCGTGATCTCGCCCCGACCGAGTGCGGCGAGAAACTCTTCCAAGCGCGGCACATGAAATTTCGCTGCGAGCTTATCCTGGTTGAAGCCGGTGACACCGAGGCGGTGTAATTCCCGATCCAGCATATCGCGCCCCTGCGCCAAGTCTTGGTCGAAGTTTTGTTGGTTGAACCACTGCCGCACTTTGGCGCGGCCGCGCGAGGTGGCCAGATATTCGGGCGAGAGCCAATCGCGACTCGGCTGCCCCTGCTTCGCGGTCAGGATTTCGATGCGTTGTGCGTTCTTGAGTTTGTAGGTGAGCGGCACGATGCTGCCGTCGACTTTTGCCCCACGGCAGCGGTGGCCGAGATCGCTATGCACGGCGTAGGCAAAATCGAGCGGTGTCGCACCCTGCGGCAGATCGATCACCCGGCCTTGCGGCGTCAGCACATAGACCCGATCCTGGAACAGCTCGGTCTTGAATTGCTCAACCCACTCACCGGCGTCAGCGACTTCATCTTTCCACGCTAATAATTGGCGCAGCCAGGCGATTTTCTCATCAAAACCCTGGCTCGATTTGGGACTCGCTTGGGCGCCTTCTTTATAGCGCCAATGCGCAGCGACGCCGAATTCGGCATGCTGGTGCATTTCAAACGTGCGGATTTGCACTTCCAGTGCGCGGCCCTCGGGGCCGATCACGGCGGTGTGCAGGGAACGGTAGTCGTTGGACTTGGGGTGGGCAATATAGTCGTCGAATTCGCCGGGAATGGGCTGCCATAGCCCATGCACCATCCCTAACACGGTGTAGCAGTCTTTCAAATCATTGACCAACACCCGCACCGCGCGCACGTCGTACACTTGATCGAAATCCAAGTGCTTCAGTTTCATTTTGCGCCAGATGCTGTAGATATGTTTTGGCCGCCCGCTGACCTCGCCTTGTACACCGGCTTGTACTAACTCGCCGCGTAATTGCTCGATCACTTGCGTCAGATAGTCTTCACGATCGACCCGCCGCTGATCCAGCAGCTTGGCCATTTTTTTGTACAGCGCGGGTTCTAGGATGCGCAGCGCAAGATCTTCCAACTCCCACTTGATTTGCCAAATGCCGAGACGATTGGCGAGCGGGGCAAAAATCTCCTGCGCCTCTTGCGCCGCGCGTTCCCGTGCGGGGTCACTGCTTTTCACCCAGCCGCGCAGCATCTGCACTTGGTCCGCCAGCACGATCAACACCACGCGCACATCCTCGGCCATGGCCAATAACATCTTGCGCAGCGACTCGGCTTGATTGACTGGCGTCTTCTTGCCTTCGTCGAGCGTGACATCTATGCCCGCGCGATGCAGTTGCCCCATGCGGCTCACGCCCTCTACCAAGCGCGCTACATCCGGCCCGAGTAGCGCCTTGAGCGCGTTGCGCTGCTGTTCATTTTCCAGGGGTGCATAAGCGGCCAGCGCAGCAGCCACGGTTTGATAGTCCATGCTCAACCCGGCGAGGACATTCGCGGTGCCAAGCGATTGCGCAAAGCTCGCACGGTCTGCCGCGCTATCCAGCGCCTGACCGATCAAGTCGATTTCGGCTGGGGTGTACGCCGCTCGCAGCGAATCAAGCCAAGCGTCACGATTAAACGCTTCGACACTGTCGGTTATGGGGTGGGCGGCAAAAACCATGCGTCAAAGGCCTATTGTGGTAGCCGCAACAGCCAAGGTGGAAGCCTGCCAAATTTCCTCGAATCGATGCAGAAACGGCTGGGTCAGCGCCAAATCATTGAGCACCCGCTCGGCACGCGGCTGCTCATAGTGGAAGCGATGAACATAATGCGCATCGTCTGCGATCAACAAGGGGTCGGAAGCCATGCGCGCTTCCGCGTTGGTTTGGTGAATGAATACCGCATCGCTGTGCTCGCGCAGCAGATTAAACATGCGCGGGCAGTCGCGCTTTATATAATCCACGCTGTGCAGCACAATCAACAAGCGGTTTTGCGATCTGGCCAGCAAAAACCGCTTTAGTCGATCATATCGCTGCACCGCGTTGTAGCCACCCTCATGCAAGTCGTAATCGAAAATGCGCAGCGTATGGCGCGCATGTTCAATCACCGTATCGAGCGCTTGCTGGTATTCGATGCGGCCATCTAGATAAGTGGATGAACGTGCGTCACTCATTTACCACGCGTTCCCCTAGCCGTACATAGCCTGCTTGGTACCAGTCATAGAGCAAACTCCTGGCCCCTTCGGGTAGCGCCAACGGCCCCGGCAGTACACGTTTATCCGCCAAACGGATCAAGCATTCGCGGGCCGTACCTTGTACTGACACTTCCTCGCCATTCATGAACATCTGCTCACCCGCAAAGAGTAATTGCGACTTAAGCGACAGATGCAAGCCCTTCTTTTCCACTGATTGATGAAACTTAGCAAGGGAGAGCGGCCGCGCCGGTGGGTCGAAGAAAATATGCGGCTTGGGCTCGGTCAGATAGCTGCCCAAAAACTGCGCGATATCGCGTTTGTTCCAGGTGATCTGATTGATCATTGACGCCACACGCTCAATCATCGACGTCCCAATTTCAGCCGGATGTGCTTGCGGCTTGAGATCGGCGTCCTCATACATACCCTCAGCGATAAGACGATCTTGCAGATGAACCAAGAATTGTGTGAGCAATTCTTGACGCGAAGCGGCACGAAAACCAATCGAATAAGTGAGGTTGTCGTTAAGCGCGATCCCGTAATGCGCGTATCGCGGCGGCAGATAAAGCATATCGCCCGGGCCGAGTATCCACTCCTGCTCCATTTTGAAGCACCGCAAGATTCGCAATGGTGCATCAGGAATCAGTTCATGATCTTGCTGCTGGCTTACTTGCCATCGCTTATGCCCCTGACCTTGCAACAAAAACACATCATAAGAATCAAAATGCGCGCCTACCCCACCATCTTTCGGCGCAAAGCTGATCATCAAATCATCTAGGCGAGCATAGGGGATAAAATCGAAATGCGATAACAGCGTCTTGCCTGCCGTCAAGAGTTGATCGATCCCTTGCACCAGAAAAGACCAGTGCGCACGCTTTAGCCCGCGGAAATCGCTTGCCTTCAATGGGCCTTGCTTCAGCGACCATTCCCCTTCGCGCTCGACGACCAAGCGCGACAAAACATCATCGCGTTGCGCCAGCGTTTGCAGGGATTCGAACGAGACAAAATTTTGAAACCCGGGAAACGCGCCGCGTATCAACAGCGGTTTTTTCTGCCAATACTCGGATAAAAATTGTTGGGCCGTCAGCCCATTTAACATGGCCAGTTTCATGCAGCGATTATAGCCTGTGATGGCATGCAATTCGCTTCATTAAAGTTGCCTTGTTCTCAAGCGCAAATGGTTTAGAATCAAATCAGTTCTTCAGGAGATAAGCATGTTGCAAACTGGCAATGCGGCGCCAAATTTCACGCTACCCGATGCGGACATGGCCATCGTCAAACTCGCCGATTTCAAAGGCAAACAAAACGTCGTGCTGTATTTTTACCCAAGAGATGACACCCCAGGCTGCACGCTGGAGGCGATTGAATTCAGCGATCTGGAAGACGATCTCAGCAAACACGACACCGTGGTGCTCGGCATCTCGCGCGACGACTGCATGAGCCATGCCGACTTTCGTGACAAACATGGCTTAGCGGTGCGCCTCCTCTCCGACACCGAAACCGAGGCCTGTAAGAAATATGGCGTTTGGCAGGAAAAAGAGAAGGAAGGTGTCAAAAAAATGGGCATCGTACGCTCCACATTTATCATCGACAAAAAAGGCACTATTCGCCACGCCCTGTATGGCGTCACCGTCAAAGGACATGCACACGAAGTATTTAACCTCATTAAACAACTGGATTGATCCCGCACGCTTGAACTCGACGCTAGCCGCGCACTCTTGTAAAATCCCGTTTTCGTATTACAGCGCCCCACCTATGCCCTTCTGGATGGCGCCTAGCACCCCCACTTATTAATCGTTATCGCCCTAAAGGACCTACATGACTATCGTCAAAGACACCGTCGTTTCCATCACCTACACGCTCTCGGATACCCAGGGTAATGTGTTGGAAGAAACCGAAGAGCCCATTAGCTACCTGCATGGCGGCTACGACAATATTTTCCCCACGGTGGAAGAACAAATCCATGGCAGAAAAGTCGGCGATTCGCTTACCGTGATCTTGGAGCCGGAATTCGCCTTTGGTGAATACGACGCCGAATTAGTGCGCATCGAAGACAAAGACCGCTTCCCCGTACCCGATGTGGCAGCGGGCATGCAGTTCGAGGGGCAATCCGATGATGGCGAAGAGATGTTGCTGTACACGGTGACCGAAGTGACCGATGACAAAATCGTCGTGGATGGCAATCATCCGCTGGCGGGTCAAACGCTGCATTTCACCTGCACCATCACCGATGCGCGCCCGGCTTCAGAAGAAGAAGTGTCGCATGGTCATGCGCATGGGGAACATGGGCATCATCACTAATTCTTCACCCCTCTCCCCAGCCCTCTCCCCTAAAGGGGCGAGGGAGTTTTTTCTCCGTACTTAATCCAGCACTTTCTTTAGCTCATACAGCAATTCCAACGCCTCCTTCGGCGTCAGCTCATCCGGTTTAATCTCACGCATTTTTTCCAGCAGCGGATGTTCCTGCGGCTCCGGCGCTTGGGCGAATAAATCGCCCTGGCCTTCGCGCGTCACGCTCTGATTCTCCAAACTCACCAGATAACGCCGCGCTTGTTGGATCACCGCACCGGGCACACCCGCAAGCGCTGCGACTTCCAACCCGTAGCTTTGACTCGCGGGGCCATCCTCTACCGCATGCAGGAACACGATGCTGTCTTTGTGCTTCACCGCCGAGAGATGCACGTTGGCAATTTGCGGTAGCGCTTGGTTGAGTCGCGTCAGCTCAAAGTAATGGGTGGCGAAGAGCGTATAAGCGCCGACTTTTTCCGCCAGATGGCGCGCCACCGCATGCGCCAGGGCGAGCCCGTCGAAGGTCGAGGTGCCGCGCCCGATTTCATCCAGCAGCACCAGGCTGTGCTCGGTCGCATTGTGCAGAATATTGGCGGTCTCGGTCATTTCCACCATAAAGGTCGAGCGCCCGGAAGCCAAGTCGTCCGATGCGCCAATTCGGGTAAAGATTTGATCCACCGGACCTAGCAGCGCGGACTGCGCCGGCACGAAGCAGCCGACATGCGCGAGCAGCACGATCAGCGCGGTCTGGCGCATGTAAGTGGATTTACCGCCCATATTCGGCCCGGTGATCAGCAACATCTGGCGCGTGCGGGTGAGCAGCGTGTCGTTGGCGATGAATTGCGCCACTTGACCTTCCACCACAGGATGCCGGCCGCCGATGATTTCCAGCTTGGGGCTATCGGTGAAATTGGGCATCGCATAATTCAATGCCGCCGCACGCTCGGCGAAAGCCGCCAGCACATCCAGCTCGGCAATCGCGGCCGCAGTCATTTGCAAGGCAACAACCGGCGGCTGCAATTGATCGATCACTTGCTCGTACAGCAGCTTCTCGCGCGCCAGCGCCCGCTCCGAAGCGGACAGCGCTTTGTCTTCGAACGCTTTCAATTCCGGCGTGATATAGCGCTCGGCATTTTTCAGGGTTTGGCGCCGGCGGTAATCATCCGGCACTTTCTCGCTATTGGATTTGCTGACTTCAATATAGAAGCCATGCACTTTGTTGTACTCGACACGTAGCGTCGCGATGCCGCTGCGCTCGCGCTCGCGCGCTTCGAGCTGCAATAGAAATTCACCGCAGTGGCTATCGATGGCGCGCAGCTCGTCCAGTTCGGCATCGAAGCCATCCGCGATCACCCCGCCCTCGCGCAACACGGCTGAGGGCTCGGGCTTGATAGCGCGGTGCAACAAGCTCACCACCGCTTCTTGCGGCCGTGCGTCTTGCAGCAATTGCGCCAGGCGCTGGCTGGCCAGTGGCCCAAGCAGTGCATGTAAATCGGGCAAGCGTGCCAGGCTGTCGCGCAAGCTGGCCAGATCGCGTGGACGTGCCGAGCGCAGCGCCACCCGCGCCACGATGCGCTCGATATCGGCGATGCCGCGCAGCAGCCGGTGCAGCGCTTGATGGTGCGGCGTGGGCGCGCCTTCCAGCAGCGTGGATACGGCATCCAGCCGCTGCCCAATCGCCTGCCGATCACGCAGCGGATGGTGCAGCCAGTGCCGCAGCAAGCGGCTTCCCATCGGGCCGGCTGTAGTGTCAAGCAGTGAAAGTAAAGTGGGCGCGGGTTCGCCGCGTATGGTCTCGGTCAGCTCCAGATTGCGGCGCGTGGCGGCATCCATCAGCACATAAGCGCTCTGCCGCTCGGCGCTGATGCTGACAATATGCGGCAGTGCGGCGCGCTGGGTGTGCTTCACATAGCCCAGCAGCGCACCGGCGGCGGCAAGCGCCGCGTGCATCTCGGCCACGCCGAAGCCGGCCAGATCGTGCGTGCCGAATTGCTGGCACAGCGCGCGCTGCGCGGCGTCGAGATCGAATTGCCAAGACGGCAGGCGCTTCGGCATGAGCCGGGCAGCATCGAGTCCAGGCAGCGATGCCTCTTCCGGCGCCAACAACTCGGCCGGCCGCACGCGCTCGATGCAGGAGGCCAGATCATCCGGCGCAATCTCGTCCACGCAAAAACGCCCGCTGCTCAAACTCAACCACGCCAGCCCGATTTTGCCCTGGACCGGAAGCGTGGCCATCACATACGCCTCGCGCCGTTCATCGAGCAGCGCGCTATCGGTCACCGTGCCTGGCGTCATGATGCGCATGACTTGGCGCTCGACCGGGCCCTTGCTCGTCGCCGGGTCGCCGATTTGCTCGCAGATCGCTACCGACAGCCCCAGCTTCATCAGCTTGGCCAGATATTGCTCGACCGCGTGATACGGCACCCCGGCCATTTTGATCGGCTGGCCGGCGGTCGCACCGCGCGTGGTCAGTGTGATATCGAGCAGCTTGGAGGCCTCGATCGCATCCTCGAAAAACAGCTCGTAAAAATCGCCCATGCGGTAGAACAGCAACATCCCCGGATGCTGCGCCTTGATGCGCAGATACTGCTGCATCATGGGGGTGTGCGCTTCGATTGGTATTGCGGGCGGCATTGCGTCCATCGGTTATTCTGGATAACGCGTCAGGTGATCTCTGATGCGCGCCAGCACTGCGTCGCGCCCAATCAGCGCCATGACCGCATCGATCGAGGGCGTTTGCGTCTCGCCGGTGATCATCACGCGCAGCGGCATGGCTACTTGTGGCATTTTCAAACTGTGCGCGGCGCAGATTTCTTTGAGCAGCGGGTTCAAGGTTTCTTTTTTCCACTCCACGTCAGCGAGGCGTAACACCAGCGCTTCTAGTGCTGGCTTCACTGCGGCGGTGAGATGTTGTTTTTTCAAATCCTCGTGCGCTTCCAGCGGGCGATAGAAATACACCGCCGCATCAGCAAGCTCTTCCAGCGTGCTCACGCGTTCCTTGAGCAAGCCGAATACCTCGGCAGGATTCGGCCCATGCACCGTATCAAAGCAATCCTGCGCCATGAAAGGTCGCGCCAGCTCGACCAGGCGCGCATTGTCCGCCGCCTTGATATATTGTTGATTCACCCAGGATAATTTTTCTGGATCAAATTTCGCGGGGGATTTGCTGATTGATTCCAAATCGAACCACTGCACGAGTTGATCAAGCGAATAAATTTCCTCATCGCCGTGTGACCAGCCCAGGCGCGACAAATAGTTGAGCAAGGCTTCGGGTAGATAGCCATCTTCGGAATACTGCATTACGCTCACCGCGCCATGACGCTTGGAGAGGCGCTCGCCATCGTGGCCCAGAATCATCGGCACATGCGCATATTGCGGCAGCGGCGCGCCAAGTGCTTTGAGGATATTGATCTGGCGCGGCGTATTGTTGAGATGATCATCCCCGCGAATCACATGCGTGATGCTCATATCCCAATCATCCACCACCACACAAAAATTGTAAGTCGGCGTGCCGTCAGTGCGCGCGATGATCAGATCGTCCAGCTCAGTGTTGCTCACCACGACACGGCCTTTCACCAGATCGTCGATCACCACCGCGCCCTCGGTCGGATTCTTGAAGCGCACCACCGGGCTCACCCCGTGCACAGAAGTCGTGCGCTGCCGGCAGCGGCCGTCGTAGCGCGGCTTCTCGCCCTTCGCACGTTGCGCTTCGCGCATGGCTTCCAACTCATCCCTGCTGCAATAGCAGTGATAGGCATGGCCTTCGTCGAGCAGCTGCTGGATCACTTGCTTATATCGCGGCATGCGCTGCATCTGAAAAAAAGGGCCTTCGTCGTAATCCAGATTCAGCCATGCCATGCCATCCAGAATCGCCTGCACCGATTCCGGCGAGGAACGTTCAAGATCGGTGTCTTCAACACGCAAAATAAAGGTGCCGCCATGCTTCTTCGCATAGGCCCAGGAAAACAGCGCGGTGCGCGCGCCGCCAATATGCAGATAGCCGGTCGGGCTGGGAGCGAAACGAGTACGAACCATTGGAATAAACCGGGAAAAAGGCGCTATTTTACGGGAAATAAGCACCCGCCGGGCAGGTAAAAATTTGACCGAAAACAGGGGGATATGGTTAAATGCCGCCTCTCTATTGGCGGTTAGCTCAGTGGTAGAGCACTGCCTTCACACGGCAGGGGTCGGCAGTTCGAAACTGCCACCGCCAACCAAATATTCAATGGGTTACGATATCGTCGTTTTCATCAGATGGGCTCTGTGCCCAAACTGTGCCCATCTTGTGCCCAACTGATCTTCTCAGACCATCTCGAAGCGCCCAAAATGATCCCTAGCCAAATTTTGGATTTTTTGGATTTTCAAAGGGTAGTGTTGTCAGTGCCCAAACTGTGTCCAACTCATGCCCCGCCGACTCTCACTGCGCATTCCGATGAGAAGTGAAGAACTACGATAACTTCAACGGTGTCTTTGGTTTTCTGCCCGGCGCTGCTGGAGGAATATATCCGACTAACCGGCAGCTTATGCCTTCGACTTTCTTACCCTTCTCGAATCTGATCGAATGGCACGTCATGACATCGCCCTTAATCGCCAGCTCTGACAAATAGCGGCGCACGTTAGTCAGTGAAATACCTGTCGCACCAGCAATCTCCGTGTCGAGTTGCTCACCCTGATTTTTAAGGTATTGCAGAATTTCTTTCATAGGTTCATCTCCACCTTACTGAATATAGCCAAAGTTGTTAAATTACAGGAACACCAAATGCAATGCCGCGTCTGCTTCGGCGTCGCCTTGCTCACGCCTGCCAAACCCCATACCCTGCTTCACGCAGACCAATCGCCAACTCCACCTCCATGTCGCGCGCGCCGTCATAGGGCATTGGGTTATAAACTTCGTAGAGGTCGGGCAATAACCGCAACCCGAATTCTTGTACGTATCGATTGGACTGGATACCTGCTTTGTGTTTGTCGAAGCGCACATCAGGATCCAAACCTGTCATGCCGACATAAACACATGGCTTACCCGGGACGTAGTCGGGGTTGGCTTTCTTGAATCTGCTCTTGTAAAGCACGTCTTTCGACAGATCGATCACATAGACATGGTAGTGGTTACGGCGTCCCATGGTGGTGATCAATTGAGTGCAAATGCGGCTTAATACCGCATTGTACTCCGCCAAAAGTCATGCGGAAACTTGACAACAGGCTTTTAGCGCTATTCTTTGTGCTTGGGGAGTGCGAAATTTGGCCGCCCCAAAGCACTAAGGTTCAATTGGGACGGGGCTCACACCCACCCCAACGCTTTACTGCAATGCCCGTTCAGGGCGCACCCCAAGAGTACTTCCTCGAACCAACTCCGTTGGTCCTCAGGGCG
>JADMJT010000092.1:13865-20144 GCA_018781585.1 Burkholderiales bacterium
TCAGGGCGCACCCCAAGAGTACTTCCTCGAACCAACTCCGTTGGTCCTCAGGGCGTACTCGCCTTGGGTGGCCGCTTGTGGGTGCGCTTGAAGGGCTTTTTGTCCCGCGCGCCGCCATTGTTGGGTTTAGCTTGATTGGCGGGCGCCGGGGGGGGCTGCCGATTGCCGTACTCTGGCGCCGACGCTCGATTGGCGGTTGTAAGCGATATCTCTAGTTCGTTGATCTCGTCCCACTGCTCATCGGTGCGCAATCTTTCTGGTATCGCGAGCAGCGCTTGCAGGCGTTGGCGCGGGGAATTTGCTTGTGGTTCATTCATGGTAACTTTCTTGCATTGGCTCTATATAAATCGGGTGAATCATGCTTTGGGCTATTGACCTTACGGCTGATGGGATAGGCCTCCATCAAGCACTCGGGGTAAGGCTGGGCCATCGCTGGTATCTGGGCCACCTCACTGAGATTCGTATCGATCCGGTGTAATCTGCGGCCCTAATGATAACCGGCATACGCTCATGAATCTCGGCCATCGGTAAATTGGCGTAAACGGTGATTATGGGCGTGGCCACTTCACTCATCCAGCACAATCTCAAATAGGATGCGCTGCCAATGGCTGCGGCCGGGTTGTAGATGCACGATGCGGCCGGAGACTTTTACGCCCTTATCCATCAGTTTCGCCACCGCCCCATTTCCGGCGCGGGGGACGTGGCCGAGCATTTCGCCGCGCCATTCGATACGGATGGCGTTGGCGTCATGCGGGTTATCCGTTTCTCGTACCAGGGTTAGGGCATCGCCCACTTTCAAGCCCTCCCATAAACGCTTGCCGGCATAATATTGGAAGCCGGCGACGGGCAGCGCGCCCCACACCATGCGCGTGGTCACTTCCGCCGCTGACAACGGCAGCGCCATCAGCCCCAGCGTACAAATCGCCGCCGCCCTGACGGCCAGATAAAAGATTCTTTGTTTTTTCATGAAGTTATAGCCGATGCACTTGGCAGCATGCCACTTTTCGGCGCACGCGGAAAGGCTCAGGTTTCCACCCAATCAGCCGTTAATAAATTTGGCTCCCCGGGCAAAACACAGGGTTCACATTTCCAATAGGGACCACGGCTATGTTATCAAGCAGCTTCAGCCAATGGCTTGTTTTACCGATTTTGCTATCGGCTTGTATCTGCCAGCCGCTTTTTGCTGAAATTGTCGAAGCCCGTCTGCCTGCCGGTACTTTCGCTACGGCGGATTTCCGCGCCGGTAAGCCTAACTTACCGGCTGTCTTGCTGATTCATGGTTTCATGCAAACCCGGGAATTCCCCACTGTCAGTCGACTGGCGGATGGCTTGGCGACAGCCGGCTACACCACACTGTCGCCCACGCTCTCTCTTGGTATATCGCGTCGCTCTCGCAGCCTGCCTTGCGAGGCCGCGCATCGCCATACCCTGGAGCAGGATGTGGCTGAAATCGCTTTTTGGGTAGACTGGCTCGCGCGGCGCAAACCCGGCCCCGTCGTCATTGTCGGCCATAGTTACGGCAGTTTGCAAAGTCTGATCTACGCGGCAAACAAGCCCTCTTCGACCCTGCGCCAGGTGATCGCGCTCAGCCTGGTCGACGCGGAACGCCAATCTGATCCACGCACCACCATGCTCAGCGAAGCAAAGAAAAGCATTGCGCGCGGCGAGACACAACTGATCAATTACACGCTCGGATATTGCCAAAAATATGTGGGCACGCCACAGAGCTTTTTGTCTTATGCCGGATGGAATCGCACGGACATCCTCCGGCTGTCGCGCAAAAGCAAGGTGCCCTTGGAAGTCATCATGGGGGGTAAAGACGATCGGATGGGCGAAGAATGGACGGAAAAATTACGCGCGGCCGGCAACCGCGTACAAGTGATTAGCGGGGCCAACCACTTCTTTGACGCTGAGCACGAATTTGACGTGCTGGAGTTGACCGTCTCGATGTTGAAATCGGGAGAAAAGAAAAATTAGCATGTCCTTTTTTTCCCCACATCGATACGGACCCGTTTCTCTCGCCCGCCTCACCTTCTTTTCTCTGGCGGGTGTCACGCTGTTGCTTGTTGTCACCAGCAGCGTTTTTTTCGCCAATATTTCCCGACTCGAGCGGAATTTCGCCGCATCAAACGAGCAATTCGCGCACCAAGAACTCACCGAAGCCCTGACCTTGATGGAAAACCACATGCTGACGGTGGCAAAGGCTTTGGCTGGGTGGGACGAAACTCGGCAGCAACTAGAGGATCCCACTTACTACGCCTACTGGCGCAATTCGCGTGTCTTGTCATCCGGCTTGCTGCCCGACACCACCGACGCAATCGAGTTGTACGATGTGAATGGCCGGACACTCTCGAAAGAGAGCCGTGAGGGCGAAGCCACCATGCCGGCGCACATCGGCCAGGACAATTTGCGCCTAGCGCTGGCACGCGAAAATGGGCATGAACACTTCATACTGTTTTTCCCTATCTTCAGCGACACCGGGCTACGGCATCGCATTGGCTACGGCGGCCTCAAGCTCGACTTCAATGCGGAACTGCGAACATTGCGCCGCTTCCTCTATGTCGATATGGCGAGCGTGCATCTCACGGCACAAGATACACAGATGTTGTCGTTAGACCAGGCCATTCGGCATCTCGCTTTTAAGACCCAACCTAGTGCAGAAATCTTGGCCTTTAAATCGCTCATTTACCGCGTCATGTACCAGGTGGCTGCGATCGTACTGATCGGCATACTGCTGGCCTACTTTTTTGTCGTGCTGCTGGTGGCCAAACCCTTACGCCGCCTCTCCGAACACATTGACGCGATGCGCACTGGCCGCGGCGGCCTGCTGTCCGAAGCCTACCGCGGCCCGGTGCCGGTGGCGGAATTGGAAAATGTGCGAATCTCCTTAAACGACTACCAGAGCAAACTCGATCACATGCATGTCAACCTCGCCAATAAAAACGAAGAATTATGGAAATTGGCTCATCATGACCCGCTCACCGGCATTTTCAACCGGCGTGCTTTCGAGGAAGACTGGGGCGCGCTGACTCGCCCCGCCTTAACCTCGATTAATGTCGCCTTCCTGCTATTCGACTGCGACCACTTTAAAACTATCAACGATACCTATGGCCATCATGTGGGCGACCAGGTACTCCAGGGGATCGCCGAAGCGCTGTATGTCGCCTTGCGTACCGGTGACCGCCTATATCGCATGGGCGGCGACGAATTTGCCACCATTCTGTACGAAACCGATATTGCGCTCGCAACCCGGGTGGCGGAACGCTGCATCGATGCGGTGACTGCGCATGACTTCGCTGCTTACGGCATGTTCGAACCGGTACGCATCAGCATCGGCATTGCGCACAGCCATGATGCCGCCAGCGCCGCACTGCTGCACAAGCACGCCGACCTGGCCATGTATCACGCTAAACGACCGGGCAGTGCCAAGGTAGCGGTATATGCTGAAAGCCTCGCACACTCCAGCAAGGCAATGTTCTCCAGTCCAGAAACTGCTGCCGTCTATGCCGCGATCGCGAATCCGGATCTACTCGAAATGCACTACCAGAAAATCGTGCTATTACCCGCCGCCGAGGTGGATTATTTCGAGGCACTGGTGCGCATTCGATACCTAGACAGTCTGCTGCATCCGGCCAGCATTTTTTCGGTGGTGGAAGCCAAGCGCTTGGAAATCGAATTTGATCTGGCGGTGCTGGCGCGGATACGACAGGATCTCACCGGCGGCAAGCTCCCAGTCGGAACCGGCATCTCGATCAACATCTCGGGCATGAGCATCGTCACCGCGCAGATCATCGATAAGCTGCTGGCCTTGGGCGAATTTCTCGACCGTTACAAACTGGTGATCGAGATCACGGAAACTTCATTGATCACGCAGATCAGCCATGCCTCAGCCAACCTGAACCGCCTGCGCAAGGCCGGTTTTGTGATTGCACTCGACGACTTCGGTAGCGGCTACTCTTCGCTGCGCTATCTATCCACCATGCCGGTAGACGTGATCAAATTCGACATCTCCATGGTGCACTGCCTGGATGGTGAAGACCGACAGCGCGTGATCGTGGAGAATCTCGCCAAGCTGATCAGCGCCGCCGGTTTCAAACTGGTTGCGGAAGGCATCGAGTCAATCGAGACGCTGCAGCGCGTCACCGAATTGGGCTTCACGCATGCGCAGGGTTTTTACTTGGGCCGGCCGGAGGCGCTCAAGCGCTAACTTCAGCCGACACGGGGTGCGGCGTGTCGAAAAACGCTTCTGTCTCACTCAGCTCACGCGTGCGCCGCATCGGCGGCAGGCTTTGCCAGATGCGCTTGCCATAAGGCTTGTTGAGTAAACGCGGGTCACAAATCATCAGCACACCGCGATCGGTTTCGTCGCGGATCAAGCGCCCCGCCCCTTGTTTCAACGTGATCACCGCCTGCGGCAATTGATATTCCATGAAAGCATTACGGCCCTCGTTGTTCATTTTTTCAATGCGCGCGGAGAGCACCGGATCGTCGGGCACGGCAAACGGCAGGCGATCGATGATGACCAGCGACAAAGCCGAGCCGCGCACGTCCACGCCTTCCCAAAAGCTATGCGAAGCGACCAACACTGCGTTGCCTAGGCGGCGGAAGCGCTCCAGCAGCTCGGTGCGCGAGCCCTCGCCTTGCAACAGTAAGGGGAAATCGAGTTTTGCTTTTTCAAACGCGACTTGCAGCAGCCCATGCGCTTCGCGCATCGCGCGTAGGCTGGTGAAGAGCAGAAATGCACGCCCGCCGCTGGCTTGCAACACCGGGAGTGCGGCCTCGACCACCGCGCGCGTGTAGTCCGGCGTATTGGGCTCGGGCAGGTGCTGCGGTACGTAGAGCAGCGCCTGGCTGGCAAAATCAAAAGGACTATCCCAATACGCCGTCTTGGCGCCATCCAGCCCCATCTCTTCTTGGTAATGCCGAAAATCGCCTTTCACCGCGAGCGTGGCCGAGGTAAAAATCCACGTGCGCGGTGCTTCGAGCTGCGCTTTGAAAGTTTCGGCGATCGACAGCGGCGTGGTGTTGAGCTGCACGGCATGGCTATACACTTCTACCCAGCGCACCGTGTTGCCAGCGGCCGCTGCTTCGCGCCAAGCTTTGAGTTGGGCGTTCAGCGCCAGCGCGCGCTGCCAGCAATTGTCCAAGCCCGGTGCACGTTCGGATTGAGACGCCAAAGCGTGCTCAAGATCGGTCAGCTTTTCTTTTACGCTGGTCAGCGCCGGCTCAAATTCTTTGAAGCGCTGCGCCCGTTCATAAGGTAAGCGCAAGCCTTCTTGCGGGAAGACGAGACGCAAATCGCGTACGGTCTTTTCCAGCGCGCTCGCCGCTTCGGGCAAGGGTGCAAAATCTTTGGCCGAGGTGATGCCCTCGGCGCGCGCATCGCGTGCCAGCTCCATCAGTTGCCCCGTACCAAGCGTCGTGCCGAAAAATAAGCCCGCCGTGCTGGGCAACTGATGCGCCTCGTCCAGGATGATCGTGTTGGCCGCGGGCAGCAGCTCGGCCATGCCTTCGTCTTTCAGCATCACGTCGGCAAAAAACAAATGGTGATTCACCACCACCACATCCGCCGCCAAGGCTTGCTTGCGCGCGGCCATGACGAAACAGTCTTTGTACTCGGTGCAATCCTGCCCCAGGCAATTATCCCGGGTAGAGGTGGCGTAGGCCCACACGCTGGCGTTTTCCGGCACATCGTTGCAGCCCGACTTATCGCCGCTGGGGCTCACGGTAGCAAAGCGCACGATGTTTTGCAGATGGCGCACATCTTCCTGATGATACAAACGCGCATCGAGTTGCGAGCGCTCCAGATGATAGCGGCACACATAGTTGGCGCGCCCTTTCAAAATCGCCACCGTCACCGGCAGTTTCAAGGCATCGCGCAGCGCCGGAATGTCGCGCAGGAATAATTGGTCTTGCAGCGTCTTGGTGCCGGTGGATATCACCACCTTGCCGCCCGCGAGCAGCGCCGGAACCAGATAGGCCAGCGTCTTGCCGGTGCCGGTGCCGGCTTCGACTACGAGCTTGTCTTGATGCTTGATGGCTTCCAGGATGGCCTGCGCCATCTCGATTTGTTGCGGACGCAGCTTGTAGCCGGGGATGGCCTCAGCCAGCGGGCCTTGGCCGGAAAATATTTGATGCAGATCTAGATTCAAAACAAAACCTTTACTGATTAGCAATAAAACTCCGTTTGTTTGAAACGAAGCGAATCAACTCACCTTACAAAGGCTTAGGCATTTCCACAAGCATGCGGTTATCTATCCAGATAGCGTCTCCCCCTTT
>JADMJT010000092.1:20244-45825 GCA_018781585.1 Burkholderiales bacterium
GGAAAGATGTGCACGGAGATTTCCGTGAGGGGCAAAGCCAGCTCTACTTCACTTCCTCGACCTTGACGAAGATGCTGCGGTTATCCGATGACGTGCTGCGGGTGGAATACACCGTGCCGCTGCCGCTAGAAGTGGACTGCCCACCCACGCCGCCCAACTCGATCCACTCGCCGAGCCGGCCGGATAGCGTCGTGGCCGCTTGCTGGATATTGACCGCGCCGCCGCTGCCGACGGTATTGCGCTGCGGGTTGATTTCCAGAGTAACTTGCTCGCCGCTGACCCGGGGCACGACGTAAAAGCCGCTGGTCACATCGCGATAAGTCGTGCCCTCCGTCACCGTGACATGGCGCCCATTTTGGATAACCGTCTGCGTGGTATAGGGAACGGATTGCCCCACGCGGATGAACGCTTGATTGCCCTCCAGCACCTGAATGCGCTGCGTATCGCGGCTGTCTTCAATATCGCGCGTAGAGACAATTTTGCCGCCGACGCGGTTGCGCCCACCGCCGGTTTCGACTTGCACGCCACCCTCAGTGGGCGTCTCGGGCAGCGTCAGCCGGCCACGACTGCCGCCCGCCGTGCCGTACACGCTCGCTTCCTGCCCCAAGGCCTCGCGCGCGACGTTCTGGCGCACGGTGATCATCAATTTGCGCGGCTGTGTATCCAGCCCCGCGATGACCTGCTTCACGTCTTTCATGCGCGATGGCGTCGTGCGCACGATGAGCTTGTTCTGCATGCCCGTCACCGCGCCGTCACGGCCCACCAAGGGTTGCACGATGGGGATCAACTGCTCGGCGGTGCGGTACTTGAGCACGATGACTTCGACACTGTCTTGTGCGAAGGCCAACGCACTGGCGCCCAGCATAAAAAAGAATATGAGGAATCGTTGCATAGCAGCTTCACGCCAGCCAATCATACTGTTCGATCCTATTCCTTCCCCGCACGCCAAATCGAGAACACAATCCAAAGACTGTTCACGACCGCGATCAGGAAACCGAGAAAACCCAAAAACGGCATCCCGAATATTTTCGGGCCGCCTTGGATGGTCATCACGATGGAAGAGCCGATCACCAGCGAGGCGGTCATGATGCCGATGGTGAGCCGGTTGGTGGTGCGATCAATCTGTTGCCCGAAACGTTCTAAGCGTTTTACGTCGATATCGATGCGCACCCGGCCGCGGCGGAGTTCTTTGAAGAATTTCGCCAAGTCGCGCGGCAAGCCGGTCAGCACCGAGAACATATCCTTGACGCTGTGCGCACCGCGCTTCATCACGGCTTCAGGCGAATAACGCAGACGCAGCACTTCCTTCACGAAGGGCTCGGCGTGCGCGCCCATGTCAAATTCCGGGTCGAGCTGGCGCCCCATCCCTTCGAGTGTGATCAATGTTTTGAACAACAGTGTTAAATCGGATGGCATGACCAGATGGTGCTCGCGGATCATCGCGGTCAATTCCAGGATCAGGTTGCCGAAGCTGATATCTTTGAGATGCACGCTGGAGTAATTGAATACGAATTCGATCACGTCCGAAGCGAGCTTGGTTTCGTTCACCACCGAATCGCCGGTCCATTCCAACAGCACATCCAACAAGCCCATCTCGTCCTTGGTCAGGATGGAGATCAGCAAGTCGGCGATTTGATTGCGGCGCTCATGGGTGAGCATGCCAGTCATGCCAAAATCGACTAGCGCGATGCGGTTGCCCGGCATATAAAACACATTGCCGGGATGCGGGTCGGCGTGGAAATGGCCATGCAACAAGATCATGCGCAGCACGGCATTGGCGCCGTTATCGGCCAACTGCTTACGATCTAACCCCGCCGCATCCGCATCCAATAATTTGTTGCCAGGAATGCCGTCGATGCGTTGCTGCACGTTCATGCTATGACTGGTGTAATCCCAATACACTTTCGGGATGAGTACGGTTTCGTCCGCGGCGAATTTTTCGCCGAAGCGCTGAATGCTGCGCGCCTCGGCCGCGAGATCCAGCTCGCGCCGTAGCGATTTGGCGAATTGCTGCACCACCTGTCGTGGCTGATAGCGTCGAGACTCAGGAAACTCCACCTCGACCAGACGCGCGATGTGAGACATGATGCGTAAATCCGCTTCGATCATGGCTTCAATGCCGGGCCGCCGCACTTTGATGATGATCGGCGTGCCGTCTTTCAGATTCGCTTCGTATACTTGCGCTATCGATGCCGAAGCGCGCGGCGTGGTGTTCAGATTGTCGAAGACGGCATGCGGATCAAGTCCCTTGAGCGCTGCTTTGATCTGCGGCAGGAGCCTTTCGAAAGGGAGTGCCGGGGCATTAGATTGCAGCTTCTCTAGTTCAGCAATCCAGTTGGGGGAAAATAAATCAACACGCGTCGCCAATATTTGGCCGAGTTTGATGAAGGTCGGACCCAGCTCTTCCAAGGCTTGGCGGAAGCGCTGCGCGGGATCCAGGTGCTCCATCTCGACGGATTCTTTCCAGTACAGCACGCGCCCAGCGCGCTCCAAAAGCCCGCCCACACCCAAGCGCCGAACCAAATCGCCGCCCCCATAGCGAATTAAGACAGAAGAAATCTCGTGCAGGCGCGGGAGATCCCGCACCAGGCTGATAGTTTCGAGCAGCAATTAATGTACCTTTTCGTCGTCGTCGGGTCGGGTCTTTTCGTGCAAGGCATCAGCCATGCCCGATAGGATGCCGCTGCCGACTTCTCCCAAGCGTTGTTTGATTTCACTCGCTGCACCGGCGGTTTCGCGTACACCTTCTTTAACGGCGGAGAAAAATCGCTTGTTGAAGTCGGCGACGGTATCCGCCATGACGCGCCCAGCATCTGTTCCCGCCAACTTGCCATGCGTGACGAAGGCTTGGAATTCTTCTTTAATCCGCCCCCCCGCAGCATTGGTCACTTGCGACACCGTGGATAAGAAGGTCTCTTCCAGGCGTTTCATTTCTTCCAGTGCGGGCTTCAAATCCTGTGCATGAAAATCGCGCCCTTGTGAGGCCGCTTGCTGCATGGTCAAGCGCGTCACCTCGGCTAACTTCTTCAGTGCCTCATCCAGGCCGCCCAAGGCCTCGCGGGCGGCTTCCTTCACTTCGCCGCCCCGCCTGCCCAAGCCCAGGCTGATGCCCTCGGTCACCGCCCGCACGACCCCCCCCACCTCGCTTAAGGATAAGGAGCGGCGCGACAAGGCACGCAAGGTAATATCCCGTACTTTTGTACGCATATCTTTGCCTTGTTCCACCACCGTTGCAGCCTCGGCTTTGATCGCTTCATTTTGGTCTTCGCTCATGATCGTCTCCTTGGTTAAATTTCCATGTTTCTTAACGATTCCACACGTTTTAAGTGTAGCTGAATACGACCTCGCTTGAACTGGCTGTCATGATTTTCACTTTACTTCGGCTTAAAATTCTTTTTAAATGCGATACATGCGTATCGCCCCGCCCATCCTTTTGGCTATTTTGCTTGCTTTCAGCAGCTTTGTGCACGCTGAATCGCCCGTGGCTGACCCAGATGCGGTTGAGGCGCCTGCCAGCGCGCCGGCTCCGGAAAAATCCCAAGATCTGCTGCTTTATGCGCTCAGCCTGAATGGTACGGCCTATAAATACGGCGGTCGCAGCGCCGACAGCGGTTTCGATTGCAGCGGCTACGTGGCGCATGTGTTCCGCCAAGCAGCCGGCTTGGTCTTGCCGCACAACGCGCTCGCCCTGAGCCAAAACGGCGAACAAATCACCAAGACCGAACTCAAACCAGGTGATTTGGTATTCTTCAATACCCTGCGCCGGGCATTTTCGCATGTCGGCATCTATCTCGGCGACAATCGCTTCATCCACGCCAGCAGTTCCTCCAGCGGCGATGTCATGGTCTCAGATTTGACCGCGAAGTATTGGGCCAAGCGCTTTAACGGCGCGCGCCGTCTCGCCCTCTCCGAATAGCTGCTTCGCGGTTTGACAGCCGAGCCCTGTCGGGCCATAGTCATTTCATCTTTATCAGTTCGAGGTATGCCATGGCTCGCCTGATGCTCTCTCTCCTACTCTTGGCTTGTGCTTTTAGCAGCTCTGCTCGCGAATACACCCAGCAGGAAATGGACGATTGGTTCAATGCGCCGCCTGACACGAGCGCAGCGGATGTCAACGAAGGCGAGTTGGTGTTCCTCACCCGCAAACCCGTCAAACCGGTCCACCACCATCACAATGTGCTCACCCTCAGCGATCAAACCGTGCTTGACGGCTGGGGCGAATTGCGTCAATGCCATGAAAATCTCGATCGTGTGCCAGCCACTCAGATCGTGTTCCGCGAAGATCGCATACGCGATTTGCGCATTTTGTCATCAACCGGCATCGAATCAGCTTCGGTCGAGGGCGCAACGATTCAGCTCAAACAAGTGGGCCCGGGTGCAAAAATCTGCGTTGCGCTAAAAAGCAAAGTGCTCTATCCGCAACCGGATGGCACTTTTCACATTGCCAATGGACCTTTCATGCGCAAATTTCTCGATGGCTACTACCCCATGCATGTGAGCATGGAAGTGATCGTGAAAAGCAAGAGGCTGAAGTTTCACGACATCACCCCCAATCAGCAAGAAGGATTTAACGTCTCGATCAAACCCAAGCAAGTCCTTTTCGACGCCTGGTTTGAAGGCAGACTAAATACGCTGATTCGCTTCAAAACCGCGCCCCTGTCCTAGAAAAGGCTTTCCCCCTACATTCGTAATTGTTTTTAGTATTGCGAATCGTTCTCGTTTGTGCCAAGATAACGCTTGGCTCTGAAAAACATAAAGCAGCACATTTTTTATTAACTTATAACATTAGGTTTATTTTATATGTTACTAATTATTAGATTATTTTTAATTTATTCATTAGCGCTTGTCAGCCTCATCAGCACCGCACAAGCAGATGAAGTCGTGGTCTATTCCGCCCGCAACGAGCAGCTCATCAAGCCCTTATTCGACGCCTACACCAAAGAAACCGGGGTGCAAATCAAATTCATCACCGACAAGGAAGGCCCGCTGATGCAGCGCCTGAAAGTCGAGGGCGCCAATACCCCCGCCGATCTGTTGCTGACCGTGGATGCGGGCAATCTGTGGCAAGCCGCGCAGGAAGGTTTGCTCAAGCCGGTGCAATCCAAGGTGCTGAGCGGCAATATCCCCGGCTATTTGCGCGATCCGGGTAACCGTTGGTTTGGCCTCTCGATACGCGCACGTACCCTCGTCTACAACACGCAAAAGCTGAAACCGAACGAGCTGAGCACCTACGAAGACTTGGCCGACCCGAAATGGAAAGGCCGGCTCTGCCTGCGCACCTCGAAAAAGGTCTATAACCAATCGCTGGTGGCGATGATGATCGCCGAACACAATGAAACGAAAACCGAGCAAATCGTGCGCGGCTGGGTCGCCAACCTCGCGACCGACGTATTCCCCGACGACACCAAGATGATGGAAGCCATCGCCGCCGGCCAGTGCGACGTAGGCATCGTCAACACCTACTACTTTGGCCGCCTGATCGAGAAAAACCCCAGTTTACCGCTCGCTCTATTCTGGCCCAATCAATCCGCCAATGGCGTGCATGTGAATATCTCCGGCGCGGGCGTAACCAAATACGCGAAGCATGAACAAGCTGCAGTCAAGCTGCTGGAATGGTTATCCTCCAAGAACGCGCAGAATCTATTTGCCGACGTGAATCTGGAGTACCCTGCGAACCCCTTGGTAAAACCCGATGCGGTGGTCGCGGCTTGGGGCAGCTTCAAGCAGAACCCGATCAACGTTACCAAAGCGGGCGAACTGCAAGCGGCAGCCGTGAAATTGATGGACCGCGCAGGATATAAGTGACGCCCCTGTCTTCCACGCCCATCGCAGCAAAAGCGCCCTTTGGCGCTTTTGCGTTTTTGAAGCCCGGCCATTGGGACTTCTGGCGCCTGGCCGCACTATCCATTGCCCTGTTCACCTTGGCGCCCGTCATCGTCGTCTTCACTTATCTCGGCGCGCCCGATCATGAAGTCTGGACGCACCTCAAACAAACTGTCCTGTTCGAATACATTTCGCACACCCTGCTGCTCGCACTAGGCGTAGCCGCCGGCACAGCCTTCATCGGCGTCTCGCTGGCCTGGCTCACGGCGGTGTGCGATTTCCCCGGGCGGCGGTTTTTTTCCTGGTCGCTGATGCTGCCGCTGGCGCTGCCCGCCTATGTCACCGGCTTTGTCATGATCGGCGTATTCGATTTCACCGGCCCGGTGCAAACCGGGCTGCGCGAAGCGTTCGGCCCGATTTGGTTTCCGCCCATCCGTTCCGGTGCGGGCGTGGCGTTCGCGATGACGCTCGCGCTCTATCCTTATGTGTACTTGCTGGCGCGCAACGCTTTTCTCACTCAAGGCCGGCGCGCGCTAGAGGCTGCACAATCGCTCGGCTTGAATCGCCGCCAAGGGTTCTATCGTGTCGCACTGCCGCTCGCTCGCCCATGGATCGCCGGTGGGGTGGCCTTGGTCATCATGGAAACGCTGGCGGATTTCGGCACGGTGGCGGTGTTCAACTACGACACCTTCACCACCGGCATTTACAAAGCCTGGTTCAGCTTATTCTCGCTGCCCGCCGCGGCGCAGCTCGCCTCGCTGTTGATCGTCGGCGTATTCGTGCTGCTCGTATTCGAGCAATACTCGCGCAATCGCATGCGCTACACGCCCACCGGCCGCGCCAGCGGGCATGCGCGCATCGCCCTTCATAGCAAAACAAAATGGCTGGCGACGGCGTGGTGCGCATTGATTCTGTTGCTCGCCTTCGCGCTGCCGGTCGGCATGCTTGTGCGTTGGGCGTGGGATGTGTGGGCTCAGGATCTCGACGCACGCTATTTTTCGTATGTCTATCACTCGTTGCTCTTGGGTGCGCTGTCCGCCCTACTCTGCGTCTGGGTCGCCACCTGGCTTGCCTATGCCGCGCGCCAGCACCGCGATGGCGCGATGAAACTTACCACGCGCTTGGCCACGCTGGGCTATGCCGTGCCGGGCGCCGTGCTCGCCATCGGCAGCTTCAGCTTGATCGCTTGGTTTGATAATGGCTATATCGCGCTCATGCAATCAATCGATGTACCCGCCGAACAAATTCTGCAAGGCACCTTAGTGGCCATGCTCGCCGCCTATCTCACGCGCTTCCTGGCGGTGGCACACCAGCCGGTAGAGGCCGCCATGCAGCGCATCACGCGTAGCCAGGATGACGCCGCGCGCAGCCTGGGCTTGACCACGCGCAAAGTGCTCACGCGGATTCACCTGCCCGCGCTGCGCGGCGGGCTGCTCACGGCTGCGCTGCTGGTGTTTGTCGATGTGATGAAAGAAATGCCGATCACCCTGATGACACGCCCGTTCGGCTGGGATACGCTCGCCACCCGGATTTTTGAAATGACCTCAGAAGGCGAATGGGAGCGCGCCGCGCTGCCGGCGGTAGCGCTGGTGTTGGCTGGCCTGATCCCGGTCGTGATGCTGGTCCGACATTCGGAAAAATAACATGCTGCTCGAAGTCGAAAATTTAGTTAAACGCTACGGCGACAAAACCGTGGTTGATGGCTTGTCGTTCAAGCTGGCACAAGGCGCGATCGGCTGCCTGCTCGGCCCTTCCGGCTGCGGCAAGACCACGGTGCTGCGCCTGATCGCGGGCTTCGACGATCTGAGCGAGGGCGAAATTCGTATCGCCGGACAAACCATGAGTCGGCGCGGGAGCACCCTACCCCCCGAACGGCGTCAGATCGGCATGGTGTTCCAAGATTACGCACTATTCCCGCATCTCAATGTGCAGGACAACATTGGTTTTGGCCTGCATGGCTTAGCGCCGGCCGCTCGGGCAGCGCGTGTCGCGGAAATGCTCGCGCTGGTGAATCTGAGCGAAGCGGCGCATGCCTTTGCGCATGAGCTTTCCGGCGGCCAGCAACAGCGGGTGGCCTTGGCGCGTGCACTCGCACCTCGACCCCGCTTGTTATTAATGGACGAGCCGTTTTCCAATCTGGATGTGGAACTACGCGAACGCCTGTCGCTGGAAGTACGCGACATTCTTAAACGCGAAGGCGCCACGGCGATTCTGGTCACCCACGATCAGCATGAAGCCTTCGCCATCGCCGACGAAATCGGCATCATGCAAGATGGACACATCCAGCAATGGGACACACCCTACAACTTGTACCACCAGCCGGTGAATCGCTTTGTCGCGGATTTCGTCGGCCAAGGCGTACTGCTGCCGGGCACCGTATTGAACCAAAACCATATCGAAATCGAACTCGGCATTTTAGAAGGTGTCTTCCCCGCCGAATGCCAGCGCGGCTGTCCGGTAGATGTACTGCTGCGACCAGATGACGTGGTGCATGACGACGCCAGCCCCATGCTGGCGCAAGTGATGCACAAAGCCTTCCGTGGGGCGCATATTCTCTATACCCTGCGGCTGCCCGGAGGCGGCACGGTGCTCTCGCTGGTGCCCAGCCATCACAATCACGCGCTAGGTGAAAAAATCGGCATTCGC
Organism: Burkholderiales bacterium; assembly: GCA_018781585.1. GTDB lineage: Bacteria > Pseudomonadota > Gammaproteobacteria > Burkholderiales > Thiobacteraceae > RBG-16-58-11. The sequence goes on from JADMJT010000092.1 coordinate 28,714, forward strand.
CTGATTGTCGATCATGTGGTGGCGTTCCCGCGACGCTAACTTGTCATTTCCCCGCAACGGGTATTAAATTCCTGCTTATCGCGGTTTTCTCGGTTTCAGCCCATGTTTTCTAAACACATGATGTTTTCTGTCGGTACGGGCTTCGGTCTGGTGCTGGCGCTAATGGTTTCGCTGGCGGTGGTGGGGTTGACACAAATGTCTTCCATCAACGGCCGGCTCGAACGCATCGTAAATGAGAACAACAAGAAAGTTGAGCTCGCCAGCGTGATGCGCGACTCGTTACGCCAGCGCATCATTTCCATGCACACCATCGTCAATACGCATGACAATTTCGAGAAAGACGAAGAGCTGCAGCGCTTCTACAGCTACGGTATCAATTTCACCAATGCGCGCCAGAAATTGGATCAAATGCTTTCCAACGAGGAGGAAAAACAGGTACTCGGCCGCATTCGCGCCGTGGCTTCGCAAACCCAGCCGAAGGTAGTGCATGGATTGGAATTGGCGATGGACGACCGCAATAAAGAAGCGCTGATCACGTTGCATGATGATGCGATCCCCGCCCAGCAATCGCTGGTAGCCGAACTGGACAACCTGCTCGCGCTGCAACGCAAAGCCAGTACCGACGCAGCGCATGAAGCGGCGGAAGCCTACCGCAAAACAGAATGGCTGATGATTTTGCTCGGCGCCAGCATGGTATTGCTGGGGCTGGCGATTGCGATCGTGGTGCTGCGACGCACGAGCCAGCAAACGATTGAAATTGAACGCGAGCAAATAAAATATAAAAACCTGTTTGCGGCTAACACAGACGGCATTGTGCTGCTCAATGAACAAGGCTTCATCGATTGCAACCAAGCGGCGTTGGATATGTTTCACATCCCCACGGTAGCGGAATTTTGCCGGCAGCGTCCGCTCGATCTCGGGCCGCCTACACAAACGGATGGTTCGCCTTCAGACCTTTTCGCAGAACAACAAATTCAAGCCGCGATGGAACACGGCCATCGTAATTTCGAGTGGCTGGGTATGAAGCGCGATGGCCAAATATTCCCGTGTGATATTGCGCTGCACTCGATGGTGCTCGATGGCAAAGTAGTGGTGCAGGCGATCATGCGCGATATTACCGAGCGCAAGCGCAACGAAGACCGCTTCAAGGCTGCCTATGAAGCCGCGATGGAAGCGTCGCGCGTGAAATCGCAATTCGTCGCCAATGTGAGCCACGAAATCCGCACGCCGATGAACGGCATCATCGGCATGATAGGCTTGCTGCTCGATACCAAGCTCAATCATGATCAACGCGACTATGCCGAGACCGTGCGCTCCTCGGCCGAATCACTGCTCGCGATCATTAATAACATTCTTGATTTCTCCAAGATCGAAGCCGGCAAGATGCGCCTGGAGATTGTGGCGTTCAATCTGCGCGAAACGGTAGAAGAAGTCGCCGAATTGCTCGCCGAACGCGCGCAGAGCAAAGGTCTGGAGCTGGTGTGCGACATTCCCCCCGCCACCCCGATGCAACTTTTGGGTGACCCGGGGCGCATTCGCCAGATTCTCACCAACCTGATCGATAACGCGGTGAAATTCACTGAGTATGGCGAGGTCGTCATCCGGGTGCGGCTGATTGACCTAGATGAGGAGAATGCACAACTTCACATCTCCATCACCGACACCGGCATCGGCATTTCACCGGAAAGTCAGCAACGCCTGTTCCAAGCTTTTTCTCAGGCCGATGGATCCACCACACGCAAATATGGCGGCACCGGCCTGGGGTTGGCGATCTCGAAGCAATTGGCCGAAATGATGGGCGGCGATATCGGCGTCATCAGCGAACCGAACCTGGGCAGCACTTTCTGGTTCACCACACGGGTGCAGAAGCAAAGCGCGCATTCCCAGCCGCTACCCATTAACGAAGCTTTCCATGACACACGGGTGTTGGTGGCATCCAGCAGTGCTTCACTGCGCGAATGCTTGGTGCGCCAGCTCATTGCATGGCGTATGCGGCCGGAAGAAGCCGCAAACCATCTTGAAGCCATTTCCAAACTGGGTGCCGCCAAAGCGAAGCACCAAGGGTTCTCCTTGGTGTTGATCGATAGCCGGCTCAGCGAGGACGATGGCCTGACCTTGTCTAAAGCGATTCAACTCGACCCTATGCTTAAGGAGACACAGCTTGTGCTACTCACCGGCATGGCGCAGCGCTTAAGTGCGCATGAGTTGGCGGCGGCGGGCATTACCACGCAAATCCCGAAGCCGATCAAACTGACACGCTTGTCCAATGCACTGGGCAGCGCGCTCGGCATTACCCCGCAACCGGAAATGCGCGCCCCTGCGCCCGGCCTGCGGCTCGCCACCCTACCGGTACGCGTGCTGGTCGCCGAAGACAATGCAGTGAATCAAAAAGTCGTCATTTACATGCTGCGTAAACTGGGCATCCGCGCCGATGTCGCGGCCAATGGCCTTGAAGCGCTTGATGCAATGCAGCGCTTACCTTACGACTTGGTCTTGATGGACTGCCAAATGCCCGAGATGGATGGCTTTGAAGCGAGTATCGAAATTCGCCATCACGAGCTGATGAGCGGGCGGGCGCAACGCACGCCGATCATCGCCATGTCCGCCAACGCACGTAGCGAAGGCCGCGAACGCGCAATGAGCGGCGGGATGGATGACTATCTAGTCAAACCAGTGAAGGTGGAAGACTTGGAGAGCGCGCTCAAACGCTGGGTGCCGGGCTTCACCGAACGCTACGGCGCGGCGCAGGAAGAAGTCGCGGTTGAGACTCAGCGCGCCACAATGGGCGACAACCCGCCGATCGACATGCGCAAGGTTCAAAGCATGTTCCGTAACGATGACACGGCACAAAGCGAATTGCTCGCGCTTTACCTATCAAGCACGCAAAATCTGATTGAACAGCTCAACGCCGCATGCGCGGCCCAGGAACGCGCCAAGGCGGTGGCCCGCGCCCATGAAATCAAAGGCGCTTCGGCCTATATTGGCGCGCATGAGATCCGCGGAATCGCGCGCAATATGGAACATGCCGCTAAAGAGGGTAATTGGGAAAAAGTGCAAGAGAGCATGGATGAGTTGGAGCCAGCCTTCATCCGCGCCTGGGCATTTGTAAATGAAATCGAGATCAAGGAGCAGGAATCAGGCGTCAGTCGTCAGGGGTCAGGCGACAGGCATTAATGCTTGGATTTATTTTTTCCCGACACCCGATGCCTGAATTCTGGCGCCTCCCACTAATAGCTCACCGTCCGCCACTCATCGTCCATCACCCGACCAATAAAGGTTGTAGCATTCGCGATACCTGCCAGCTCGGGAATCATGTTATCGGGTTTCAGCGCATAGGCATCCAACGCCCCGCCACAGGCATAGAATTTAACACCGAGTTCGGCGGCGTCTTGCATGAAACCATAGACCGATTTCGCGCGATTATCCGAGGGGTAAATACGGTTCGCCACACCCTTGGCCAGCAAGCGTACCGCCCGGCTAGCGAAAAAAACCTCCACTTCGAAATCCATCGCGGCGGCTGTTGCGGCTTGAAAAAAGGGCGTGCCGCATAAATGCGGAGCGTCCGGGTCGATGCTGAGCAACATGATGGCAAGTTTGTTGGCCATAACAGTTTGTGTCGGAGAAAGGTGCGAAATTATGCACCTAAGTGACAGTCTGCGCCAAGGATTACGTGCAACGCACGCAAGGAACCTGCACGACGCTAACCTCCGCTTGGAAAAGCAAAATAGGAATCAGATGCTTCCCCACAGGCGTTCTTGCCGTCAACCGATAGACAAAAAAGTGGCAGCCTTGCGGCTGCCAAAGTCGGGGAGATCACCATCACGACACCACAAGGGATGTAGCGACGTAATGGCTAAAACATCGTTACGCAGCGTGCGGGCTATGCATGGAATAATGATCGGTAGCGGTATCGGTTTTAGCCCCGATCGATTTACGTTGGCTAGTTTGCAGGCTATTTTTCACTTCAGCCCGATACACGGTTTGGATCAAATCAGAAGCCATTGCGCGCGCTTGTTGCGGGGTCAAGCAAAGCACCACGTTTTGTTCACCAGAAATCTGTACTTGGATGCAATCACCCTCCTCGCCACCACTTTGGGGGGTAATCGTAAATTTCACGTCTTGCGTCATCAGAGCCATGCTGTGTCTCCCATCGGTTGTTAGTGCAGCCGTTCTTGATGATCTTATTAGCAGCTTCTATGCCAAGCTATTTTCAATTTATATCTAATTGATTAGATTATATATTTAATAATCCTGTTGATGCGCTGACAGTATGCGGCGTCCAATTTTCGGCAGCGTTGTCAGATTCTGGGGCGGTTAAAGCCGTTTGAGCAGCAGCGCTTTCACTTGCGATTGAGATCAAAAGGGGAAGCCGATGTGGCGGCAGGTGGCGGCGGTGCTTCGGAAAGCGCCTCGATTAGATCAAAGTCTTGTGCTTTTAATGCGAGTTCCAACGGCGTGATACCTGAGACAGAGCGCTGACGCGTATCCGCACCGCGTTTCACCAACAATTGCACCATCTCGACATAGCCATTGGCACAAGCCTTGTGCAAAGGCGTCCAACCTTCATGCTCGCTGGCATTCACCATCGCGCCTTTATCGAGCAACATGCGCGCGATTCCTACATGCCCCCGGCTGGCAGCCTGCAACAACGGCGTCCAGCCATATTCGGTTTCTGCATTGACGTTACCGCCCTTGTCGATAATGAATTTTACCGCGCGCTCATAACCATTCAGCGCCGCCCAGTGAATCGGCTCATATCCCCGATTGGCCTTGGCGCGCACATTGGCGCCGCGAGATAAGAGCATCATCGCGGTTTCCTCATGACCATTGAACAGCGCCACCATCAACGGCGTCCATTCATCCGTTCGCCGCAAATCGACCTGCATCCCAGCACGCACAAAATCAAATGCTGTCCTGGTTTCGCCCTGTTCGACTAGTTTGAATAAGGTTTCCTGGGTGAAACCGCGCCCGCTCTGCTGCAAATTTTCGATGAAGGCGGCTGACTCCTCCGCCGTCATATCGCGTTCCATCGCCCAGGGATCATCTGGATCGATCGAATGGCGCTTGTATTGCTCATTCAACTGATTGAGCGCGAAAATCTCCCGCCCCACTTCGGGGGGAAACCCTTGGCGGCTTTCATTATCGGCCACCAACAAATCGGCAAACACCTCATCCAGCGCATCCGTGCCCCAGGCGTTCGAAATTTTTTCCAAAACGCGGGGAAAAAGCTTGCTCAAGCTTTTGGGGAACTTGTCCGGATTCGCCGTAAGGATTTCGAACAGTTTAGGATTCATAACTGATAATAATCGTCCTATTTGAGCGCTAACTTTAGCTTGTTCCCCGCTACCGCCTAAATCAAGCTGCCTGGGCCACCTCGCCTTTGGCGAACACGATCTGCCCGCCGCGCGCATCGACGCGAATCGTATCTTTCGCGGCGAAGTGGCCGGAGAGGATTTCCTTCGCCAGCGGATTTTCGATCTGCGCTTGGATCGCGCGTTTCAAGGGCCGTGCGCCGTAGATCGGATCGAAGCCGGCTTGGGCGATTTCACTCAGCGCCGCATCCGACACCTCGATCCCCATCTCCATCTTCGCCAAGCGTTTTGCCAGATATTGAATCTGGATCTTGGCAATCGATTTGATTTGCGCTTCGCCCAAGGCGTGGAACACCACCACTTCGTCCACCCGGTTGATGAATTCGGGGCGGAAGTAGTTTTTCACTTCGCCCAGCACTGCAAGTTTGATCACTTGCGGATCATCACCCGCCATTTGCTGGATCATATGACCGCCGAGGTTCGAGGTCATCACGATCACGGTGTTTTTGAAATCCACGGTGCGGCCTTGGCCGTCGGTTAAGCGACCATCGTCCAGCACTTGCAGCAGCACGTTGAATACATCCGGGTGCGCCTTCTCTACTTCGTCGAGCAGGATCACGCTGTAGGGTTTGCGCCGCACCGCTTCGGTGAGATAACCGCCCTCTTCATAGCCGACATAGCCGGGCGGCGCACCAATCAGCCGCGCCACGGAATGCTTCTCCATAAACTCAGACATATCGATGCGAATCAGATGATCTTCCGAATCGAACAGGAAATTCGCTAGGGCCTTACACAGCTCCGTTTTACCGACGCCGGTGGGGCCGAGGAACAGGAAGGAACCATAGGGCCGATTCGGGTCGGACAAGCCCGAGCGCGAACGACGGATCGCATCCGACACCAAGCGTACTGCCTCGGCCTGACCCACCACACGCTGGTGCAGTACATCTTCCATGGCGAGCAGCTTGTCACGCTCGCCTTGCATCATTTTCGAAACAGGAATCCCCGTGGCGCGCGACACCACTTCGGCGATTTCTTCCGCGCCCACTTGGGTACGCAACAGCTTCATGCTCGGCTTGCCTGCTTCCGCCGTTTGGGCATGCTTCAACTGTCCTTCCAATTCCGGGATGCGGCCATATTGAATCTCGGACATCTTTTGCCAATCGCCTTGGCGCTTGGCTTCTTCCATCTCAATCCGCACATGATCGAGTGCTTCCTTAATATGCTGCGTGCCCTGCACCTGGGCTTTTTCCGATTTCCAGATTTCTTCCAAATCGCTGTATTCTTTTTCCAGCTTAGCGATCTCGCCTTCCAGCAGGCCGAGCCGCTTCTGCGAGGCTTCGTCTTTCTCTTTCTTCACCGCCTCGCGCTCGATCTTGAGCTGGATCATGCGCCGCTCTAAGCGATCCATGGATTCCGGCTTGGAATCGATTTCCATTCTGATGCGCGCCGCCGCTTCATCGATCAAATCGATGGCTTTATCCGGCAGGAAGCGGTCGGTAATGTAGCGGTGCGACAATTCCGCCGCGGCCACGATCGCCGGGTCGGTAATGTCCACGCCATGATGCACTTCGTATTTTTCCTGCAAGCCGCGCAGGATGGCGATGGTGTCTTCCACCGAGGGCTCGCCCACTTGCACCTTTTGGAAGCGGCGCTCCAATGCGGCATCCTTTTCGATGTACTTGCGGTACTCGTCCAACGTGGTCGCGCCCACGCAATGCAGTTCACCGCGCGCCAATGCGGGCTTCAACATATTGCCGGCATCCATCGCGCCTTCGGCCTTGCCGGCACCGACCATGGTGTGCAACTCATCAATGAAGACGATGGTGCTGCCCTCGTCCTGCGCCAATTCTTTCAGCACGTTTTTCAAGCGCTCTTCGAATTCACCGCGGTATTTCGCCCCGGCAATCAAGGCCGCCATATCCAGCGACAACACGCGCTTATTTTTCAAGGTCTCCGGCACTTCATGATTGACGATGCGCTGCGCCAAGCCTTCCACAATGGCTGTCTTTCCCACGCCGGGTTCGCCGATCAGCACCGGATTGTTTTTGGTGCGGCGCTGCAAAATCTGAATCGTGCGCCGAATCTCTTCGTCGCGCCCGATCACCGGGTCGAGCTTGCCTTGGCGTGCGCGTTCGGTAAGGTCAATGGTGTATTTTTTCAGCGCCTCACGGCCGCCTTCGGCTTCTGGGTTTTGCACCGATTCGCCGCCGCGCACGGCAGTAATGGCTTGTTCGAGCGAGGTGCGGTTGGCGCCGTGTTCTTTCAGCAGACGGCCGGTGTCGCCCTTATCATCAGCCAAAGCGAGCAAAAACATTTCCGAGGCGATGAAGGCGTCGTTACGCTTTTGCGCTTCTTTGTCGGTGATATTGAGTAGATTATTGAGATCGCGCGAGATCGACACTTCGCCGCCGTGACCCTCGACCTTGGGCAGGCGCTCAATGCTTTTATCGAGCGCTTGTTTCAGCGCCGCGACACTCGCCCCTGCGCGCGCCAGAATCGATGCGGTGCCGCCGTCGTCTTGATTAATCAACGACAGCAGCAAATGCTGCGGCTCGATATAGGGATTGTCGTTGCCCACCGCCGCGCTTTGGGCGTCGGATACGGCTTGCTGAAACTTAGTGGTCAATTTATCGAAACGCATGATTTTCCCTTCAAAGCTTGTAAGTTATGACTTAAATAGGGCATCTATCCGGATTTTCAATAGGGTTACTATTAGAATAGACCTTAAAACCACAAATCAATATGCCCCGTCCAGACACCCCCTTGAATCAACGACTCGACACTGCCGTCGCGCACTATCGCGCCGGTGATCTGGCCCAGGCCGAGGCTTTGTGCGCGCTAGCGCTGGCAGACCAGCCGGATCATGCCCGTGCGCTGCATTTGGCGGGCGTCATTGCCAAACAAAACGGCCAAATGCAAGCGGCGTGTGATTTTCTCGCCCGCGCCAACCAGGCCGAGGCGCATAACCCGTTTATCCTGCGCGATTTGGCCGAGGCCATGCGCCTGGCCGGCCGGCCTGAACAAGCGCTCTCGCTGCTAGAGCAAGCCATCCATCGCGCGCCGGAACTGCCCGATCTGTTTTCTGCCTTAGGTCTCACTTGTGAAGCGCTTGGGCAAATCGACGCAGCCATCCGCGCCCATAGCCGCACCGTAGAATTACTGCCGCAACATGCCGGCGCGCAAAATATACTGGGCAGCGCCTACCGCAAGGCGGGCGATCTCGTGGAAGCCAAGCGCCATTTCGAAGCCGCGTTAGCACTCGACCCGCGCTTAGCCGATGCCCTGTACAACCTCGGCAATATCGCGCTCGAAACCGGCCAATACGAAGCCGCCATCGCCGCCTATTCGCGCTATGTGGAAGTGGACCCAAACAATGCGCAGGGCTGGAACAACCTGGCCGCCGCCTGCCTGAAAAACCGCGCCTACGCCCGCGCGATCGCCTGCTTCGATACCGCTGTGCGGATTCAGCCAACCCATCCCGCTGCACTCAATCTTGCGATTACCCTCACCCACTTGGGCCGGCATGAGGATGCATTGGCCGCGTTCGAGCGCTGCAGAGAAGCCCAAGCCAGCAACCCCAACTACTGGCGCTATTACGCCATGGCCTTGCTCTATCTACCGGATACCGATGCCGCCCTGCGCAGCGTGCTGCATGAACTCGATCAGCGCTTCGCCGCGCCGATTTATGCGCAAGCAACCAAGCCCTCGACCAAGCCGCTTGCGGGACGCAAATTGCGCATCGGCTATGTGTCCTCGGATTTTCGCGAGCATCCGGTCGCGCGCAACCTGCTGCCGGTGTTGCAGCAACACGACCGCGCACGCTTCGAACTTTATCTCTACGCCAACATCAGCGCGCCCGATGCCATGAGCGAGCGCTTGATGGCGGCCAGCGACCAATTTCGCCTGATCAGCCAACTCAACGACACCCAAGCGGCGGCACAAATTCGTGAAGATGAAATCGACGTGCTAGTGATTCTCGCTTGGCGCTTCGACGTGAACCGCCCGCTCATCGCCGCACATCGCGCCGCACCCGTGTGCGTAAATTTTCACGACCCCGGGACCACGGGCATGAGCGGCTTCGACTATGTGATTGCCGATTCTATTCTTGTACCGAAGCGTGGTCCCGCGCCGAAGCGCGGTACACGCTGGTTCAGCGAGCGCGTCGTGCGCCTGCCATCCTATTACCTGCACCAAACGATTAGCGATACACCGCCGATTCAGGAACTGCCCGCGCTTCAAAACGGATACCTCACCTTCGCCAGTTTCAATAACCCGGCGAAATTAAATCCCGCCGTGATTGCACTCTGGTCGCAACTATTAAATGTCCTACCTGCTTCGCGGCTGATTCTGAAGTACAAAGACTTATTTGCCGACGCCTATGTACGCGAGAATATCGCCGTTCAATTTGCGCGGCATGGCATCCATGCAGACCGCCTCACCCTCGACAGCGCCGATGAGTCAGCCGCAGACCACCTTTCGCGCTATCACGCGGTGGACATCAGCCTTGATCCTTTTCCTTTCAACGGCTCCACCACCAGCTTTGAATCGCTGTGGATGGGCGTGCCGGTGCTCACCCTGGCAGGTGAAGCCATGGTCAGCCGCTGGGGCGCGACGATCCTGACCCGAGTAGGGCTGAGAGAATGGATTACCGACAGCGAATCGAGTTTCCTACAAACCGCGCAAACATTGGCTACTGATCTGCCACGCTTGGCTGCGCTGCGCCGATCACTGCGCAGCCAGGTGGAAGCCTCTTCGCTATGTGACGCGCCGCGTTATACGCGACACTGGGAACGCTTGTTGCGCTGCTTGTGCGATGGAAAGAATATAACCCGTCAGAAGCATTAGCACTGGCGCGTCAACTATCCCCTACATCCTACCTAGATCCTCAATCGCATCGATGACCATGCCTGACCCTACTGCGATCAACAGGATGTCGGTCGCCACACGCACATAGCGATGCCCGGCCGATGGCCGGCCGATCTGCACAATCAGTGCATCAGGCACGTCGTAGTAAATTACATCTCGTGGCAAGCGATGACCGATAGACCATTTCTTAGCTTGGCCGGGGGGCATGCAGCCGTTATGTTTCTTGGCCAGGCCGGGTGGGCAGCGGCCGTGGCGAAACTGCTCCTGATAGTAATCACGGACGACCACGTGGTGCCGGTCTTCAAAATATTTGTGTGATCTGTCCGAGGACTCATATCTATCGCGCGACGATCTATCATCATCTCGGCGCTCGTCCTTTTGCTTGTCGCGCTTCGCTTTGTGCTCTTTCTTCTCGCTTTTACCCTCGCCCGCCCAGGATGGTTTCTCGGCAATAGCCGGGCCGACTAAGAGCATTCCGGCGATGACTAATGCCAGCATTCGACTCGTTTGTAAGTTAATGTGTTTCATCATGTATCTCCCAGTGATTATGAAAATATTACTCATGGGCAACAGGCCAGGGTTGCCTTCGTACCGGTAGGATTACCGGCCTATGAGTAATATTCACTTTAGGCTATCTACCAATTTATCATATTGCGCCTCTTCAATCAGGCGGTCTGTGCGCAAACGAACACACCTTACCCATCTCGTCGTTTTTTAACTAGGATCAACAAACCGCTCATAAGGAGGTACCCGATGGCGAAAAAATCCTTTCCCCTATCTAAGGTCTACGGATTACTCGAACCCGGCCCAGTGGTAATGGTCACGACCGCGAATAAGACGCGAACCAACATCATGACCCAATCGTGGCACACGATGATGGAATTCGAGCCGCCGCTGGTGGGTTGCATCATCAGCGGCCGCAACTACACGTTCGACATCTTGAAGGCGACCAAGGAATGCGTGATCAACATCCCCACGGTGGAGTTGGTTAAAACGGTCGTGGGGGTTGGCAATACGCGTGGCAGCAAGATCGATAAATTCAAGAAATTTAAGCTCACGCCCATGGCCGCCGCGTGCGTCAAGGCGCCGCTGATCGACGAGTGCTATGCCAATCTTGAATGCAAGGTGGTCGATACGAAGCTGGTGGCCAAATACAATTTCTTTGTGCTGGAGGTCGTCCAGGCCTGGATCGATCGCGCAATCAAAGACCCGCGCACGCTTCACCATCGTGGCAATGGCGTTTTCATGGTTGCCGGCGACACGATCAAATTGCCTTCCAAGATGAAGTAGCTTTGATTGTGGCGGGCCGAAGCGCCCGAGGCATTCAACCTCAGCACCTTCAATCGCGACGGCTACTTCTCGCGTGGCGACCTGGCGCTGTTTCGGCCCATCGTCGATGCACGGCTGTATCACGATCCCTATTTTCTGTTGGCCGATCATCAATCCTATGTGGATAGTCAGACTCAAGTGGGCTTTGCCTACCGCGACAAAGAGCCGCCGCGTGACTTGCTGACCCTGGGCGGGCATTGCGCTTGGCGTGAAATTGCTGTCCCATGATCGTGGGCGGCCCGCCAGCGTTTATAATGATCAGGTCTGCAATAGACCAGACTTCATCGCAACATCGTCCTTTTTCGAATTTAACGGCCCGACTCATGGATATATCCTCCCGCGAGCGCCAGTTCACTCGCCGCGAGCGGCTGTTGAGCGCGCTGCTCTCCAAAATACTCAAGCGCCAACTTGATCCCGCTGTCTATGACGCGCTGGGCGTATTGCGCGTCGGTTTTAGCCGCCTGCGCATTCGCGACAATGTCACGCAGCGAAAAGCGTTAATCACGCTGATCGAGCAGCTGGAACCCGATGCGCTCAGCCAGATCGTGCGCGCGGTCAATATCTACTTCAGCCTACTCAATATTGTCGAAGAATCCATGGCGCTGCATGAGCGGCGCCAAGCCATCAGTGCCAACGCGCATATGTGGCCTGGCTCGTTCCACGACACCTTACTGAAAATGAAGGCGCGCGGCATTGCATTCGAAGAACTGGGGGGGCTGATCGGCCAGCTTTGCTTCTTGCCGGTGCTGACTGCGCATCCCTCCGAAGCCAAGCGTCGCACTATCAAAGGCGCGCTGCGTAACGTTTTCGTGACCCTGGAAGCGCTGGACGATCCGCGCCTGCGTGGCGGCCCGCGCGAAGATGCGATGCAGCACCTCGCCAACCAGATTCAGATTCTCTGGAAAACCGACGAAGTGCGCGAATCGAAACCGGACGTGCGCGACGAAATTCGCGCCGGGCTTTCCTACTTTCCCTTGTCCTTGTTCGAGGCCGTGGCGCAGGCCTACCGCAACCTCACGCGCGCGGTGGGCGACGTGTATGGCGCGTCGGCCGCTGCCGAGTTGCACGTATCCAACCTGTTTCGCTTCGGCTCCTGGATCGGCGGCGACCGCGACGGTCATCCCCTGGTCACGGCCGAGGTGACGGCGCTGGCTTGGCGCATGCAAGCACGCACCGTGCTTGAAGAATACCTACACCGCATCGAGTCCCTCAGCAGTTTGCTTTCATTCTCGCTGCGCATGTGCACGCCTTCGCCTGCATTCATGGCCAGCTTGGCGCAAGATGCGCCATACGCCGCCTTGCGTTTCGGCGACCAGCCCAATCGGTATCAGCAGGAACCCTACCGGCGCAAGCTCCAACTCATGCGCTACCGTTTAAAGCGTAATCTCGCCGCCGCGCAAAACCTAATCGACGGTCTTGACCCAGGCATCGAAGAGGTGGGCTATCCCAACGCCGATGCCTTGCTGCACGATCTGTATCTGATTCGCGATTCGCTCATCGGCCATGGTGACGAAACCGTCGCTGCGGGTGAAGTAACGGATTTAATCCGGCTGGTCGAGACCTTCGGCTTTCATCTGATGCAGCTCGATGTGCGTCAAGAGTCGACTGTCCATACCTGCGCCGTCGCCGAATGGTTGAACGCCCGCATCGCAGTCGACTACGAAAGCTTAAACGAAGCGCAACGCCTGGATTTGCTCTCGCGCCTGCTCGCTGATCCTGAGCAACTGCCGGCGCTGCCTGATCGCGTATCCGATGCGACGCAGGAAGTGCTGCGCGTATTCGGCGTCATCGCGCGCATGCGCCGCGAGCTAGGGTCGGCATGCTTCGGTAAATATGTGATCTCGATGACGCACACCGCGAGCCACGTACTGGAGGTATTGTTGCTTGCCGCCAGCGCGGGGCTGCTCGGGCGTGAAAATGGGGTCTGGCACTGCCATATCGGCGTAAGCCCGCTATTTGAAACCATCGAAGACCTCTCCCATGTTGAACAAGTGCTGCGCCAACTCTACGAGCTGCCGGTGTACCGGCAACTGCTCGATGCCTCCGGCGGCGAACAGGAAGTGATGCTGGGCTACTCCGATAGTTGCAAAGATGGCGGCATTCTCGCATCCGCTTGGTCACTCTACGAGGCGCAGAAAATAATCGTCGCGCTGTCGGATGCGCAAGGCATCCGCTGCCGCCTGTTCCATGGGCGCGGCGGCACATTGGGGCGGGGCGGTGGCCCCACGCATGATGCCGTGCTCGCCCAGCCGCCCAACACCGTGCGCGGCACGCTCAAGCTCACCGAGCAGGGTGAAGTGCTGTTCTACAAATACAACAATATGGAAACGGCGGTCTACGAGTTGACCATGGGCCTGACCGGGCTGATCAAGGCCAGCACGCACCTGATCCGCCCAGCGAACGAAGATCGCAATGACTACCTGGGCATCATGGACGAGATCGCGCAGGCGGGTGAACGCAGCTATCGCGCACTCACCGAGCACACGCCAGGTTTTCTCGACTATTTTTACGAAGCCACGCCCGTGCGCGAAATCGGCATGCTCAATATCGGCTCGCGCCCTTCGCACCGCAAGCAGGGAGATCGCTCTAAAAGCTCGGTACGCGCGATCTCCTGGGTATTTGCCTGGGCACAGTCACGCCATACCCTGCCCGCGTGGTACGGCATTGGCAGCGCGATCGAAGCATGGCGCCAAAACGATCCATCACGCCTCGCCAAGCTGCAAAAAATGTATCAGGATTGGCCATTCTTCCGCACCCTGCTCAGCAACGCACAAATGGCCTTGGCCAAGGCGGATTTTTACATCGTGGCGCAATACGCCGCGCTGTGCGTCGACCCGGATGTCTCCCGTCACGTTTCGCGCACCATCCGCGAGGAATCGGAACGTTCCATCCGGCAGCTTCTAAACGTCGCCGACGCGACGACTTTGCTTGAAGACAACCCCACGCTCGCCGTCTCGCTCGATCATCGCAAACGCTATCTCGATCCGCTCAACCACATCCAGGTCGTGTTGCTGCACAAACTCCGCAGCGACGAACGCGACGACAGCCCCTGGCTCGAACCGCTGCTGCGCTCCATCAACGCCATTGCAGCGGGGATGCGCAATACCGGCTAGCCATTTCGCAACGCCCCGTTACTCTCCTCTGTTTGCAGGAGGAGAACCGCACACCGCGCTGCCATACTGAGCACCGGTAGCCCGCTCGAGGGAGCGCTGAAAATGCACGTCATTCAAGCTCTCGCCGGAATGACGCGCAGCCCTATATGATGAGAAGTAAGCGACGTCATCTGCCTCTCTATGCTCATTCAAAGCCTCACTACCGATCAGTCTCTCGCCAGCCTTAAGACCTGCGCCGCCGGCCTCGTTCCGACTGAAGTCACACGCCGGCTGGCAGAGTTTGGCCCGAACCATGTCGAGGAAGTGGGGCGCGAGAATCTGCTGCTCAGCTTCGCGCGCGAGTTCATCCACTTCTTCGCCATCATCTTGTGGGTGGGCGCGGCGCTGGCGTTTATCGCCGAGCATTATGATCCTGGCCAGGGCATGGCGCGGCTCGGCGTCGCCATCGTCGGCGTCATCCTGATCAACGGCATCTTCTCCTTCTGGCAGGAATACAAAGCCGAGCGGGCAATCGCGGCGCTGCGCCAGTTGCTGCCGCAGCAGGTGAAGGTAATGCGTACCGGCGAGATGGTTCAGACACTTGCCACCGAGCTGGTGCCCGGCGACATCGTGCTGTTGGAGGAAGGCGCTTTCGTTCCCGCCGATTGCCGCGTGATCGAGGCATTCGGCTTGCGCGTGAACACGGCAACGATTACCGGCGAATCGCTGCCCAAGGCGCGCAATGCCGATCCCAGCTTGGAGGAGTCGCCACTGTTCGCCAAGAACATTGCACTGGCCGGCACCTCGGTGGTGTCGGGTCAGGCGCGCGCTGTGGTGTACGCCACGGGCATGCGTACCGAGTTCGGCAAGATCGCCCATCTGACGCAAACGGCGGGCAAGGGCACCTCACCGCTGCAACGCGAGATCGCACGGCTCTCCCGCATCGTCGCCTTTCTCGCCACCGGTATCGGCGTCGTCTTTTTTGCTATCGGCCAACTACTCGGGCTGCCTTTCTGGGAAAGCCTGCTGTTTGCCATCGGCATCATCGTCGCCAACGTACCGGAGGGCCTGCTGCCGACGGTGACCCTGTCGCTGGCCATGGCGACGCAGCGCATGGCCAAGCGCAACGCCCTGGTGCGCCACCTGCCCGCAGTGGAGGCGCTCGGCGCAACCACAGTGATTCTCTCCGACAAGACCGGCACGCTGACGCAGAACTGCATGTCGGTGCGCCGCCTGTGGCTGGGTGGCGGAGTATTTTCACCAGACGATCTTGCGGCGCAGCCGCGCCTGGCAGCGGATAACCGCGCGCTGTTCGTGAATGCCGCGCTGTGCCATAACGTGAAGGAAGTGCAAAACAACGGCAAGCGCGCGTGGCTGGGTGATCCGATGGAAGTGGCGCTGGCTGGCATGGGCCGGCAGGCGGCAGGCGCGCTCGACGCTTACACGCGCATCGGCGAGATTCCCTTCGACACCGACCGCAAGCGTATGTCGGTGTTGTATGAGACGCCGCAAGGGCGCATGCTCTACTGCAAGGGCGCGCTGGAGACAGTGCTCGCGGCCTGCGACTCGGTGCAGTTCGACGCCGGAATCGCACCGCTCGATGCCGCCGCGAAGACGCACCTGCTCGCAGCCCAAGATACGATGGCCGAGGCCGGCCTGCGCGTGCTGGCCTTCGCGCATTGTCCAATTTCCGGCGGCCTGCCGACTACGGAACAAGGCATGATTCTCTCCGGCCTGGTCGGGCTGGAAGACCCGCCGCGGCCCGAGGTGCCCGACGCCGTTGCGCGCTGCGCCTCGGCCGGCATCCGCGTGATCATGGTCACCGGCGACCACCCGCACACGGCGCGCGCCATCGCCCGCGAAATCGGCTTGGTGAAAACGGATCAGCCGGTGATGGTGACCGGTGACGAAATGCGCCGCATGTCTCCCGCGCAGTTGCAGCTGGCGCTGGATGCGCCGGAGATCATCTTCGCCCGCGTCGCCGCCGAGCAGAAAATGCTCATCGTCGAAGCGTTGCAGAAAAAAGGCGAGATCGTCGCCGTGACGGGCGACGGCGTGAATGACGCACCGGCGTTGAAGACCGCCGACATCGGCATCGCCATGGGCGTTGCCGGCACCGACGTGGCCAAGGAAGCGGCAGACCTGATCTTGCTCGACGACAACTTCGCCAGCATCGTCGCGGCGATCGAGGAAGGACGAGCGGTGTTCGACAACATCCGCAAGTTCCTCACCTACATCCTCACCTCGAACATTCCCGAACTGGTGCCCTATCTCGCCTTCGTGCTGTTTAGAATCCCGCTGCCGCTCACCATCATCCAGATTCTGGCGGTCGATCTCGGCACCGACATGCTGCCCGCGCTGGCCTTGGGCGCGGAAAAGCCCGACCCCGCCGTGATGAAGCGCCCGCCCCGCGCACGCGGTGAACGCCTGCTGTCGTGGCAACTGCTTGCACGCGCCTACCTGTTCCTCGGCGTGCTGGAAGCAGCGGCAGCGCTGGCGGTATTTTTCTTCGT
>JADMJT010000022.1 GCA_018781585.1 Burkholderiales bacterium
GTCCCCAGTTCTACTTCCGCACCACGGACGTGACCGGATCGGTGGAATTGCCGGCCGGTACCGAGATGGTGATGCCAGGGGATAACGTGAGTATCACGGTTGCGCTGATTCAACCGATCGCCATGGAAGACGGTTTGCGCTTCGCGATTCGCGAAGGTGGCCGGACCGTCGGTGCGGGTGTGGTAGCGAAAATTATTGAATAGGGATGTAGGGGCGAGGCATGCCTCGCCCTAACCAAGGAAAACTGATGCAAAGCCAAAAAATCCGTATTCGACTCAAAGCATTTGACTATCGTCTTATCGATCAGTCAGCGCTGGAGATCGTGGAAACAGCGAAGCGCACCGGTGCGGTTGTCAAAGGCCCCGTGCCCTTGCCCACCCGTATCGAACGCTTTGACATTTTGCGCTCGCCGCATGTGAACAAGGCCTCGCGCGATCAATTCGAGATGCGTACCCATCTGCGTTTGATGGATATCATCGACCCCACCGACAAGACCGTGGATGCGTTGATGAAGCTCGATTTGCCCGCCGGCGTGGACGTCGAAATCAAGTTGTAATGTTAGGTGCCGGTCAATTGTAACCGGCCTGAATGAGGAAAATAAAATGAGCCTTGGACTTGTCGGTCGTAAGATTGGCATGACCCGCTTCTTCACCGAAGACGGCGTAGCCGTGCCGGTGACGGTGGTGGACGTGTCCAACAACCGCGTGACCCAAATCAAGACCCAGCAGACCGACGGCTATGCCGCGCTGCAGGTTACCTATGGGGTACGACGCGCCACACGTGTCACTAAGCCGCAAACCGGGCACTTCGCTAAAGCGGGAGTGGAAGCTGGAAGTGTCGTGCGCGAATTCAATGTCGCCGACGTGTCGAGCTATAGCTTGGGCAAACACATCGGTGTGGATATTTTTCAGGTGGGGCAAAAAGTGGATGTGTCCGGCGTGACCCAGGGTAAGGGTTTCTCCGGCGCGATCAAACGCCACCACTTCAGTTCCAACCGCGCCAGTCACGGTAACTCCCTGTCGCACAATTCTGCCGGTTCGATTGGTATGGCGCAGGATCCGGGGCGGGTGTTTCCCGGCAAGAAAATGGCGGGTCACTTGGGTGCGGTAACCCGCACCACGCAGCTACTCGAGATCGTGCGCATTGATGCTGAACGTCAACTGCTCCTGATTAAAGGCGCGGTGCCGGGCTCTAAAGGCGGCAATGTGGTTGTGCGTCCTAGCGTGAAGGCGGGTGCGTAATGGAACTAAAACTAATTAACGAGCAAGGCGCGCAAGTGTCGAGTGTGCAAGCTTCCGACAGCACGTTTGGTCGTGAGTACAACGAGGCGCTGGTGCACCAAGTCGTGACCTCCTTTTTAGCGAATGCCCGTAGCGGCACGCGCGCCCAGTTGGATCGCGGCGAAGTATCACACACCACCCACAAACCCTGGCGGCAAAAAGGCACGGGCCGTGCCCGCGCCGGTATGTCCTCCAGCCCGATTTGGCGTGGCGGTGGAAAAGCATTTCCGAACAGCCCGGACGAAAATTTTAGCCAGAAGGTCAACCGCAAGATGTATCGCGCCAGCATGCAGGCGATTCTGTCTGAGTTGGCACGTCAAGGCCGTCTGATGGTAATCGAAGATCTGAAAGTAGAAGGTCCGAAGACGAAAGCGCTTGCCCAGAAACTCAAGGGCATGGGCTACGAGCAAGTATTAATCGTCACCGACAATGTGGACGAGAACCTGTATTTGTCTTCGCGCAATCTCGCCAATGTATTGGTGATGGAAGCGCAACACGCCGATCCGTATAGCTTAGTGCGCTATCCGCACGTGTTGCTGACCAAGAGTGCGGTGAAGAAATTCGAGGAGCTGCTGGCATGAACGCTGAACGTCTGATGCTAATCATTTTGGCGCCGGTGATCTCCGAGAAGAGCACCATGGTGGGCGACCTCAATAACCAAGTGCCGTTCCGTGTATTGGCGGATGCCACCAAACCTGAAATAAAAGCGGCCGCTGAACTCATGTTCGGCAAAAAAGTGGTCGGCGTACAAGTTACGAACGTGAAGGGCAAAGCCAAGCGCCACGGCCGTTTCATGGGCCGTCGCCGCGATTGGAAAAAAGCCTATGTGTGCTTCGAGCCAGGTACGGAGATCAACTTCGTCGGCGCGGAAGCGTAATCGGGGCCTAGGAGAATAAATCATGCCATTGGTCAAAGTTAAACCGACTTCCCCCGGCCGTCGTGCCGTCGTGAAGGTCTATCATCCGAATCTGTATAAGGGCCGTCCAATCGACAGCCTCACCGAGTCGCAGTCGAAGAAAGCGGGCCGCAATCACAACGGTCACATCACGACGCGGCATCAGGGCGGTGGACACAAGCAGCAATATCGCATGGTCGACTTCAAACGCAACAAAGACGGCATCGTCGCGAAAGTGGAGCGGATCGAATACGACCCGAACCGCAGCGCGCATATCGCCCTGTTGTGCTATGCAGATGGCGAACGCCGTTACATCATTGCGCCCAAAGGCGTGGTGGCGGGCAGTGAGCTGGTGAGCGGCGCGGAAGCCCCGATTAAACCGGGCAACACCTTGCCGCTGCGTAATATCCCCGTGGGTAGCACCATTCATTGCATCGAAATGTTGCCGGGCAAGGGCGCGCAAATCGCCCGTTCGGCGGGCACCTCGGTGCAATTGCTGGCGCGCGAAGGCAGCTATGCGCAGTTGCGGTTGCGTTCAGGCGAGATTCGCAAAGTGCACGTGGATTGTAAAGCGACCCTGGGTGAAGTGGGCAATTCAGAACACAACTTGCGTTCCATTGGTAAAGCCGGTGCGATGCGTTGGCGCGGTGTGCGTCCGACGGTGCGCGGTGTGGTGATGAACCCGGTAGATCACCCGCATGGGGGTGGTGAAGGTAGAACCGCTGCTGGTCGTCATCCGGTGAGTCCATGGGGTTTGAAAACCAAAGGCTATCGTACCCGTAGTAACAAGCGTACCAGCGGCATGATCGTGCGCCGCCGTTTCCAGAAATAATTGAGGTTCTAATATGGCTCGTTCCGTTAAAAAAGGCCCGTTCATTGATGGCCACCTGGCGAAGAAGGTGGAATCCGCTGTCGCGACCCGCGACAAGCGTCCGATCAAAACCTGGTCACGCCGTTCCACGATTCTGCCGGACTTTATCGGCTTGACGATTGCCGTGCATAACGGCAAACAACATATTCCGGTGTTCGTCACCGAAAACATGGTCGGTCACAAACTCGGCGAGTTCGCCTTGACGCGCACCTTTAAAGGGCACTCAGCGGACAAGAAAGCCGTGAGGAAATAGGAGATGGTTATGAGAGTTTCCGCTGTATTGCGTGGCGTGCGGCTATCCGCCCAAAAGGGCCGACTGGTAGCCGACCAAGTGCGCGGCAAAAAAGTCGAGCAAGCTTTGAATATTCTTGCCTTCAGCCCGAAAAAAGGCGCTGGCATTATCAAGGGCGTGCTGGAATCGGCGATCGCCAATGCCGAGCACAACGAAGGTGCAGACATCGACGAATTGAAAGTCGCCACCATTTACGTGGATCAAGGAACGGTGATGAAACGCTTCCGCGCGGCTGCCAAAGGCCGTGGGGTGCATATTCACAAACCCACCTGCCACATCACCATCGTCGTCGGCGACTAGGTAAAAGGAATAGCATGGGACAAAAGATCAATCCAACCGGCTTTAGACTCAGCGTACTCAAAAACTGGTCCTCGAAGTGGTACGCCAATAGCCGTAAATTCCCAGTGATGTTGAATGAAGACATCAAGGTGCGCGAATTTCTGAAGAAAAAATTGGCGCATGCCATGGTGTCGCGCATCGTCATCGAGCGTCCGGCGAAGAATGCCAAGATCACGGTGTACAGCGCACGGCCCGGTATTGTGATCGGCAAAAAAGGTGAAGACATTGAATCCTTGCGCGCCACCCTGCAAAAAATGATGGGTGTGCCGGTGCATGTCAATATCGAAGAAGTGCGCAAGCCTGAAATCGACGCCAAGCTGATCGCAGACAATATCGCACAGCAATTGGAAAAGCGCGTGATGTTCCGCCGCGCCATGAAACGCGCCATGCAAAACGCCATGCGCCTCGGCGCACAAGGTATCAAAATCATGAGTGCGGGACGGCTGAACGGCGCGGAAATCGCCCGTACCGAGTGGTATCGCGAAGGCCGCGTGCCGCTGCATACCCTGCGCGCAGACATCGATTACGGCACCAGCGAAGCGAAAACGACTTATGGCATCATCGGAATTAAAGTGTGGGTCTTTAAAGGCGTGAGCATCGGCAAATTGGAAGTCGCTGCTCCAGTCGAGCCCGAGAAAAAACCACGCAAGGCAGGAGTGAGAAATGCTGCAGCCAGCTAGAACTAAATACCGCAAACAGCAAAAAGGCCGTAACACCGGCGTCGCCACGCGCGGCAACAAAGTCAGCTTCGGCGACTTTGGCCTGAAAGCCATTGGACGTGGCCGTCTGACGGCGCGTCAGATCGAAGCCGCGCGTCGCGCCATGACCCGCCACATTAAGCGCGGCGGACGGATTTGGATTCGGATTTTCCCGGACAAACCAATCTCGACTAAACCTGCCGAAGTGCGGATGGGTAATGGTAAGGGCAATCCTGAGTATTGGGTCGCCGAGATTCAGCCAGGCAAGATGTTGTATGAAATGGATGGCGTGGACGAAGTATTGGCGCGCGAGGCGTTCCGCCTGGCTGCAGCCAAACTGCCGATCTCGACGGCCTTTGTCACGCGTCAAATCGGTTAAGGCAGGGGATTAACATGAAAGCCAACGAATTACGCAGTAAATCCGTGGATGAGATGAAGCAAGAGTTGAATGCATTGCTCAAGGCCCAGTTCGGCCTGCGCATGCAGCTTGCCACGCAACAGTCCACCAAGACCGACCAGAAAAAGAAAGTGCGTCGCGACATCGCGCGTGTGCGCACTCTGCTGACTGAAAAAGAGAGTAAAGCATGACTGACGCAGCCGCTAAAGTGAAACGCACCCTAACCGGGCGTGTGGTAAGCGACAAAATGGACAAAACCGTCACCGTGCTGGTCGAGCGCAAAGTCACGCACGCCTTGTACGGCAAGGTTCTGCGCCGCTCGCAGAAATATCATGCGCACGATGAAAATAACGAATTTCATCCGGGCGACCTGGTGGAAATCGAAGAAACCCGTCCGCTGGCTAAAACCAAGGCTTGGCGCGTTGCGCGCTTGGTGGAAAAAAGCCGCGCCCTCTAGGGATTTATCTGGGTTTTGTGCTTTAAACCTTGCGTAAGCACTAAACCTACCGTACAATCTCGCGTTTCCCCTGGCGCGCTGGCTGCAAGGGCGTAGCGCGCCAAACCAAAACTGACCGTTACGTTCGCAGCCTTTCATTTCGCAAGGCGCGGCATTAAACGGATTAAGTTGGAGAGTAAACATGATTCAAATGCAATCCATGCTGGAAGTCGCTGATAACACCGGTGCCCGCACCGTGATGTGTATCAAAGTGCTGGGCGGATCCAGACGCCGCTACGCCGGCATCGGCGATGTCATCAAAGTCAGTATCAAAGACGCCGCACCTCGCGGTCGTGTCAAAAAGGGTGAAGTCTATAACGCCGTGGTGGTACGCACCGCCAAAGGCGTGCGCCGCCCCGATGGCTCTCTTGTTAAATTCGATAGTAATGCTGCCGTGCTCCTGAATGCTAAGTTGGAGCCGATCGGTACGCGTATCTTTGGCCCAGTTACCCGCGAGTTGCGCAATGAGCGCTTCATGAAGATTGTTTCGCTCGCGCCGGAAGTACTGTAAGGAGCAACCATGCGCAAGATCAAAAAAGGGGACGACATTGTTGTCCTGACCGGAAAAGATAAAGGCCGTCGCGGCACTGTGTTGCGCGTGGTAGATGACGCAAAAGTGCTGGTTGAGGGGATTAATAAGGTGAAGAAGCACGCTAAGCCCAACCCGATGCAGGGTGCGCCAGGCGGCATCATCGATAAAGAGATGCCGATTCAGGTATCCAATATCGCGCTGTTTAATGCGGCAACGCAAAAAGCAGACCGCGTAGGCATCAAGGTGCTGGCGGATGGTCGTAAAGTGCGTTTTTTCAAGTCTAACGGCGAAGTAGTGGACGCGTAAGGAATCACCATGGCTCGTTTACAAGATTTTTATAAAGAGAAAGTCGTGCCTCAGCTCATGCAGGAGTTTGGGTACAAGTCCATCATGGAAGTGCCGCGCATCGATAAAATTGTTATCAATATGGGCGTGGGCGAAGCGGTGGGCGACAAAAAAGTGATGGAACATGCGGTTGGTGATATGCAGAAGATCGCTGGCCAAAAGGTGGTTGTCACCAAGGCGCGCAAAGCGATCGCGGTCTATAAGATTCGTGAAGACTATCCAGTGGGTTGTATGGTGACCTTGCGTAAGCAGCGCATGTACGACTTCCTCGACCGTTTGGTGACGATTGCCATTCCGCGGATTCGCGATTTTCGCGGCATCTCCGGGCGGGCGTTCGATGGTCGTGGCAATTACAACATGGGGGTAAAAGAGCAAATCATTTTCCCCGAGATTGAGTACGACAAAATCGATGCGTTGCGTGGGATGAATATCACGATCACCACGACCGCAAAAACCGACAAAGAAGGCCGCGCATTACTTGCAGCCTTTAGTTTTCCATTCAAAAACTGAGGTTGCTATGGCTAAGTTAGCACTCATTAATCGCGAACAAAAACGCCGTAAAACGGTCAAAAAATTCGCCGTCAAACGCGCAGCACTCATGGCCGCTATCAACAACAGCAAGGCTTCCGACGAGGAGCGTTATGAAGCGCGCCAGAAGTTGCAAGCTTTGCCGCGTGATGCCAGTCCGACGCGTTTGCGCAATCGTTGCGAATTAACCGGTCGTCCGCGCGGCTATTTCCGTAAGTTTGGTCTGGCGCGTAGCAAAGTACGCGAATACGCGATGCGTGGAGAAATTCCAGGCATCACGAAAGCTAGCTGGTAAGGGGTAGAACAATGAGTATGAGTGATCCCATTTCCGATATGTTGACCCGTATCCGCAACGCGCAAGCGGCGGACAAAGTCAGCGTATCCATGCCTTCTTCCAAGCTTAAGGTGGCGATTGCCGCCGTGCTGAAGGATGAGGGTTACATCGATAATTTCGCGGTGCGCGAAAACGGCGCCAAACCGGCATTGGATGTTAGCCTTAAATACTACGCCGGTCGCCCGGTGATCGAACGTATTGAGCGTGTGTCCCGCCCTGGTTTGCGTGTCTACAAAGGCTCCAGCGATATTCCCAAGGTCCTGAATGGCTTGGGTGTTGCCATCGTTTCCACTTCCAAAGGCGTGATGACCGATAAAAAGGCGCGTGCGGCTGGCGTGGGCGGTGAAGTTTTGTGCATCGTGGCATAAGGAATAAACGACATGTCACGCGTAGCTAAAAATCCAGTCGCCATCCCCGCAGGGGTGGAAGTCAGCCTGGCGGCTGATGAAATTATCGTCAAGGGTCCCTTGGGTTCCTTGAAGCAGAAACAAAACAGCAATGTCAAAATTATCAAAGATGGCAATGAGCTGAAATTCGAAAAAGTGGGTGGTAGTCTTGCTGCCCAAGCCATGTCCGGCACCATGCGCGCTTTGCTCGCCAATATGGTGCATGGGGTTAGCAAAGGCTTCGAGAAAAAACTTACCCTGGTGGGCGTGGGTTACCGCGCGGCGGCCAAGGGCGATGTGTTAAATCTCGCGCTCGGATTTTCTCATCCGGTTGATCACACGATGCCTGCTGGCGTCAAAGTGGAAACGCCGAGCCAGACGGAGATCATTGTTAAAGGGGCCGACAAGCAACAAGTGGGTCAGGTCGCCGCCGAGATTCGCGCCTATCGTTCACCTGAGCCTTATAAGGGCAAGGGCGTGCGGTACGCCAATGAGGTGGTGGTCATCAAAGAAACCAAGAAGAAGTAATTCTTAAGAAGTGATTAGGGGCAAGTCATGAATCAGAAACAGGGTCGTCAGCGCCGCGCACGTAAAACCCGTGCCAAGATCGCTGAGCTGAAAGCAGTGCGCTTGTTGGTGCATCGTACCAATCTGCACATTTACGCCCAGATTATTGATGCGAGCGGCAGCAAGGTGCTCGCATCCGCATCTACGCTTGATAAAGCGCTGCGCAAAGATTTGAGTAACGGTGGCACCACGGCAGCTGCCGCCGCAATCGGCAAGCAGATTGCTGAAAAGGCGAAAGCTGCGGGTATCGACACCGTGGCGTTCGACCGTTCCGGTTTTAAATATCATGGGCGCGTCAAAGCGCTGGCGGAGGCCGCGCGTGAAGGCGGTCTCAAGTTTTAATAGAGGTTGAAAATGGCTAAACCCCAAGCAACAGAAGAGCGCGGCGACGGTCTACGCGAAAAAATGATTTCCGTGAACCGCGTCACCAAAGTGGTGAAGGGCGGTCGCATCATGGGCTTCGCGGCACTTACCGTAGTCGGCGATGGCGATGGTGGAATCGGCATGGGTAAAGGCAA
Source organism: Burkholderiales bacterium (assembly GCA_018781585.1). GTDB lineage: Bacteria > Pseudomonadota > Gammaproteobacteria > Burkholderiales > Thiobacteraceae > RBG-16-58-11. The sequence goes on from JADMJT010000022.1 coordinate 8,479, forward strand.
GTCCAAGGAAGTGCCGGTTGCCGTGCAAAAGGCAATGGAAGAAGCGCGCCGCAACTTGGTTAAGATTTCGCTTAAGAACGGCACGCTGCAGCATGCGGTGATCGGGCAACATGGCGCTTCTACAGTGATCATGCAGCCGGCCTCTGAGGGTACCGGCATTATTGCCGGTGGTGCGATGCGCGCAGTATTTGATGTGATGGGTGTGCACAACGTGCTCGCCAAAATCATTGGTTCGACCAACCCCTATAACGTGGTGCGCGCAACGATCAATGGGTTGAAACAGATGTCCACCCCTTCCGAGATTGCTGCGAAACGCGGTAAGTCGGTCGAAGAGATTATGGAGTAAGTCATGGCAGCTGATAAAAAAGTCAAAGTGACCCTAGTCAAAAGCACCATCGGCACCATCCAATCGCATCGCGCCTGTGTGCGCGGCCTGGGCTTGCGCCGTTTGCATCACACCGTCGAACTGGTGGACACCCCTTCGGTGCGCGGCATGATCAACAAAGTGTCGTATCTCGTGAAATGCGAGGGATAAAAATGGAACTCAATACCATCCAGCCGGCTCCCGGCGCCAAAAAACCCAAACGTCGTGTAGGCCGCGGCATAGGCAGCGGTCTAGGTAAGACAGCCGGGCGCGGGCATAAAGGACAGAAATCGCGTTCTGGCGGCTTCCATAAAGTGGGCTTCGAGGGCGGGCAGATGCCCTTGCAACGCCGCTTGCCTAAGCGTGGTTTCGTGTCGCTTACCAGGAACGATACTGCCGAGGTGATGCTGTATGCGCTGGAAAAACTAAGCGCCGACAAGATCGATTTGCTCACCCTCAAGCAAGCAGGTTTGGTGCCGTCGCGCGCCTTGCATGCGAAAATTGTACTGTCTGGCGCCATTTCTAAAGCCATTACGGTGCAGGGCTTGGGCGTGACCAAAGGTGCGCGCGCCGCGATCGAAGCAGCCGGCGGCAAGATCGCCGAATAAGTGAACGCACAGTAAGTGATATTAGGATACGTGTGGCTTTAAACAATATTCTTGGTGCGGGTGCGAAGCTGGGCGATTTAAAAAAACGCCTGTTCTTTTTGCTTGGCGCACTGATTGTTTATCGCATCGGTACACACATCCCGGTGCCGGGGATTGAACCGTCTCAGCTTGCGCAGTTGTTTGGCGGCGGCAAGGGCGGCGGTATTTTGGACATGTTCAACATGTTCTCGGGTGGTGCGTTAGGCCGGTTGTCTGTGTTGACGTTGGGGATCATGCCGTATATTTCGGCATCCATCATCATGCAGTTGATGACGGTGGTAGTGCCTTCGTTTGAGGCGCTTAAGAAAGAGGGAGAGTCGGGGCGGCGCAAGATAACCCAATACACCCGCTATGGCACAGTCGTGTTGGCCACTTTCCAGTCATTGGGTATCGCGATCGCGCTGGAGTCGCAGCAAGGGTTGGTGTTGGAGGCGGGAATCGCATTCCGGATCACCACGATGATCACGCTGATCACGGGTACGATGTTTTTGATGTGGCTAGGTGAACAAATAACTGAGCGTGGTCTCGGTAACGGTATTTCGCTGATTATATTTGCCGGCATCGTTTCAGGCTTGCCCCAGGCGATTGCCAACACGTTTCAGTTGGTGGGCACCGGTGCAATATCGATCCCGGTGGTGCTGATGATTATCGTCGGTGTGGTATTGGTGACTTATCTGGTGGTATTTGTCGAACGCGGTCAACGCAAGATTTTGGTGAATTATGCCAAGCGCCAAGTGGGCAACAAAGTATTTGGTGGGCAAACCAGTCATTTGCCGCTGAAATTGAACATGGCGGGCGTCATTCCGCCGATTTTTGCGTCGAGCATTATTCTGTTTCCGGCAACGTTGGCTGGATGGTTTGGGTCGCACGAAGGCATGTCTTGGTTGAAAGACGTTTCTGGCGCGTTGTCCATGGGGCAGCCCTTGTATGTAATGTTGTACGCTGCAGCGATTATTTTCTTCTGTTTTTTCTACACGGCGTTGGTATACAACCCGAAGGAAACGGCAGACAACTTGAAAAAGAGCGGAGCGTTCGTGCCCGGTATCCGGCCCGGCGAGCAAACTGCGCGCTACATTGAGAAGATCATGTTGCGGTTGACGCTGGTGGGTGCGCTGTATATCACACTGGTGTGCTTGCTGCCGGAGTTTTTGATTTTGAAATTTAATGTGCCGTTTTACTTTGGCGGCACCAGTTTGTTGATTATTGTGGTGGTCACCATGGACTTCATGACGCAGGTGCAAGCGTACTTGATGACCCACCAGTACGAGAGCTTGCTCAAGAAAGCGAATTTCAAAGGCGGTTTCGCGCGGTAATTGCGCGCGGTATTGGTTAGCGCAAGATGGCAAAAGAAGACACGATCGAAATGCAGGGGGAGATTTTGGAAACGCTCCCCAACGCAACGTTCCGTGTGAAGCTGGAAAATGGGCATGTGGTTTTGGGTTATATCTCGGGAAAAATGCGGATGCATTACATTCGCATCTTGCCGGGAGACAAAGTCACCGTGGAAATGACGCCCTACGATTTAACGCGTGCCCGGATTACCTACCGGGCGAAGTGAAGTTTAGGACTTGTCGTGGCGGGTGAGTCGCCCGCGACGAAAGTTAAGGAGAGTGATTATGCGAGTACAAGCATCGGTTAAGAAAATCTGCCGTAAGTGCAAAATTGTCCGCCGCAAAGGCGTGGTGCGTGTGATCTGCGCTGAACCGCGTCACAAGCAGCGTCAAGGCTAAGCACTTAAGCTGTTGATCGTTAACGGATTGGATGTTAAAATTGCGGGTTTTCGATTTGCGAAAACTTAGTTAGCTAGGAGTAATGGCATGGCCCGTATCGCCGGGGTGAATATCCCCAACCACCAACATGCAGTAATCGCGTTGACCGCGATTTACGGCATTGGCCGCACGCGCTCGGAACAGATTTGCGCGTCTGCGGGTGTGAACACTGCTACCAAAATGAAAGATCTCACTGACAGCGAAATGGAAAAGCTGCGTGAATCGGTCGCCAAGTTCACGGTGGAAGGCGATCTGCGCCGCGAAGTCACCATGAACATCAAGCGTTTGATGGATCTAGGCTGCTACCGTGGTCAGCGTCATCGCAAGGGGCTGCCAGCACGCGGTCAACGTACCCGCACCAATGCGCGCACCCGTAAGGGCCCACGCAAAGCGATCCGCAAGTAATCCCGGATTCCACGCAAGATTAGGTATTAAGGAAAAGTAAAAAACATGGCAACTAAAACCCCCACTACCCGGGTTCGTAAAAAAGTTAAGAAGAACGTGGCCGAGGGCATCGCCCACATCCACGCCTCCTTCAACAACACCATCGTGACCATTACGGATCGCCAGGGCAATGCGCTGTCGTGGGCGACTGCAGGCGGCGCGGGCTTTAAGGGCTCACGTAAAAGTACGCCTTTCGCAGCGCAAGTCGCGGCGGAAAACGCCGGTAAAATCGCGCAGGAATGTGGCGTGAAAAACCTCGAAGTGCGCATCAAGGGCCCCGGCCCCGGTCGCGAATCCGCCGTGCGTGGGTTGAACGCCGCCGGCTTCAAAATTACCCAGATCGCTGATGTGACACCGGTGCCGCATAACGGCTGCCGTCCGTCCAAAAAGCGCCGCATCTAATTTAGGAGAGACATCGTGGCCCGCTATACCGATGCCAAATGCCGTCTGTGCCGTAGAGAGGGTGAAAAACTCTTCCTCAAAGGCGAGAAGTGCTTTACCGACAAATGCTCAATTGAGCGCCGTGAATACGCACCGGGCCAACACGGCCAAAAGAGCGGCATGCGCCTCTCCGACTACGGCCACCAATTGCGCGAGAAACAAAAAGTACGTCGCATTTACGGCATACTCGAGCGTCAATTCCGCGGCTACTACAAAGCTGCTGATCGCGCCAAGGGCGTGACCGGCGAGAGCCTGCTGCAATTGTTAGAATGCCGTCTCGACACCGTGACTTATCGCATGGGCTTCGGCGCATCGCGTTCCGAGTCGCGTCAGTTAGTGCGTCACAATGGCATTCTGGTGAATGGCCGTCGTGTGAATATTCCTTCCTATCAAGTTCGCCCAGGCGACGTGGTAGAAGTCGCCGGTCCGGCCAAAGCGCAGTTGCGCGTTAAAGGCGCGGCGACCGCCGCCGAAGGCCGCGGTTTTCCGGAATGGGTCGAAGTGGACATCACCGCGCTGAAAGGCACGTTTAAAGCCAAGCCGATTCGCAGCGAATTGCCAGCCACCATCAATGAGCATCTCGTGGTCGAGTTGTACTCCAAGTAATCATCAGCACTAGAACGGGGACACATCCATGCAAAGCAGCGCTACCGAATTCTTAAAGCCGCGAGTCGTCGACGTGGAGCAAGTATCTCCCTTGCGCGCCCGAGTTGTCATGGAGCCGTTCGAACGCGGCTACGGTCATACCTTGGGCAATGCGCTGCGCCGCATTTTGCTCTCGTCCATGCCTGGCTACGCGATTACGCAAGTCAAGATTGACGGCGTATTGCACGAATATTCCGTGATCGAAGGCGTGCAAGAAGACGTCGTCGATATTCTGCTCAACTTGAAAGGTATTTCCCTCAAGTTGAACAATCGTTCCGAGACCACCCTGCGCTTGTCCAAACAAGGCAAAGGCATGGTCACTGCGGGCGATATCGAGGCGAGCCATGATGTTGAGATTCTGAACCCGGAACATGTCATTGCACACATGACAGGCAACGGCGCGCTCAATATGGAAATCAAGATTGAACAAGGCCGTGGCTACCAGCCCGTCGCGTCGCGTCGTTTGGAAGAACAAGAACACGCCATCGGCACCATCATGATGGACGCTTCCTTCAGCCCCGTGCGTCGCGTCAGCTATGCCGTTGAAAGCGCACGTGTGGAACAGCGTACCGATCTGGACAAGCTGGTGATGGACATCGAAACCAACGGCGTGGTCGATCCCGAAGAAGCCGTGCGTTACGCAGCGCGCATTCTGATGGACCAACTCGGTGTGTTCGCCGACCTGAAAGGCACGCCCGCACTCACCGAGGCGCCGCGTGCTCCCATGATCGATCCGATCCTGCTGCGCCCGGTGGACGATCTGGAGTTGACGGTGCGCTCGGCCAATTGCCTCAAAGCAGAAAATATTTATTACATCGGCGATCTGATTCAACGCACCGAGAATGAATTGCTCAAAACACCGAACCTCGGCCGTAAATCGCTGAACGAAATTAAAGATGTACTCGCTTCCAAGAGCCTTACCCTGGGCATGCGTCTCGAAAACTGGCCGCCGGCTGGGCTCGAGCACCACAATAAATAAGCGAGTTGAAGAAAAAAGGATAGCACCATGCGTCACGGTAACGGTCTTCGTAAATTAAATCGCACCAGCAGCCATCGTTTGGCCATGTTGCGCAATATGGCTAACGCCCTGCTGCGTCACGAAGCCATTAAAACCACGCTGCCCAAGGCCAAGGAATTGCGCCGCGTGGCTGAGCCTTTGATTACTTTGGGCAAGAAGCCCTCCGTCGCCAATCGCCGCTTGGCCTTCAATCGCCTGCGTGACCGCGACATCGTGGTCAAACTGTTCGATGAGCTGGGCCCGCGTTATCAAAACCGCAACGGTGGCTATTTACGCATCCTCAAGTGCGGCTTCCGCCAAGGCGACAATGCGCCCATGGCGTTTGTTGAACTGGTAGACCGTCCCGAGGCTACCGAAGCCGTCGCTACAGAATAATTAACCGATAATATCGTTCCACACTTAAAAGCCGGCCTAGTGCCGGCTTTTTTATTGCTAAGATTCTAAGTAATTGAAACAGTCAAAAAACCGGGAGTGGTTTTCATGATCGTGCTATTCACTGATTTTGGCGCGGATGATCTTTATATAGGCCAAGTGAAGGCGGTGTTAGCCCATACCGCCCCGGACGTACCGGTGATTGACTTGCTGCATAGTGCGCCGAATTTCGATATCGATTCCAGCGCACATCTCTTGGCGGCGCTCTATCTGCGCTTTTCACCGGGCAGTGTCATCTTCGCAGTGGTCGATCCAGGGGTAGGTAGTGCGCGCGATGCAGTGGTCATGGTGGCGGATGGCTATTGGTTCGTCGGGCCGGACAATGGCCTTTTGTCTGTTGTAGCCGCACGTGCGCAGGCAACACGGATTTGGCGCATTACTTGGCGGCCGGAGAGCCTGTCGCAGACCTTTCATGGCCGAGATCTATTTGCGCCCATCGCGGCGTGGGTCGCCGTTGGCCAATTCCCCGCAGACAAACTTGCCGAGACGAATGCGCTGCAAGTGCAATCGAGTGCGGTGGACAGGCAGCGTGTTATCTACATTGATCATTACGGCAATTGCATGACGGGCATGCGTGCGGCCGGGCTGGGAAGCGACGCAGTGCTGCAAGTGGCGGGGCAGGAATTGCGCCGCACGAAAACTTTTTACGAGGCAATGCCGCACGAAGTATTTTGGTATGAAAACAGCTTGGGCTTGGTAGAAGTTGCCATCAATCAGGGAAGCGCAGCTCAATCACTTGGCCTTCAGGTCGGTACCGTTATAACCATGCTGAAATAAAAGCCACTTCATCCCCGCTTTTGATCGGTGCCGCGAGCTCGGAGAATTGCTTATTCACGGTAATACGCAGCGCGTCATTGCTGAAAACTTCTTCCCAGGCGCCACCGCGTTGTTTGAGTTGCGCTACCAATCCCCGCACATCATTCACGTTACTCGGCAGTTCGATTTGCTCGCTCGCCAGACCGAGCTTGTCCACCAATGCGGCAAAGTAAAGTAGTTTGATCATTAAGTTTCGAAGGGGGGTGGGGTGACTTTTAAAATCTCATCGGGTGTAGTGATTCCGGCCGCGACTTTAGCGGCACCGGAAACACGCAGGGCTTTCATGCCCTCGCGAAAAGCCGTTTCGCGCAACTTTGATAAATCGCACTGCGCCGTAATAAGCCGAGTGACGGCTGGTGTCATGGTGAGTATTTCATAGATGCCGCTGCGACCCCGATAGCCGGTCATGCGGCATTCCACGCAACCGACAGGCCCGTACACCGTGGCAGGTTTGGGCGCTTTCCACGGGCGCACCAACTCAGTCCAAGTGTCATCGTCTAGGGTGGTTGCTTGTTTGCAATGCGGGCAAAGCGTGCGCACCAGGCGCTGTGCCAGTACGCCGAGCACGGTGGACTGGATCAAATACGGCGGCACGCCCAGATCCATCAGGCGCGTAATGGCCGAGGGGGCATCGTTCGTGTGCAGGGTGGAGAGCACTAAGTGTCCGGTGAGCGCGGCTTGAATCGCCATTTCCGCCGTTTCCAAATCACGAATCTCACCCACCATGATGATGTCCGGATCTTGCCGCATCAGGGTGCGGATACCGCTGGCAAAATCCAGACCGATGCCGGGTTGCACTTGCATTTGATTGAATTGCGGCACCACCATTTCAATCGGGTCTTCCACCGTACATACATTCACTTCCGGTTCGGCCAGTTGCTTGAGCGAAGTATAAAGCGTAGTGGTTTTGCCCGAGCCCGTGGGGCCGGTGACCAGCACGATCCCATTGGGGTGAGACACCATCCCCTCCCAACATTTGGATTCATCGTCGCTAAATCCCAGCTCAGTAAAATTCCGCACCAGTACTTCCGGATCGAAAATGCGCATCACCAATTTTTCGCCGAAGGCGGTAGGCATCGTTGACAAGCGCAACTCGATCTCGTCGCCCGCAGGGGTCACGGTTTTTACCCGGCCATCTTGCGGGCGGCGTTTTTCCACCATGTCCATGCGGCCCAACAACTTGATGCGGCTGGTGATCGCGTTGTACACCGCACTCGGGATTTGATACACCGCATGCAGCACGCCATCGATGCGAAAGCGTACATTGGCGAACTCGCGTCGCGGTTCGATATGAATGTCGCTCGCGCGCTGCTCAAACGCATATTGCAGCAGCCAATCCACAATTCGCACCACGCTCTGATCGTTCGCATCGAGTTGCCCCATGCGTCCAAGCGCGACCAATTGTTCGAAATTGGTGATACCGCTTTGCACCGCACCCTCTTGCGCGCGCACTGCCTGCTTCACCGACAGCGCTAGGCTGTAAAACTCAGCAATGTAGCGATTCAGATCGAGCGGGCTCGCCATTACGCGCCGGATCGGCCGCCGCGCTACTTGTTGCACGCTCTCTTCCCAATCACGCACATAGGGCTCGGCGGTGGCCACCACGACTTCATTTGCGTTGACTTCCACCGGCAAGATCCGATAGCGCGAAGCGTAGGCTTGTGACATCACCTCTGTCACCGCAGCAACATCGATCTTCAGCGGGTCGATGTGATAAGCGGCAAGCCCAGCCTTGCCCGCCAGCCATTCGATGAGGAACTCCATATTGATCACCGCGTGCGGCGGCAAGAGGCTACGCCATTTCTGAGCATTTATAAGTGCTAGAGGGTGCTGGTCTGCACGCTCACTGCGCTGCGCGGCGAGCAGGTCGTTTCCTTCATCCTTGGGGATGTGGCCATCCGCCAGCAAATCCGCGAGCACGCCCTTGAGGCGCAAGGGTCCAGTAGGCATGGCGGTTTTGTCACTGGGGCGGGCGAGATCCATGGGATGGGTGACCTAGTGTGGCTTGAATCGGCTAAAGCTACCCAGGACAGGGGTGTCTGTCAACGGGAGCGATGCTTGAGCGTCTGCTTGAGATAGTGCCCGGTATACCCCGCTGTGTTCTGCGCGATTTGTTCTGGCGTACCTTGCGCGATAATTTGTCCGCCACCTTCGCCCCCTTCAGGGCCGAGATCGATGATCCAGTCCGCGGTTTTGATTACGTCCAAATTGTGCTCGATTACGACCACGGTGTTGCCATGATCGCGCAGGCGATGCACCACGGTGAGCAAGAGCTGAATGTCTTGGAAATGCAGGCCGGTGGTGGGTTCATCCAGGATATAGAGCGTGCGTCCGGTGTCGCGCTTGGAGAGTTCGAGCGCGAGTTTTACGCGCTGTGCTTCGCCGCCGGAGAGGGTGGTGGCGGATTGGCCCAGGGTGATGTAGCCCAAGCCGACATCGAGTAGCGTGCTGAGTTTTTTTGCGACTGTGGGCACGGCTTTGAAAAATTCGTATGCCTGCTCCACCGTCATGCCCAGCACTTCGTGGATGCTCATGCCTTTGTAGCGAATCTCCAGCGTCTCGCGGTTATAGCGCTTGCTGTGGCACACGTCGCACGGCACGTAGATGTCGGGCAGGAAGTGCATTTCCACGCGCAACATGCCGTCGCCCTGGCACGCCTCGCAGCGCCCGCCTTTGACGTTGAATGAAAAGCGTCCCGGCTCGTAACCGCGCTCGCGCGATTCCGGCACCCCGGCAAACAACTCGCGAATCGGGGTAAACATGCCGGTATAAGTCGCGGGGTTGGAGCGCGGCGTGCGGCCGATCGGACTCTGATCGACGTCGATCACTTTGTCGAAAAATTCCAAGCCTTCGATCTCCTCATGCGCCGCGGGCGCGGTGGAGGAGCCATACAAATGTTGCGCGATTGCCGGATACAGCGTGTCGTTGATGAGTGTGGATTTGCCTGAGCCGGAAACCCCTGTGACGCACACCAGTAGGCCCACCGGCAGTTTGAGCGTCACGCTCTTCAGATTATTGCCAGTTGCCCCGGTGAGCGTGAGCCAACGTTCGGGGTCGGGCTGGACGCGTTTTTGTGGAATCTCAATTCGTTTTACACCGGATAAATACTGGCCGGTGAGCGAAGCGGGATTTTGCTTGATGTCTTGCGGCGTGCCTTCGGCCATGATTTGGCCGCCATGCACGCCTGCACCGGGGCCGATATCGATTACATGATCGGCGATGCCGATGGCTTCTTCGTCATGCTCGACCACGATCACGCTATTGCCCAAATCGCGCAGGTGTTTGAGCGTGTCAAGCAGCCGGCTATTGTCACGCTGATGCAAGCCGATCGAAGGCTCGTCCAGCACATACATCACGCCGGTGAGGCCGGAGCCGATTTGCGAGGCCAAGCGTATGCGTTGCGCTTCGCCGCCGGAGAGCGTCTCCGCCGAGCGGTCGAGCGATAAATAATCCAGGCCGACATTGGTGAGGAAGCGCAGACGAGAGGCGATTTCTTTCACGATTTTTTCAGCGATAGCTTGCTTTGAACCAACGAGGCGCAGCGCTTCGAAGAAGGGCAGTGCGAGCTTTAAGGGCATGCGGCTGAGTTCATATATCGATTTATCGCCGACTTTGACATGACGCGCTTCGATACGCAGGCGCGTACCTTCGCATTCCGGACAGGGTTTACTGTTAAGGAATTTTGCCAACTCTTCGCGCACGGTGACCGAGTCGGTTTCGCGATAGCGCCGCTCCAGATTGTGCACGATACCTTCGAATGCATGCTTGCGCGTTTGCAGGCCGCCGCGTTCGCCCAGGTATTTAAAATCGATGGCGTCTTTGCCGCTGCCATAGAGCAGGATGTCTTGAATGGCTTGCGGCAGGTCTTCGAATGGTTGATCGAGATCGAATTCGTAATGCGTGGCCAAGCTTTGCAGCATGATGAAATAGAATTGATTGCGCCGATCCCAGCCCTTGATCGCCCCCGCGCCAAGCGACAAATGCGGAACCGCCACCACACGTTTTGGATCGAAAAAGCTGATCACGCCCAAGCCATCGCACTTCGGGCAAGCGCCCATCGGGTTGTTGAATGAGAATAGTCGCGGCTCTAATTCCGAAAGTGAGTAGTTGCACATGGGGCACGCAAAGCGAGCGGAAAATAAATGCTCCTTGCCCGTATCCATCTCCACCGCCAGCGCGCGACCATCGGCATGACGCAACGCGGTTTCGAATGATTCCGCTAGGCGCTGTTTGATATCGGCGCGCACTTTGATGCGGTCGATCACGACTTCGATCGTGTGTTTTTTGTTCTTGTCGAGCTTGGGCAGCTTATCCATTTCGTGCGCCTTGCCGTCGATGCGCACCCGGACAAAACCCTGCGCGCGCAACTCGTCGAATAATTCATGCTGCTCGCCTTTGCGCCCCGCCACGATCGGCGCCAAGATCATCAGCTTGGTGTCATCGCCCAGCGCCAGCACGTGATCCACCATTTGCGATACGGTCTGCGCCGAGAGCCCGATGCCATGCTCCGGGCAATACGGGTCGCCGACGCGGGCGAACATCAAGCGCAGGTAATCGTGGATTTCCGTCACCGTGCCCACGGTGGAGCGCGGGTTGTGCGAGGTCGCCTTCTGCTCGATGGAAATCGCGGGCGATAAACCTTCGATCAAATCCACATCCGGCTTTTCCATCATTTGCAGGAATTGCCGCGCATAGGCGGAGAGCGATTCGACATAGCGGCGCTGGCCTTCGGCATACAGGGTGTCAAAGGCGAGCGACGATTTACCCGAGCCGGACAAGCCGGTAATCACCACCAATTGATTGCGGGGGATATCGAGATTGATATTCTTCAGGTTGTGGGTGCGCGCACCGCGCACGCGAATAAAATCCATAGGGTCTATAAGCTACTGAGTATTAAGTTGATTTTCTGAAATTTACGGCCAATAGACGATTCGCACGACACGTAAACCCCCGCTGCGTCGGCGGCGGGGAACCTGCTAATATACGCAATTTCCCCCGCTTTCCCAACCTGTTTCATCCATGAAAAACATTGAGCGCATGTCGCCTTTTGAGCTAAAGGCGAGTATTAGCCTAGCCAGCATTTACGGTCTACGCATGCTGGGCATGTTTCTGATCCTGCCGGTGTTCGCGATTTATGCCGAGCAAACCTTGGGCGCCACGCATTTTCAGGCGGGCTTGGCATTGGGTATCTATGGGCTGACCCAAGCCCTGTTTCAATTGCCGTTCGGCATGGCCTCTGACCGCTATGGCCGCAAGCGCATGATCTACTTAGGTTTGCTCATGCTGGTGGTGGGCAGTTTTATCGCGGCCTATGCGCAGGATATAAACACCATCATTATCGGGCGCGCGTTACAAGGCGCGGGGGCGATTTCGGCTGTGGTGATGGCGCTGCTCGCCGATCTGACGCGCGAGGAACATCGCACCAAGGCTATGGCCTTGATCGGCACCACCATCGGCCTGACCTTCGCGGTATCGCTGGTGATTTCCTCGCCGCTCAATCATTGGATCGGCGTGCCCGGCCTATTCGCATTGACCGGCGTGTTGGCCCTCGTGGCCATCGCGTGGGTGCGCTTCGTGATCCCCGATCCGCGCGCCAGCCACTTCCACAGCGATACCGAAGCGACACCCGCCAAGCTTAAGGATGTATTGCGCAACACCGAATTGCTGCGTCTCAATTTCGGGATCTTTGCCCTGCACGCCGCACAAATGGCGCTGTTTGTTGTCATTCCCTTCGCCCTGCTGAAGAGTGCGGGTATCGAACAAAACCAGCACTGGATGATCTATCTGCCGATCATGGCCGGATCGTTGGTGCTGATGCTGCCCGCCATCATTTATGCCGAGAAAAAAATCAAGCTCAAGGAAATATTCATCGCATCGGTGGCCTTGATGTTCGTCGCACAGCTGCTGTTGGCACAGTTCGTCGGCCAGTTTTGGGGGATCGTCCTGGCGCTCTTTTGCTACTTCGTTGCCTTCAATGTGTTGGAAGCGAGCCTGCCTTCCATCATCTCCAAGATCGCCCCGGCATCGGCCAAGGGCACGGCCATGGGCGTGTATAATACGAGCCAGTCTTTCGGGATGTTTCTCGGCGGCGCAGTAGGCGGTTATCTGTCGCAGCATTACGGCGCGTCGGCGGTGTTCATCTTCTGTAGCGTGCTGATTGGTTTGTGGTTGGTTTTCGCCTTCAGCATGGAGCGGCCACCCGCGGTACGCACGAAACTGTTCCATGTGCGCGAAATGAGTGCTACGCGCGCCACCGAATTATCGAAACAACTCGCCAAGCTCAGCGGCGTATCCGAAGCATTGGTAGTAGGGAATGAAGGCATCGCAATTCTTAAAGTGGATCTACGCGGCTGGGACGAAGCTGGCGTGACCAAACTCATCGAGGGGGAGCAAGACAATGGCGTCAGTGAATAAAGTGATTCTGGTGGGCCGCCTGGGCAAAGACCCGGAAGTCCGTTACATGCCGAATGGCGATGCGGTGGCGAATATCACCTTGGCGACCAGCGAAACCTGGAAAGACAAAAACGGCGAGAAGCAGGAAAAAACCGAGTGGCATCGCGTCACCTTCTATCGCAAGCTGGCCGAAATCGTCGGCGAATATCTGAAAAAAGGCGGCATGGTCTATGTCGAAGGCCGCCTGGAAACGCGTAAATGGACCGATAAAGCGGGCGTGGAAAAATACACCACCGAGGTCATCGCCAACGAAATGGTCATGCTGGGCGGCAAGAGCGGCGGCAGCAATAGCTACGAAGTGCAGGATAAACCTGCGAGCAGCGGCGCCCGTCCTGATAGCGGCGGCCAAGACAAGCCGGCGAAAAAAGGCGGCGACTTCTCGGATTTTGAAGACGACATTCCGTTTTAAAACGAACGGTTTGCACAGAAAAAGGCCGGCCATGCTGGCCTTTTTTATTGCCTGGATAAACCCTGTACGAACCAGCGACATGAGGTAAGCTTTCATTATGAAAATCACTTTTCTCGGCGCGGCGCATGAAGTCACCGGCTCCTGCTTTTTGCTTGAAGCCGAGGGTGTGCGCTTTCTCGTGGATTGCGGGATGTTCCAAGGCGGGCGCGAAGCGGATGAGAAGAACCGGCGCTTTCCGCAATTCGATCCCGAGCGCATCGATTTCGTACTGCTTACCCATGCGCATATTGATCACTCCGGCTTGCTGCCGCGGCTGACGAACCTAGGCTTTCGCGGCCCCATTTATTGCACGCCCGCGACGGCGGATTTGTTGCAGGTGATGCTGCTGGATTCGGCGCATATTCAGGAAAAGGAAGCCGAGTGGGTCAATTATTCTCGGCACAAAAAGCATAGTCGAAAGCGCGCCGAACTGGCGCCGCTCTACACCGTGATGCAAGCGCAAAATTGTTTGAAGCACATCAAAGCCATCGAATACGACATCCCGGTTCACCCCCATCCCCAGATCCGGGTGAGCTTCCGTGATGCAGGGCATATCTTGGGTTCGGCGATCTTGGAGGTGTGGATCGAGCAGGCCGGCGTGACGCAGAAGTGGGTATTTTCGGGCGATCTCGGCATGCCGGCGCGGCCGATCATGAATGACCCGACGGTGATCGAAGCGGCGGATTACCTGTTGGTGGAATCGACCTATGGCAACCGCGCGCACAAGGATATGGCGGCAACGATTGAGGAATTGGCGCATGCGGTGAATGACACCTTCGAGCGCAAGCAAGGCAATGTAATCATTCCCGCCTTTGCCGTTGGCCGCACGCAAGAAATTTTATATTTGTTGACCGATCTGATCCGCCAAGGCCGCATCCCTAAAACCACGGCGATCGTGGTTGATTCGCCGATGGCGACAAGGGCGACGGAGCTGACCCTGAAGCATCGGGCGATCCTCGACCCCGAATCGCAATCGCTATTGGCCTGGGGGCGCAACGATGGCGGCCCACCGCACATCCGGTTTACCGAGAGCGTGGAAGATTCGATGGCGCTGAATAATATTCGCCAAGGAGCCATCATTATTTCCGCCTCCGGCATGTGCGATGCGGGGCGAATCAAACATCATTTGAAGCGCAGTTTGCCGCGCGCCGAGTGCAGCGTGATCATCGTCGGTTTCCAGGCATTTGGCACCTTGGGGCGCAAACTGGTGGATGGCGCCGATGCAGTGCGCATTTTCGGGGAAACGATTCCGGTGCGCGCGGATATTTATACGGTGGGCGGCTTGTCTGCGCATGCGGATCAGCGCGCGCTCATGGATTGGCTCAAGCATTTCAAAAAACCGCCACGACAAACTTTTGTCGTCCACGGTGAGCAAGAAACCGCGCAGGGGTTTGCTGAATTGATTCATCGTCAGCTGGGTTGGTCGGTGGAAGTACCGATGCAGGCGGCTACGTTCGATCTATAGCGGCATAGTTGGCTTTTTGACGCGTAGATTAAGTTTTTCTGAGTTAACTTGACGTGCCGCTGCTTCAGTGGCAAAAAGATGACATTTGGTTGCGCTCGGTACGGGCAACCCTTACGTTTGTTCCTATTCGGCGTCTACACCCACTGAATCCCCAAGGAATGACCATGAGCCTGATTGTTAAGTCGTTACATTTTGTCGGCATCCTCCTGCTTGTCTTATTGGCTGGCCAAGTTCTGGCGCAGGAGGAGGGAGCCGATGCTTTTTTAAAGGTCAATCGCGTTGATTTGACTGATAAAGCACGTATCAAAGGCGAGATCGGCATTATTGTCGGGTTGGATGTTCCGACTGGTGCGTTGCCGCTACCGGCACGCGTATCGCCTGCTGTTTTGCAAAGGCGTGCGACGGATATAGCGACCGCGCAAACGCGCTTAATCGGTAGGCTGTCCAGATCAGTAACCAGCCATGTCAAAAAATTCAAATATCACCCCTACGTTGCGATGCGGGTGAATGAATGGACCTTGAACGAAATACTGCAAGACACCGAGGTTGTGAGCGTCGAGGAGGATCGCATACTGCGCCCCACGCTCACCGATACACCCGCTTTGGTGGATGCGGTCAATGCATGGAATGCCGGCCATACTGGGGCAGGGCAGGTGGTCGCGGTGCTCGATACCGGCGTGGATACGGCGCATCCTTTTTTATCCGGTAAAGCCGTGGCCGAGGCGTGCTTTTCCAATGCGCCGGTGGGCTACGCCGGTCTCTGTCCCAATGGGCAAAGCTCACAGATTGGCGCCGGCGCCGGTGTCAATTGCCCGAATTACAACGCCGGCTGTTATCACGGCACGCACGTCGCAGGGATAGCCGTGGGCAAGCGTGGCGTACTCGGTGCAGATGCGGGGGGTATGGCGCCCGGCGCTAGTCTCATCCCGATCCAAGTATTCGTCGAGGATTGCACTGGAGGGACATGCGACCTGAGCGCGTTTACCAGCGACCTGGTTTTGGCGCTGGATCATGTGCATAGCTTGCGCAACACCTATAGTATCGCTGCGGTCAACCTGAGCTTGGGCGGTGCGCCAACCGCGTCTCCCTGCGATAATGCTTCGCCCTCGATGACCGCTTCCATCAATAGCTTACGCGCGGCGAATATCGCGACGGTCATTGCCACGGGCAACGATGGCAATGCGACTCAAGTTAGTTTCCCGGCCTGCATCTCCTCGGCCATCAGCGTGGGTTCCACCACCAAGCAAAATGTCGTTTCCAGTTTTTCCAATGGCGGCACAGCAGTCGAATTATTCGCGCCTGGATCCAGCATCTATTCGTCCCTCCCGGGTGGAGAGTATGGCAATCTGAGCGGCACTTCCATGGCCACACCACATGTCGCGGGCGCCTGGGCCACGGTCAGGAGTGCAAGACCGCTGGCGCAAGTCAGTGATGTGCTCAATGCCTTTACGCTCACCGGCGCCCCCATTCTGGATGCGCGCAACGGTTTGACTATACCGCTGATTCAAATCAACCAAGCTATCAATGCGTTAGGCAACACGCTCCCGACGGTGAGCCTGACCGCGCCTGCCAACAACGCCGTCTATACCGCCCCGGCGAGCATCACATTGAATGCCACGGCGACGGACAGTGACGGCACGATCAGCCAGGTCGAGTTTTACAGCGGCGCGACGCTCATCAACACCGACACCAGCGCACCTTACAGTTTCAACTGGAGCAATGTTCCGGCGGGCGCCTATACCCTAACCGCCAAGGCCTATGACAATGCCGGCGCGAGCACCATATCGGCGCCAGTCACGGTCACTGTGAATGCGGGGAGTGGTGCTGACGTAATCTGGGTCGAAGACGCGACCCCGGTTGGCGCGACTTTAGCTGGAACGGGAGAAACCTGGGCCTGGATCAGCGCTAACCCGACACCCTTCTCAGGCAGTGCTGCGCATCAATCGGCGATAGGTGTCGGGTTGCACCAACATTACTTTTACGGTGCGCCAGTCGCTAATCGGCTGACAGTTGGAGTAGGTGAAATCCTATATGCCTACGTCTATCTTGATCCGGCTAATCCGCCAAGTGAAGTGATGCTGCAATGGAATAACAACAACTGGGAACATCGCGCCTATTGGGGAGCTAACAGCATTGGTGGCTATGGCGTAAATGGCACGAACAGCCGCCGTTACATGGGTCCGTTGCCACCCGTGGGTCAGTGGGTGCGACTGGAAGTGCCGGCAAGCTTGGTGGGATTGGAGGGATACGCCCTCAACGGCATGGCATTTACTCTCTACAATGGCCGGGCTACCTGGGATCAGGCAGGGAAAAGCGGGGGTGCATCAAATGTTGCGCCCGCAGTATCGATCACCGCCCCGCTTAACAACGCCGTCTATACCGCTCCGGCGAACATCACATTGAATGCCACTGCGACAGATACCGATGGCACGATCAGTAAGGTTGAGTTCTACGAAGGTGCGACCCTCCTCAACACCGACACTACGGCGCCGTATAGCGTCAGTCTCGCCAATGTTGGCGCGGGGATCTACGCATATACTGCGAAGGCTTATGACAACTTGGGTGCGATTAGTACCAGCGCCGTAGTCAATGTCAGTGTCACGGGGACTAACGTCACCCCCACTTCCACGCTCACCGCGCCTGCCAACAACGCCGTCTATACCGCCCCGGCGAGCATCACATTGAATGCCACGGCGACGGACAGTGACGGCACGATCAGCCAGGTCGAGTTTTACAGCGGCGCGACGCTCATCAACACCGACACCAGCGCACCTTACAGTTTCAACTGGAGCAATGTTCCGGCGGGCGCCTATACCCTAACCGCCAAGGCCTATGACAATGCCGGCGCGAGCACCATATCGGCGCCAGTCACGGTCACTGTGAATGCGGGGAGTGGTGCTGACGTAATCTGGGTCGAAGACGCGACCCCGGTTGGCGCGACTTTAGCTGGAACGGGAGAAACCTGGGCCTGGATCAGCGCTAACCCGACACCCTTCTCAGGCAGTGCTGCGCATCAATCGGCGATAGGTGTCGGGTTGCACCAACATTACTTTTACGGTGCGCCAGTCGCTAATCGGCTGACAGTTGGAGTAGGTGAAATCCTATATGCCTACGTCTATCTTGATCCGGCTAATCCGCCAAGTGAAGTGATGCTGCAATGGAATAACAACAACTGGGAACATCGCGCCTATTGGGGAGCTAACAGCATTGGTGGCTATGGCGTAAATGGCACGAACAGCCGCCGTTACATGGGTCCGTTGCCACCCGTGGGTCAGTGGGTGCGACTGGAAGTGCCGGCAAGCTTGGTGGGATTGGAGGGATACGCCCTCAACGGCATGGCATTTACTCTCTACAATGGCCGGGCTACCTGGGATCAGGCAGGGAAAAGGTAGGAAGTCTGCGTGAGCGCCGCAGATTGGTTCGTTAAGAAACGAGCAATTGCGCCGAATAGCTACTAAGGCAATAGCAAACTAAAAACCGCGCCGCCAGCATTGGCGAGTTTGACTTTGCCAATCCGTCCTTTGTTTTGGTGAACCTGCGCCACGCTGTTGGCGAAATACAGACCCAGGCCGGTGCCTTGTTGCGAGGCGCGCGGCGCGTCGAAGTTGTCGTTGAGCAGGGCGGGCGGGAATCCCGGCCCATCGTCGGCCACGCGGAACACCAAAAAATCGCCATCTTGTGCCGCACTCAAGGTAATGCGCGTACGGGCAAAACCCAGCGCATTGTGCAGCGCATTCATGAGCGCGCTCTGCGCCAATTCGCGATCAAAAAACCAGAACGGCGGCGCGCTGTCTTGTTGCAGATCAATCTTTAAACGACCCGCTGTCAGCGTTTGCGCTTCAAGCATTAGATCTTCTAAAAAATCGATCGGCGAGTGTGCGTCGATGCTCGGTGCGAGGTGCCCACCTTCCAGTTTATAGAGCGTAAGCATTTCGCTCAGCCGATCCACGATGCGGCGGCAGGCAAAGCGCGCGCCGGAAATGGACGCTTCCGCGCCGGGGCAGCCGATTTCTGCGATGCTGTCGAGCGAAAGTGTTAATTGGCCAAGCAAATTCTTAACCTCGTGAATGCTGGCGGCGGCGAGCGTGTTTAGATCGAGCGGCGCCGTCTTCAAGCGGCAATCCCATATTTTTTTGCTACGTCCTGCGCCAGTTTGCTGATCGACAGCAGTTTGGGGTGGGTCGCGCTTTTTGAGCGCGCCACATCGAGATAGCGCCGGGCAGATGCCATGTAACTGTCATTCCAACCCAGCTTGTCGATATGCACCAGCAGGGCTTGCGCTGCATTGAGCACAATTTGCAAGTTCTCCGGCATTTTCGCTGCGGCTTCAGTAAGCAACTTGACCGAGCCTTCCAAATCGCCCTGCTGCGCTTTGAGTACGCCTTGGTTGTTGAGTTGAATAATAGACTTCACGTTGCTGTCCACTAATGCGCTGCCTTCCGCACCTTTGCCCGCATCCTCGAACACCTGCTTTGCTTTCTGGATCAGTGCTTGGCTGTCATGGTTGTTACGCACCAGATTTTCGATCAGGCTCTTTGCTTCTTCTTCCTCACCATGGGCAAAGCAGGCCTTGGCGAGATCAAGCGTGAGTTCCGCGCTGCTCTTGAAATCGCCTGCTTGCTTAGCATGCATGGCGGTGGCCAACGCCACGGACGAGGCCTGGTCGTTGCCGGCCTTGGTGTGTACCAAGCTTTCCATTACTGAAGCGGTGAAGGTTACCTCGGGGGAGTTGTTGAACGAGGTGCGCGCATCACGCAGTGTGCTCAGCGCCTCATTTAATTTCCCGCATTCCATTTGCACACGAGAGAGATTTGCAAAGTCGTCTGCCACGCGAAAAAATGAGGTTTTGCCCCGTGCTACCACGTTCGAAAAAGCCTTTTCGGCGGCCGCCATATCGCCGTTGCGCATCGCCAGTTGCCCCATCTCCTTTTGTCGGTGCATGGTGTAGGGCGATGCGGCCACGGCTTGCTCCAGCACTTGCTGCGCGCGTTCGGTTTTGGCCTGCGCTTCGCACACTTTAGACAGTAAATCGTAAGCCGCCATGTACTCGGGCGCTTCTTCAATCACTTCTGCCAACAAGGCTTCCGCCTCTTGGTGATTACCTTTGCAGTGCAACATGGTGGCCAGCCCCATGCGCGCCCACGGCACGGCGCGTAGATCCACCACCTGCTGATAAATCTTCTGCGCCTCCTCGATATTGCCTTGCGTGACATACAGCTCCGCCAGCAGCCGCAATACATCGATGGTGTATTTGCTGTTTTGCTTGGAGAGCTCGGTACATACTTGCGTGGCCTCGGCCAGTTTGCCGTCTTCGATCAGGCGATAGATCGGTCCGAACGCCAGCTTCTTCAGCATTACCCGCTCCAGGCGGTTTTTCAGTACCTCGGCGGTAAATGGCTTGATCAGATAATCGTCCGGCGCCAGCTCGACCGCCGATACCACTTTCTCATACACGCTCTCGGCGGTGACCATGATGAATACGGTGGATAAATTAATCAGCTTGTTGTGGCGAAGCTGCTCCAGGAGTTGCTGACCATCCGAACCGTCACCCAAAAAATAGTCGCAAATAATGATGTCGTAAGGCTTGGTTTGGAGGCGCCGAATCGCATCGTTGGCCGTGCCCGCCATCTCCGTATACACCACGCCAAAATTGCTGAGAATGGCGCGCATCGAAGAGCGCATGCCGGAAACATCGTCGACGATGAGCACCCGCTTTGTTTCGAAATTAATATCCATGATCCGTATCTGAAATGGTTTGCAACGCACGACCATAGAGGCCTGCGTTAAATGCTATAACGGCATGAATATGGGGAAGATTGAGGGGGGGGGTGACCGTAGTTAACTACGGGAAGAGGGCGCGTGCTATTTATAGCTGCAAGCTAAAGCGATGTAATGCTCAGCCGAGTAGTTGAAGTAAGCCAGTTCTTCCTCAGTCAGCGGCCGCAATTGTTTAGCGGGGCGGCCGAGATACAAATAGCCGCTTTGCAGCGTCTTGCCTTCCGGCACCAGTGAACCCGCGCCGAGCAAGACGCGCGGTTCGAGCACGGCTTTATCCATGATGATCGAGCCCATGCCAATCAGGCATTCGTCGTCGATGGTGCAACCGTGCAGGATCACGCTGTGGCCGACGGTGACGCGCTCACCGATGATGAGCGGCGCACCATTTGGATCCCCTGTGCTTTTGTGTGAGACGTGCAGCACGGATAGATCTTGGATGTTGCTGCCGGCGCCGATGCTAATGGCGTTTACGTCGCCGCGGATCACCGCGCCGCACCAGACCGACGCGTTTTCACCGAGGGTGACTTCACCGATGATTTGCGCGCTGGGGTGAACGTAAACGCTGGCGTGAAGGGCGGGATGGATGCCGTGATGGGGGATGATGTTCATAAAGATAGACCTTGAGTTTCGCGGCATTGCCTGACGCCTGATCACTGACGCCCGACGCCTCAACGTTGGCTAGTATAATTGGCGTATTCCCCATTCGAAAGATAACCATGAACCCTTTATTGGATATTTCCGGCTTGCCGCGCTTTGCCGAGATTAAATCGGAGCACGTCACCCCGGCCATTGAGCAGTTACTGGCGAACAATCGTGCCGTGGTTTCAACCCTTACTGCGGATACGAGCGCACCCACTTGGCAAACTTTCGTACTGCCCCTGGAAGATTCGAACGAGCATCTATCGCGTGCCTGGTCACAGGTCTCGCACATGAATTCGGTGGTGAATAGCCCCGAGTTGCGCGAGGTGTACAACGCTAACCTGTCCAAGATCACCGAATACTATGCCGAGCTGTCGCAGAATCTAAAGCTCTATGATCGATACAAGGCGATTAAAACCTCGCCCGAATTCGCGCAACTGAGCGCAGCGCAGAAAAAAATCATCGATAACGAGCTGCGCGATTTTCGCCTCGGCGGCGCGGAGCTGCCCGAAGATCAAAAAATACGCTTTAAAGCGATTCAGGAAGAACTCGCCACCCTCTCCGCACGCTTCGAGGAAAACTTGCTCGACACCACCAATGCTTATGCAAAGTATGTCGAGCATGAAGCCGAACTCAAGGGACTTCCCGCCGATGTGTTGCAAGCAGCGCAAGAAGCGGCAAGCGCCGACGGCAAGCCGGGCTGGAAATTCACGCTGCACGCGCCCTCTTATATGCCGGTAATGCAATACGCCGAGCATCGCCCTTTGCGCGAGGCTTTGTATCGCGCCTATGTGACACGCGCCTCCGAATTCGGCAAAGCCGAGTGGGATAACACGCCCTTGATTGGGCAGATTCTCGCGTTGCGTCAGGAGGCCGCGCACCTGATCGGCTATAAGAGTTATGCCGAGGTGTCGCTCGCCACCAAGATGGCTGCGACCCCAGATGAAGTCATGGATTTCTTAAATTCCTTGGGGCAGCGCGCCAAACCTTTCGCGCAAAAAGACCTGGCTGAAGTGCGTGCCTTCGCTGCGGAAAATTTCGGTATGCCCGAGTTGGAAGCGTGGGACATCGGCTATTACTCGGAAAAATTGCGCGAGGCGCGCTATGGATTCTCGGATGAGGAGGTGAAGCAATATTTCCCCGAGTCCACGGTGCTGCCCGGCATGTTCAAGCTGGTGGAGACGATCTACGGCCTGAAAATTCACGAAACCCACGCACCGACTTGGCATGCGGATGTGCGCTTCTTCTCGATCACTGACCATACTGGGCAACTGGTTGGCCAGTTTTATCTTGACCTGTATGCGCGCAAAAACAAACGCGGTGGGGCCTGGATGGACGATGCGATCACGCGCCGGCGCAAGCAGGAATCGATTCAAACGCCGGTGGCTTATCTCACCTGCAATTTCTCCGCGCCGGTCGGTGGCAAACCGGCGCTGTTCACGCATGATGAGGTGATCACCTTGTTCCACGAATTCGGCCACGGCTTGCATCACTTGCTCACCAAAATCGAAGACTTGGGCGTATCCGGCATCAACGGCGTGGAATGGGACGCGGTCGAACTACCCTCGCAGTTCATGGAAAATTTTTGTTGGGAATGGGATGTGGTGCGCCACATGTCGCGCCATGTGGATACGGGCGAATCCTTGCCGCGCGCGCTGTACGACAAAATGTTGCAAGCGAAAAATTTCCAAAGCGGCTTGTTCACCATGCGTCAAATCGAATTCGCGCTATTCGATATGCGGCTACATGATGAATTCGATCCTAAGGGTGCGCGTAGCGTGTTGCAATTGCTGGAAGAGGTGCGCGAGCAGGTGGCGGTGATCCGGCCGCCGGCTTTCAATCGTTTCCCCAACAACTTTTCCCACATCTTCGCCGGTGGCTATGCCGCGGGTTATTACAGCTATAAGTGGGCCGAGGTGCTGTCGGCCGACGCCTACAGCCTATTCGAAGAAAACGGCGTATTGAGCGCCGAGGTGGGCCATCGCTTCTGGAGCGAAATATTAGGGCAGGGCGGCAGCCGCCCGGCGCTGGAATCATTTGTTGCGTTCCGTGGGCGCGAGCCGACCTTGGATGCCCTGCTTCGCCATTCGGGTATGGTGGAGGCATAAAGCACTTGATTTGACTCAGAACGTATGATATTACATGAAGAAATTCACGTAACGAGCTGAGCCAATGAAGGTTTTTTTGATTACCGCATTGCTGATTTGGGCTTTTCCTGCACTGGCTAATACGGCCACCGTGGTGGAGGGGACGCGTGTTAATTTGCGTAGCGGCAAACTTGATACTTATCGCGTGGTCAAAGCGCTGGAGCCCGGCACGGAAGTCGAAGTGCTGCGCCAGGAGCAAACCTATGTCCAGGTTAAAACCAGTGAAGGCGATGTGGGGTGGCTTCCATTGCGCTTAGTGAAGATTACCGTTGCGCAGCCCGCACCGCCGGCGCCGACACCGGTGTCCGCGCCCGAAGCGGTAAACGCGGAAATAGCCCAAGCCGAACGCAAGCAAAGACACGATCCGGAATATGTTTTTTCGGTCTGGATGATAGTTGGCGTTGGCGTAGGCGGGCTGGTGCTGGGCATCCTGCTTGGCATGGGTAGCTTGCAGGCTTACTATCGAAAGAAGCTGAACGGGTTAAGGATTTAAGATGAAAATGCTGATGGTTTCGTTGCTAGGATTTACCTTTTTGCTGGGTGCGACCGCGCAAGCGGAGATGTACCGGTGGGTGGATAAAGACGGCAAAGTGCATTACACCGATCAACCGCCACCGCCCAATGAAGCCAAAAAAGTGGAAGAGAAAAAATTTGGCGGCAACCTGATTCAAGGCGGGAGCCTGCCCTATGCGACGCAGCAAGCCGCAAAAAACTTCCCGATAACGCTCTATACCGGCGATTGTGGTGAGGCATGCACCCAAGCAAAAACGTATTTGACCAAGCGCGGCATTCCGTATAGCGAGCGTTTGCCCGGCAAGAACCTGACCGACTCAGAACTATTTAAAAAGATAACCAAGGAAAATTTTATTCCCTTTTTACAGGTCGGCAGCAGCACCCAGTTAAAGGGCTTTGACGAGGCGGCGTGGGCCGCAGCCCTCGATCAAGCTGGGTACCCCAAGAGCAACCCTTTCCCCGCGGGCCAGCAGCCGAAACCGGCCGAGCCGGGCAAAGCGGAAACACCACCCGCCGCCAACACGCCAGCCAACCCGAAGCCTGAAGATGGCAGCGGACGCAAAAGCTACTGAACCGGCTTAATTCATTGTGCTCACTTCGCGCCAGCGGCGCCATGCTGGCACGAATCGATAATATCTCCCAACAGAAAGCTTCAATGCAATGAAGATCGCGACTTGGAATGTCAACTCGCTCAAGGTGCGTTTGCCCCAGGTGTTGGAATGGCTGGCGCAAAATCAGCCTGATGTGTTGTGCCTGCAGGAGACCAAGCAAGAAGATAAGAATTTTCCGCATGCGGAACTGAATGCTGCCGGCTATCAAGCCAGCTTCTCCGGGCAAAAAACCTACAACGGCGTGGCGATCTTGAGCCTAGCGCCGCAGCAAAATGTGCAGGTGGGTATTCCTGGTTTGGTGGACGAACAAAAGCGTGTTTTAGCCGCCACTGTGAATGGCGTGCGCATCGTGAATGTCTATATCCCCAATGGCCAAAGTATCGATTCGGACAAATATCAATACAAGCTCGCTTGGCTCAAGGCACTGACCGCCTGGCTGGAAGCCGAATTGAAAACCTATCCTCAGCTTGCGCTGCTGGGCGATTACAACATTGCACCCGAAGATCGCGATGTGCATGATCCGCAAGCTTGGGCGGGGCAAGTGTTGTGCTCCGAGCCGGAGCGCGCGGCGTTTCAAGCCTTAATCAAACTTGGCTTGCAGGACAGCTTCCGCTTATTCGAGCAAGCGGAGAAATCGTTCTCGTGGTGGGATTACCGCATGAACGCTTTTCGCCGCAATCTGGGATTGCGCATCGACCATATCGTGGTTTCCGCCGCGTTGATCCCCGCCTGCAAGGCAGCGCGCATCGACAAGGAAGCGCGCAAAGCAGAACGGCCTTCGGATCATGCGCCGGTGGTGCTGGAATTGGAATAAAACTCAAAATACAAGAGGTGACTGCTTCGTTGTGTTCTCCAACAACCAAAGCCTGAACATCCCGCTTACATTTTCAAGTATTTTTTCACGAATTTCGTATTTTCTGCCCTGCGGTTGAAATCGCATGCCTGCCAGTTGCTGCCCGATAGTTTTCCCGGCAACGCTTCTTCAATCTTGATTCGAACCCATCCACACTTGGTTTACACGAATGGCGAAATACTCTAGATTAAGACGTATTGAACCGTCTTGTTGACTAACGAAGAGCGTTTATCCAAACGGAGTTTAAGCGCATTGTCATGACTATACCCCCGCACCACCATGCCTGACACCTTGCACCTAAGTCCCGCGGAGGCAGCACAGCGTAAGGCCTTTCTGGAATTCGGTGAAAAGGACGTCGTCCGGCTCAAGGATTTGCACGCCTTGTTGGCTGGCCAGGCGTCTTTTTTCGTCGAAGCATTTTATGCTCATCTGTTGGCTTTTGAAGAGACGCAGCGTTTAATTCAGGACGGCGCCAAGCTGGAGGGGCTCAAGAAAGCTCAGGCAGCGTATTTCGATCAACTGACCGCCGGCGAATATGGCGACGCCTACATTCAAAATCGCATTCGCGTCGGTATTGCGCATCGGCGGGTGGGATTGGATCCGAAGTGGTATCTTGGGGCTTATAACAAATACCTCGCCCTTCTGCTTCCCAAGGTGGGGAGCCTCCTGGGGGAGGATGCCGGGAAGACCCTGGAAACAACCCTGGCATTATTACGGATCATTTTCCTGGATATGGGAATTGCCATCGATACCTATATCGATGCTGATCGTCAGGCCATCCGCAACAAAACCGAGCAGCTCGAAGCCCTCAATCAAGTGGCAATCGCCATATCGTCATCACTGGGACTGCAAGAGGTTCTGGATCGGATCATGCGTTCCGGAATTGCGCTGAGCGTGTCAAAGGCCGCCTGCATCGCCTTCTACAGCGAGGAATCGCAGCGCTTTGAAGAGTGGCACACGCAAGGACTCTCGGCGCATTTCATCAAGAACATGTCATTCAGTCCCGGCGGCTTGGCGGATGAAACATTTACCTCGGAGAGCCACGTTGTCAGCAACGATCGGCCGGAAACCCGCCACAAGTTAAGCAAGCTGGCGCGCGATGAGGGTATTCTCGGCTTTATCTGTTTGCCGCTCATCAGCCATACGCGCCGTTTAGGCGTGCTTTATCTCTATCGCCACGACCGCGATACTTTCCTGCCGGAAGAGGTCAATCTGTTGACCACCTTTGCGCACCTTGCAGCAGGCGCCTTGGAAAATGCGCGCTTGCATGCGCAAACTCTGAGTTTGGCAACCACCGATACGCTGACCAGCCTGCTTAACCGGCGCGCGTTGGACGAGCGCCTGCATGGAGAAATGCAGCGTTCCCGCCGCTACGGAAAATCATTTTCCATCTTGATGCTGGATATCGATCATTTCAAGAAGGTCAACGACAGCTATGGACATCCGGCTGGAGATGCCGTGCTTAAGCAGCTTGCCGCCATTCTGAAAAAACAGGCAAGAGATGTGGACAGCGTAGCGCGCTATGGCGGTGAGGAGTTCGTGATTGTGGCCCCGGAGTTGGACGGAAGCAGTGCGCAGCTAGTGGGCGAGCGTATTCGCAAGGCTGTCGCAGGCACCGCTTTTATCCTGCCGGACGGTAGGGAGATCGGCGTAACAGTGAGCATCGGCATCGCCTGCTTTCCACGCTGCGCCGATAGCGCCGAGGCCATGATCGAGCGGGCGGATCAAGCGCTTTATCTCGCCAAGCGGGAGGGCAGAAACCGGGTTTACCTGTACCGCGAACTGCTCCATGCCGAGCTGGAAAAATCACCAGGGCGCATTGCGGAATTGTTGAATCAAGACATCGAAAACGCCAAGGCCATCGCGACGGCCGTGAATGTCAAAACCGCTTATCTGCGTGATCACGCGGATAGGGTGGAGGCGTTTGCTATGAAGCTTGGCAGAAGGCTGCACCTCGCCAAAGCGGAACTGAAGTTGTTGCGTCACGCCAGCATTTTGCATGACCTGGGCTACTTAAGCGTCCCTGTAAGCATCGTCAACAAGCGCGAACCCTTTACACCACAAGAGTGGGATATCATTAAACAACACCCCGTTGCGGCATCCGAAATGTTGAAAGAGGTTCCGGCTTTGCAAGACGCCATGCCGTTGATCCGCCACCATCACGAATGGGTTGACGGCAACGGTTATCCGGATGGCCTCAAGGGGGAGGCCATTCCCTACCTTGCGCGCATCTTGTCGGTAGTGGACGCCTATAGTGCGATGACCAGCGACCGACCGCAACGCAGGGCGATGAAGCCTTACGAAGCACGCGCGCTGATCGCTGCGGGCGCCGGAAAACAATTTGACGCCCATATTGTTGCCGAATTCATTCGTATGTTGGAAGGCGCGCAGGCCGATTCCTTCAAAGGGGATGCTTGACCCATCGTACTCTGCAATTCCTTGGGCGCCATTCAGATCAAATTGAACGCCGCATGGCGGGGCGTTTCAGCCCCCGCTCTGACCAGATCGAAGGCTCGACGCAGCAGATTCAGTTCGATCGTCGGGGTGCGTCAATTCTGCCGGGGCGAAGCCATGCTGTGCGACCACATAAAAGGGGAGGCAGTTTGGGATTATGAACGAGTGGGTAGTAGTGGCAGCCACGCCGCTGCCGGCGCAACGCCATACCAACTCCAACTTTTCGCGGCTTGCAGGGTGATGCGCTGAGTGCGTTCATGCACTTCTTCTTCGCGCAGATTCAAGAATTGACCAATTTCTTTGAAGTCGTCCGGTAGCCCGGCATCGAACCAATTGTTTGCGGAATGGCGTGCCAAGCGGCAGGCGAGCGCCACGTTTTTTGAACGTGGCTGCTTAGCGTGTGTTTCATCCATCAGTAGTTGCAACAGCTTAGGTAAATGCCAGCGTTCGGCCAGCGCGAGTTGCAGATCTTGGCCGGGAAAACCTAACACACGCTTTTGTGCCTCGGCGCTGCGCAAGGTGGGGTCGGCGCGCATCATATCGCGGATAGTGAGCATTATTTGTGGCGCAAAACACCACATCAGAATTTCCGCCAAGTCGCGCAGCAGCGCGGCGATGGCCACTTCATCCGACTCCATGTCATGCCGCAACATCGCCCAATCCTGTGCATACAAGGCAGCATGGCGTGCGCGGCTCATGCTGCGCATCACGCCGAATAGCGCATCCGGGTGATCCTTCAACGTGGATTCGATGGTGGGTAAACGCGCGAAATGGCGAAAAAAGGGCGTGGTGCCAAGCATCATCAAGGCGTGCGCAATAGTAGTAATTTCCATCGACTGACGCTTGCTGCGGTGCGTATGCAGATAGCGCAGCACCTTCAGTGTCATCAGCGGATCGTGCATGATCGCATCCGCCAATTCGCGCCCATTCAGATTGTCTTCGTTGCCCTTGAACCGGATGAGTTCTTTCTCGGTGCGGGTGAGCACCGGAATATCCGCCTGGTCGAAATACTCGACCCAAGCGGCGACATCTTTGAGCGGGCGCGTAATCATGGCTTGAGTATAGATTAGCGGCAGATAAGCGGCTGACTTAATGGGGGTTTTGTAGCGCCGGCATCTTGCCGGCATGCCGGCTGGAAGCCGGCGCTACGAGCGGCGATCAAACCACGGGCAAGGTTACCGTCATCACGACTCCCGCCCCATCCTTGCGATTCTCAGCGCGCACGCCGCCGCCGTGGTATTCGGCGATTAGGCGCGCGATGTAGAGGCCAAAGCCCAAGTGCGGCTCGTCGTCTGTCTGCCGTGGACGTACCGAGACCATGGATTGGAACAGCTGCCCCGCCATCTCTGCGGGCAGGGGCGGGCCTTCGTTCGAGAGCGTGAGTACTGCATGCTGCTTTTCGCACGCCAGCGCGATATCGATCGAGCTTTCCGCGCGGTGAAAATCCACCGCGTTCGAGATCAGCTTGTCCAGCATCTGCGCAATTAAGTCGGGGCCGCCTGACAATAAAATCGGCTCCGACGGAATGCGCAAGTTGAAAGCTACGTCGGGATAAGCGCCGCGATAGCCTTCCACGCAACCCGCCACCACCGGGATGAGATCGAATGTTTCGCGCTCGGTGTTTTGCAAAGCCTGCTCCAGTTGCCGCGCCTCGGTCATACGGGTGAGCAGCGTGTTCAGGCGGCGGATGCCGTCCTGCGCGCGCTCCATATAGATCCGCGCCTCGTCCGGCACCGATTGTTGCGCCAGGTTATCGAGCGAAGAGCGCACCACAGCGATTGGCGTGCGCAGTTCGTGCGATAGGCGCGAGGCCATATTCTCCAGATAGTGGTTGTACTGTCCGAGCCGCGCCAAGACGCTGGAAAAGCTCCGCGACAAATCACCGATCTCATCCGTGGCCAGTGCGCTTTGCTTCAACCCGCCCACCACGCGGCCTTTAGCATCGATCGCTGCTTCTGCTTCGTTACTCAATTTGCGGATGCGATAAGACAAGCGCGAAGCGAATAGCAACATACCCAGCGCAACGATTAAGAACACCGCCAACACGCTGGTAAACAGTTTTTCCAGCGCTTGGTTGCGCAGGGTGAGCACACTATTGGTGGTTTCTTCCGTCACGGCAGCACCGATGATTTGATCCTGCACCCAAATCGGATGCGCGCTAGAGACGATCACCGCCTGCCCATCCATTGTGGCGCGCCGTCCGGTTTGCGGCACACCGCGCAGCGCGCTCTCGATTTCCCGGGTCTCAAGGCGAGATGCTTTCGCGGTGTCATCGGTAAATGCATCGGTTGGTTGCTGGAGCAGACGCGCATAGATCGGTCGCAGCGTGTTTGCCTTGATGCGTTCCAGCAGCAAGGGTTGTATTGGCGCCAAGGCTTGCTGGGCCTGTTTCAAGCTGCCCATTTCCGCGATCACGCGTTGGCTTTTATCCACCACCCGTATCCGGCTCGTCGCGCGCCCCAAGCCTTGCACCACTTGTTGAATCTCGGGCGAGGGTACGATCAAGCGCCCCATGCCTTCGCGCTGAGTGACAATCGAGGTGCTGATCCAGGCATTGATCCCCGATTCGGGCGCGCTCACCTCTGCGATGGCGAACGACAGCTTTTCTCCCAACAGCGATTGCGGCAAAGACAGCTCGACGTTGTAGCCGCCGGGGGTTTCGCGCCATACCGTTCGGATGCGGGGCTCGGGCTCGCCCAAGGCAAGCTTGCCATCTTGAAATTGCACCGCATACGCCGCACCCGTGCCGGGCCGTAGGGGGCTCACGGTAAACCGTTTAAATTCACCCTCGGGCGTGGTGAGCGCGAACTCAACATGGTCGGCTGACTCGAGCCAGCTATTTTGTGCTGCGCGGTAATGCACTTGCGCGTCGGTCACTTCAATCAACGCATAGACATAGGCGCCATGTTGGCCGAGGCGCAGTTTAAACGCGGCGCTGCTGGCCGATTCTGAAGTAGGCGGCGGCGTGTAAGTGTGCGCTGCCAATGTGGCTGGCCAATCGGATACTGCGCCATCCACCTCCATGGCCGCGGGCAGGGCAAACAGATATAAATCACCTGGCTCGTGCCAGGGCGAGGCATGCCCCGGTTGCGGCTCGAACAAGCGCGGCCGGTCGTGCAAGGCCGTGGCCACCGCCTGCGCCGTCGCCGCGACCGATTGCTCGTGGCCCTGGCGCAGCGCGCGCTCCACTTCTTTCACAAAGGAGAGGCCGACCCAGGGCACAGCGAGCAGGGTGAGCGAGACGAGCAGCAGTTTTGCGCGGATGCTAAAGCGGGGGGTGATCATGTTATTTGTAACGCCATGATTCAAGTCTTGTAGTCATTAATCGCACAAATCCCTCCTACCCTCCCTTTGCTAAAGGGAGGAATCATCTCAAAACAAAATTCAGAGGGCGCCCCCTTTGAAAAAGAGGGGTAGGGGGGTTTTGCCATGCCATGAACTATGGAATCCCCAATAGGTAAACCCATTTCGTGGGTGTAAATAGAGCGCTTCTCCAACCCCCTCATTCCTTCCACCGATAGCCCATGCCATACAAAGTCTCGATGGCATCGAAGGCGCTATCGATTGCCACGAATTTTTTGCGGATGCGTTTGATGTGCGAGGTGATCGTGGCGTCGTCCACGGTGAGCTTGGCTTCACTCATGAGGTGGTCGCGGTCTTTCATGTGGCCGGGGAATTTTGCCAGCGCATGCACCATCCAAAATTCAGTGAGCGTGAGCGGGATGGCTTGGCTATTCCAGCTTGCCGCCATGCGCTTTAAATCCAGCATCAATTTGCCGCGCGTCAGAACCTCGTCCGCATCGGCGTGCGTCGCCACGGCATCCATGCGCCGGAATAGCGCGCTGATGCGCGCCAGCAAATGCGGCAGGCTTACGTCCTTAGTGAGGTAGTCGTCGGCACCCATGCGCAAGCCGGCCACGGTGTCGAAATCGCTGTCGCGCGCGGTGAGAAAAATAATCGCCAATTTTTCCGACTTCGCGCGTAAATCGCGGCACAAAGTGAAGCCGCCATCGATTTCATCTTCCAGACCAATGTCGATGATCGCCAGATCCGGCAGCCGCGTTTGCACACCGGCCATTGCCTCGCGCCGGTTGGCATAGTCGGCAACCTCATAGCCCTGGCGGCGCAGCGCATCGGCGTAGTTGGCCCGAATCGCGGGCTCGTCTTCCACAATCGCAATGGATCTTCCCATGGCGGCGACTATACCCGATCTCATGCGCGTGTGAAGCGGGCCGAATCCGCTGCCACAATTTCGCCACAATTCATCCCCGGCATGCCTGGATTGTCCCTGCCCGCGCCCGATTTGGGGGCTTAAATGGGCAGCGTCATCCACACCCAAGGAGCGCTGCTATGAACACAAAATCCGCCAATGTTTTCACCCGCACCGTTTACACCGATTTTTTACGTTTCATGCTGGCGAGCCTGGCTACCGGCATGGTCGCCGCTATGTTGTTGAGTTCGGCGGTGATCCTGCTGTCGGTACCGAAGGCTATTTCGAACGACGAAGTAATCACCAGCGACAGCGGTAAGCGCGTGCGCACCACCTGGGCCGGCTTGCCCGGCGCGGAGATGGCGTAATGACGAAGCGACTGATTGCGATTGCCCTGGTATTCGGCGCGACCGCGCTGGCATGGATGATTTTGGGTGGCAGTATTTTCAGCCGCACGCATGAAACCGGTGGTCGTTTAAAAGATGGCGTGAGCGGCTTATGGGGCGGCGCGCAAATCCAAACTGCGCCCACCGCCACGCTTGCAGGAAAGGAGACTCGGCGAATTGAGAGCGAAGATAAAAAGGGCAATCGCAAGTTCAAGCTGGTAGAAAGCGAATTCCAATCAGCTCTCCCGCTTGAAGCCAGCAAAATCAAAATCGGCTTCGATCTGGCGCACCGGCAAAAGGGACTACTGTGGTATGCCACCTACAAAGTGCAATACGCGGGGCTGTATCGCTTCGTGAACGATAGCGGCAAGGCAGGCGACCTCACTATTACTTTTCCCTTCCCCGACAAGCAAGCGGTGTATGACGATTTCGTGTTCCGCGCGCATAGCAAGGAGTGGAAAACCGCGCCGGCGCCCAGCGCAGGTTTCGTAAACGGCGTGCTCAGTTTAGCGCCCGGCGAGGCTGTGCAAGTTGAAGTTAGTTATCGTTCGCAAGGCCTGGATTCCTGGCGCTATCAATTCGGTTCCGGTGTGGGTGAAGTCAAAAATTTCCAACTCAATATGGATACCAATTTCCGCGACATCGATTTCCCCGCCGATGGCCTGGCGCCTGGCGTTAAAGAGAAAACCGACACCGGTTGGCGTTTGAGCTGGGACTACAAGCACTTGGTATCCGGTGCCAACATCGGCATGGTCATGCCGCAAAAGCTGCAACCCGGACCGCTCGCGGGGGAGATCGCTTACTTTGCACCGGTGTCGCTGCTGTTTTTCATCGTTGTTATGTTAGTGATCGGCGTGATGAAGCAGATCGACATACACCCCATGCACTTCGCGTTTATTTCAGCGGCGTTCTTCGCCTTCCACCTGCTGCTCGCCTACCTCGCGGATCAACTCGAATTCATTTGGGCATTCGGGCTATCCGCTGCCGTGTCGGTGTTCCTGGTAGTGAGCTACCTGCGCTTGATCTTCGGCAATCGCTTCGCCTTCGGCTACGCAGGCTTGGCCCAAGTCGTGTATCTGGTGCTGTTTTCCTACGCCTTTTTCTTCAAGGGCCTAACCGGCTTGACCATCACCGTGGGTGCGATTTTGACCTTGTTCGTGTTGATGCAAGTCACGGTGAAGGTGAATTGGAAGCAAGTTTTTGCGCAGAGGAGTGCTAGCGCCAGCTAGCACGTTTGCCCGCCTGGGCCATTGGGCCTGGGCGGATTTTTTTGAGGAGAAAGCGATGTTACTAAGCTATTTAATTTATCGGTTTGCGTTGCCGCGCTATTTTACGAAGCAGCGTTATGAAGATGAGTCATGGTTGCTCGGTGCGGAAGCCTGGGTAGCAACAGATAAAAACCGTTAAGCAGTCACCATGTTTATCGCACATTTACCCGCAGGCTATTTGATCTCAAAAGCGATGGTGGGAATGAATCATCTACGCCGCTTGAGTCAGCACGCCAAGCGCAGGCTGGTCGTGGCAGGCATGATCGGCGCGATCATACCCGACATTGACTTGCTGTATTTTTACCTCATCGATCATCGACAACATGGCCACCATAGCTATTGGACGCATCTGCCGATTTTTTGGGTGGTCGCGATGCTGATATGGGCAGTGCTGTTTTGGAATCGAAGTCGCACCTGGTTTTGGCTCGGCACGGTTTTCGGCTCATCCGCGCTCGGGCATATGGTGCTGGATTCAACCGCCGGGGGGATACGCTGGCTGTACCCCGTATCGTTGGAATATTTCCGCTTAGCACATGTACAGGCAGGACAATCCTGGTGGGTGATGAATTTCGTATTGCATTGGACGTTTTGGTTGGAGATCGTGATTGTGGCGAGTGCGGGACTGGTGTTTCTATGGTCGAGGCGGGCAGGATATATTTGTATGGCAGGAAAATCTGATTTATATTCTCTCTACCGTTGATGATGGTTGCAGGTTCAGCGACACCCCGCTATAAAAGATCCCGAAAAGGGGCATGCATAAGAGGATTCACGCGTGACCAGAAACAGCTATCGTCCTGCGCTTGGCACGATCGTGCTATTCCTGCTCTACCCCGCAATATCCCACGCCATCGATACTGAGCCGGGCGCATACACTGCCTTGCCGCATGGGGTGGATGCCTTGGGTATGTATTTTCAAAACGCGCATCGCAAGGAACGCTACTCGAATGGGGCTGCGCTGGCGGGTCGGCAAGAGCTGAATAGTACAACGGTGCAAGCGATTTACCGGAGTTATCGGCCGCTCGGCTCGTTGACGGCTGGCCCCGTAGTGATCGCGAGTTGTGGGCGGCAGGCGGCGGGCGGGGCGATTGCGGCGCTGGGGGAGGCGACGGGTTGCATCGATCCCATTTTTGGCGTGACGGTGTGGGCGATCAACGCGCCGGCGCAGAAAAATTATTTTGGTATTTCTCCCTATGTGGTTGCACCCATCGGTCACTACGAT
Organism: Burkholderiales bacterium; assembly: GCA_018781585.1. GTDB lineage: Bacteria > Pseudomonadota > Gammaproteobacteria > Burkholderiales > Thiobacteraceae > RBG-16-58-11. Next base: position 43,499 of record JADMJT010000022.1, read on the forward strand.
AAGAACAAAGGTTTGAATATGGGTGAGAACCGCTGGAAAGTCGGCGTCAACAGTGGGTATATCACGTCGTTGTCGGAGCGTTTTCTACTGGATGTAGTGGGTGACATCGTGTGGCATGGCAAGAATGATGAATACGGTGTGAGCGCCAGAACCCTCGAACAGAAACCGATTTATAACGCGCAAATTCATTTGCGCTATCAGATCGACAGCACCAGTCGTGTGTCGATGTCGTATCTGCATGATTGGGGCGGAGAGAATTCGATTAACGGTGTTGAGCAACGCGACCGAAAAAATCAAGGACGGATACGCATCGGCGGCGCGAAGTTTTTTGACGCGAATAATCAACTACAAGTGGAGCTAGGCCGAGATACCAAGATAGCGAATGGTTTTAAGGAAGACAATCGGTTGATTTTGCGTTATGTGAGGATTTGGCGTTAAGAAATCTTAAGCGGCGGCCAATTCTTTTTTCTTTTTCGGTCGTCCACCCAGCTTGCCATTCGCGCGCGCTGCGGCGGTCTTGGCTGCGCTCTTGTTTGCACCGCCTATTTTGCCGATCTGTGCTGCGATCCAGCGCTTGGATCCGAGGAAACCTTCGAGTAAAGCGGGGATATAGATGTCTGCATCAAGGCGCGGAAAGTGGATGCCTAAACCAGAAGGGCTAATTTCAGCACCCGTGAGATCGGCGGGATGCGCGTGCTCCAACCCCTGTGCGTGTTTCGGTGAGAATGCGAGTTCAAGACCCGTCGCCAGGGTGATGACAACGCGCGATACGCGCCGGTCGTAACGAACCGAAACTGCGACTGGGAAGGCCGCTTTTTTCCCCACCCCGCGTTGGTTCGCGGCTGCAATTTCTTTATCGGTAATCGTCATGGATATCGCTCCATTTTTCGCACAGCATGGCCAAATTGACGGCTAGATTGGCCTGAATTCTGACCAGTTCCTTTTTTGGAAAGCCGTAGTTCTCACGTAATTCTGGCGGGCCTTCCGGGCAATTCAGTTTAAATATTACCTCGCAACCTTTTCCGATCACATGTACATGCGCTGGCTGGTGGTCGTTTGGATAGACCGTAACGCGCAGTCCATCGATCAACAGTATAGTCGGCATTCAGATAAAACCCAAGCGGCTTAGATTTATATTAGCTTTATTTAAAAATCAATTAATTGGGATCTTATCTGGTCGTGCGGCTACTTATCCGCCTTCATACACCCCATGCCCCGCCATCAAGGTGTAGCGTACTTTTCCGATCATTTCGTAGCCCAGGAACGGTGTGTTCTTGCCTTGGCTTTTCAGCGCTTTTGCTTCGACGCGCCAGGGTGCGGTAGGGTCGAAGATGCACACATCGGCGGTTTGGCCTAAGCCTAAGTGGCCGTTGTTTAAACCTAAGATGCGCGCCGGTTCGCTGGTGATTTTGGCGAGTGCGTCGAGCAGCGGGACTTTTTGTTCGGTGGCCCATTTCAGGGTGAGTGGCAGTAAGAGTTCCAATCCAGTCGCGCCGGTTTCTGCTTCGGCGAAGGGGACTTGTTTCGCATCTTCATCCACCGGCGTGTGATCGGAGCACAGGGCATCGATGGCGCCGTCAGCGAGGGCTATGCGCAGGGCGTCGCGGTCGCGCTGATCGCGCAGCGGCGGCATCAGGTTGGCATTGGCATCGAAGTAGCCGATGTCCCGGTCACACAAATGCGCGTGGTTGATCGAAATGTCACAGCTAACCGGCAGCCCTTCCGCTTTCGCTTGGCGGATGAGTTCCACGCCATCGCGGCTGGAGAGTCGGCAGATATGTACGCGTGCGCCGGTTTCGCGCATGAGATACAAAATGGTGGAGA
>JADMJT010000029.1 GCA_018781585.1 Burkholderiales bacterium
GCGGCCGATTGCGTATAAAATAGGCAGCCTTTTCTCCGGCATCCGTTACCCAGTGCAAATCGGCCCCTACACCCTGAAAAACAATCTGATCGTCGCGCCCATGGCGGGCGTGACCGATCGGCCATTCCGCCAGTTGTGCAAGCAATTGGGCGCGGGCATGGCGGTGTCGGAGATGGTGGCGAGCAATTCTTTGCTGTGGGGTTCGGCCAAGACGCAGCGCCGCGCCAATCACGCGGGCGAAGTCGATCCGATTTCCGTACAGATCGCCGGCGCCGATCCAAAGATGATGGCCGAGGCGGCCCAGTACAACGCGGATAATGGCGCGCAAATCATCGACATCAATATGGGCTGCCCGGCGAAGAAGATTTGCAATGTGATGGCCGGTTCCGCGCTATTGCAAAATGAGCCGCTGGTGGCGCAAATCCTGGCGAGCGTAGTGAAGGCGGTGAAGGTACCGGTAACGCTGAAGATTCGCACCGGCTGGGATCGCGATCACAAAAACGCACTGGCTATTCTCAAGCTGGCCCAAGATGCCGGCATCCAAGCGCTGGCGATTCATGGCCGCACCCGCGCATGCGGTTACTCAGGCAATGCGGAATACGACACCATCGCGGCGATTAAAGCGAGCGCCCACATTCCGATTATCGCCAACGGCGATATCACCACGCCTTCGAGGGCGAAATTCGTGCTGGAATACACGCGCGCCGATGCGGTGATGATCGGCCGTGCGGCGCAGGGCCGGCCGTGGATTTTTCGCGAGATCGCGCATTACCTGGCCACGGGCGAGAAATTGCCGGAGCCGGAAGTCGCCGAAATCCATCATGTGCTGGTGGATCATTTGGCCGATTTGTATGGCTTCTATGGCGAATACACCGGCGTGCGCATGGCGCGCAAGCACATTTCTTGGTACACCAAGGGACTCATCGGCTCGGCCAGCTTTCGCCACCGCATGAATCAATTGGAATCGACACAGCAGCAACTCGACGCGGTGAATGCATTTTTTGCGCAGCTATTGGATTACGCGCCGCGTTTGACCTACGAATTACAGGCAACCGAACTCGCCGCATAAAAACACTACCCGCCACAGAGCGGGTGCGGTGCAGAACCACAGCGGATAAGGGACGGCAGGATGGCACAGAAAGACAATGAGCTCTCGGCTTGCGTACGCAAAGCCGTGCACGACTATTTTAAGCACCTCGATGGGGAAAAGCCCGGCACCGTGTACGACATGGTGCTGACTTGCGTGGAGCGACCGCTGATCGAAACCGTGCTCTACCACACCGAAGGCAACCAAACCCGCGCCGCGGAATTGCTCGGCATCAATCGCAACACACTGCGCAAGAAAATGCAGCAATACAAAATCAAATAACTCACCGAAATTATCATGGCCATCATTAAGCGCGCGTTACTCAGTGTTTCCGACAAGCAAGGCATCCTCGAATTCGCCCGGGGGCTGAAGAAATACAATGTGGAAATTCTATCCACCGGCGGCACCGCAAAACTGCTCGCCGATAACGGCATCGCGGTGACCGAGGTCGGCGACTACACCGGCTTTCCCGAAATGCTCGATGGCCGTGTGAAAACCCTGCATCCGAAAATACATGGCGGCATTCTCGGCCGGCGCGATGATCCGAGCCATGTGCTGGCCATGCAAAATGCGAATATGCCGCCGATCGATATGGTGGTGGTGAATCTGTATCCATTCGCGGCGACCATCGCCCGGCCCAATTTCACGCTCAACGATGCGATTGAAAATATCGACATCGGCGGCCCGACCATGGTGCGCGCCGCGGCGAAAAACTACGCGCATGTCGCCGTGGTCACCGACCCCGCAGATTACAAACCGCTGCTGTCGGAAATGGATATGACCGGCGGCCTGATCGGCGGTGATACCTGCTTCAGTCTGGCGCAGAAGGCCTTCTCACATACCGCCGAATACGATTCCACCATCAGCAATTACCTGACGTCGATCGATTCACGCGGGCGGAGCGAGGGTTTTCCGAAAAAGCTCAATCTGAATTTCACCCAAGCGCAGGAATTGCGCTACGGCGAGAACCCGCATCAAAACGCGGTTTTCTACACTACCTCGGCGGAGCGGGAAGCGTCGATCGCTACCGCGCGCCAGTTGCAAGGCAAAGCGCTCTCCTACAACAATATCGCCGACGCCGATGCCGCTTTGGAATGCATCAAGCAATTCAACGAGCGCCCCACCTGTGTCATCGTCAAGCACGCCAACCCCTGCGGCGTGGCCTACGGCGAGAATTTATTAGAAGCGTATAACCGCGCCTATCAGACCGATCCCGAATCCGCGTTCGGCGGCATCATCGCCTTTAATCGCGAATTGGATGCGGAGACGGCGAAAGCGATTGTCGAGCAGCAATTCGTGGAAGTGATCATCGCGCCAAAAGTAAGCGCCGCGGCAGTGGAAGTGGCGGCGGCGAAAAAGAATGTGCGTTTGTTGGAATGTGGCGCCTGGCCAAGCGAGCCCGCCCCGCGCCTGGATTTCAAAAAGGTCAACGGCGGCTTGCTGGTGCAAGAGGCTGACTTGGCGCTCCATGACGAATTGAAGGTGGTGACGAAACGCGCACCGTCCGATGCGGAAATGTCGGATCTGCTGTTTGCCTGGTGCGTGGCCAAGTTCGTGAAATCGAACGCCATCATCTACGCCAAGGATAAAATGACCATCGGCGTTGGCGCCGGTCAAATGAGCCGCATCAATTCCGCGCGCATTGCCGGCATCAAAGCCGAGCACGCGGGTTTAACCGTCGCCGGCTCGGTCATGGCCTCGGACGCCTTCTTCCCCTTCCGCGACGGCATCGACCAAGCTGCCGCGGCAGGTATCGCCGCCGTGATTCAACCCGGCGGCAGCCTACGCGACGAAGACGTGATCGCGGCGGCGGACGAACATGGCATGGCGATGGTGTTCACCGGCATGCGACATTTTAGGCATTAACCTGAAAAACAGTTGAACCGCAGAGGACGCGGAGGACGCAGGGTAATTCAGATACTGAGTGAAGCGAGTGTACACACCGGCGCAGCGTAATTTCTTAGGCCTTGTCTTTCCTCTGCATCCTCCGTGTCCTCCGCGGTGAAAAAGGTTTGAAGCAAAAATGAAACTACTTGTCATCGGTAACGGCGGCCGCGAACATGCTCTGGCGTGGAAGCTGGCGCAATCAAAGCGCATTCAGCGCATCTACGTTGCGCCCGGCAACGGCGGCACCGCGCTCGACCCGGATTTGGCCAATGTGCCGCTGACCAGCATTCCGGAGTTGCTTGCGTTCGCGCAGCAGGAAAATATCTATCTCACCGTGGTCGGGCCCGAAGCGCCGTTAGCGGCTGGGGTGGTCGATGCGTTCCGTGCGGCGGGCTTAAAAATTTTTGGGCCGACCCAAGCGGCGGCGCAGTTGGAGTCCTCCAAAGATTTCGCCAAAGATTTCATGGTGCGCCACGGCATTCCCACGGCGGCATATGGCACGTTTACCCAAGCCGATGCGGCGCATGCGTATATCGAGACGCACGGCGCACCGATCGTAGTCAAAGCCGATGGCCTGGCCGCTGGTAAAGGCGTGGTGGTGGCGCAAAGCAAACACGAAGCGCACGCCGCGGTAGATATGATGCTCGGCGACCAAAAGCTGGGTGAAGCCGGCGCACGCGTCGTGATCGAAGAATGCCTGCTGGGTGAAGAGGCCAGCTTCATCGTGTTGGTCGACGGCGAGCATGTGTTGGCCATGGCCACCAGCCAAGATCACAAACGCTTGCTGGATAATGATCAAGGCCCCAACACCGGCGGCATGGGCGCGTATTCGCCCGCGCCGGTGGTCACGCCCGAACTGCACGCGCGCATCATGCGTGAAGTGATTCACCCCACCGTGCAAGGTATGGCGAAAGATGGCATCCCCTACACCGGCTTTTTGTACGCGGGCGTAATGATCGACGCTCAAGGCGTACCGAAAGTGTTGGAGTTCAACTGCCGCATGGGCGATCCGGAAACACAGCCCATTATGCTGCGTTTGAAAAGCGATCTGGTGATGTTGCTCGAACACGCGGTGGCTGGCACGCTGGATAAAATCGAGGCCGAATGGGATCGCCGCACCGCACTGGGCGTAGTGATGGCCGCCGGCAATTATCCCGATACCCCGCGCAAAGGCGATGTGATCAGCGGCCTGCCGCCCAAGGGTGACGATTACATGGTGTTCCACGCCGGCACCCAGTTGCTGGATAAAAAAGTCATCACCGCCGGCGGGCGCGTACTGTGCGTCACCGCGCTGGGCGATACGGTGAAAATGGCGCAGCGCCGCGCCTATGAAATCGC
>JADMJT010000113.1 GCA_018781585.1 Burkholderiales bacterium
CGCCGATGATAGTGCGGATTACCCGTGCGAAAGTAGGTCACCGCCAGGCACCCCAATTAAAAAGCCCTGCCTCGAAAGAGGTGGGGCTTTTTTCATTCTGGGGCTCTTCAATCCCCCATGCTAAGATTTGCCAAAGTTTTATATTGGCCTTTTATGTTAGCGCTCACCTTCCCCATTCTTCGCACTTTATCTGACGGTGCTTTTCACTCCGGCGAGGCCCTTGCCGCGCAATTCGGCGTCTCGCGCGCGAGCATCTGGAATGCTTTGCAAGGTTTGGATCAATTTGGCGTACGCCTGTTTAAAATTCGCGGGCGGGGTTATCGGTTAGCTGATTCGATCGAATGGTTAGACCGAAACATGATCGCGACTCAATTTGGATCTAGTGCTCAGCCTATCGATCTGCAAATTCTAGATATAGCCGAATCGACTAATTTCCTGCTGATGCAACGCGCAGCCCTGGGGGGGCATGCGCAATGTATCGTGGCTGAAATGCAGACGCAGGGCAGAGGACGACGCGGCCGCGCTTGGTATGGCGCGCTGGGTGGTTCGCTCACCTTTTCTTTGTTGTGGCGCTTTAACCTCGGCGCGTCGCAATTGTCCGGTTTAAGTTTAGCGGTGGGTGTAGCACTCGTGCGCGCGTTGCATGAGCTGGGATATTCAGGGATTCAGCTAAAATGGCCGAATGATCTAATGCATGGCTACCGCAAGCTGGGTGGTGTACTCATCGAATTGCAAGGCGATGCGATGGGCCCTGCAAGCGCGGTCATTGGCGTCGGACTCAATCTGCGTTTGCCGGAGCCCGTTAAAAATAAAATCGATCAAGCTGTGGTTGATTTACACACAATCATGCCGGAAGCCGTCTCGCGCAATGTTTTATTGGGCGGCACATTACGTCACTTGGCTGAGATGCTCGTGTTATTCGAGGCGCAGGGATTTGAAGCATTGCGCGCAGAGTGGGAAGAAGCCCATGCTTACCATGCGAAGCCGGTGATTATGCGTATGCCGGACGGCGCCGAAACGCACGGCGTGGTGCGCGGCGTGGCACCGGATGGCGCGCTTATTCTCGATACCTCCTCGGGGGAACGGCGCTTCGGCAGTGGTGAGATGAGCTTGCGGCCCGCACCTGCGTATTCATCCAATCAACTGGTGGTGGATTAGCAATGCTGCTCGCGATCGACGCTGGAAATAGTTTCGTCAAGTGGGGCTATCACGATGGCCGTGTTTGGATGAGCCAACAGCGTGCACCCTTGGCAGAATTTTGCGCCGACCCGCTGCATTATCTGGATAAGCATCCGACACGCGGGGTGATTTCCAATGTGGCGGGACAAGCCTTTCAAGAAGCGTTGGTGCGCGCGCTACCCAACAGCGCCTTGTACTGGGTTAAAGCCGAAGCCCATGCGTGCGGCGTCAGCAACCAGTATGACATACCAGCACAACTTGGCAGTGATCGCTGGGCGGCGCTGATCGCTGCGCACGCGATCACCTCCGCGCCGTGTTTGGTCGTATCGATCGGAACCGCCCTGACGGTGGATATGCTGGCGGAAAATGGCGCCTTCTTGGGCGGCCTCATCGCGCCGGGTCCGCAACTCATGCGCGCAGCACTGGCACACGGTACGGATGCCATTCAACCGTTACCAGGAAAGCTTGTAACCTTTCCCACGAATACTGCGGATGCTGTTCAGACCGGCGTAATCTATGCCTTGCTCGGTATGATAGAGCGGGCCGCCGCCGCATTCGATGCAAATCAAGGCGCCAGCGTCGCGTGTCTCCTCACTGGCGGTACTGCAAACTTAATGGCGCCTTACCTTAACAGGCCCTACCAACTCGTGGATAATTTGGTGCTCGAAGGGTTGTTGATATTGGCCAAGGAAGAGAAGCCTACGTGAGATTAATATTTTTCATATTGCTGTTGGTGAATGTCGCCGTATTCGGCTATTTCAGCCATCGCGACCAGGGTGCCGCAAACTTAAAGCCGCAACGCCCGCCCGTTAACGCAGATCGCATTAGATTAGCGAATTCAGCCGATGCGCCGGGCATGCCAGGCACCGTCGCGCCGAAATTACTCTGTATGGAGTGGAGCGGCTTCAAGCCGGAAGAAATCGACCAGGCGCAACAAGCGCTGGACAAACTCGCGCTTGGCGACAAACTGACGCGACCCAAGGTGGACGAATATTGGCTCTATATTCCGCCGCTAAAAAGCAAAAAAGAGGCGGAGAAAAAACTGGAAGAGTTAGCCGGTCTCGGCATCGACGATGGTCAGTTGGTCGAAGACACCGGCAAGTGGCGTTGGGCGATATCCTTTGCCGCTCATCCGAGCGAAGAGGCGGCGATTGTGCGCCTCAACCAACTCAAAGAAAAAGGCGTGAAATCGGCCAAGCTATTGAAACGTGACGCGGCAGGCAATGCTTTTCACATCCTGCAAGCCGACGCGAAGTTAAGCACGGAATTGAACCAACTCAAATCGGCCTATGCCGGCACCGAGCTGAAAGAGATCGAGTGTAAAATCCCCTAAGGAAAAAGCTTTCCGGGGTTGAGAATCGTATTCGGGTCGAATACCCGTTTAAGTTCTTTCATGAGCGCCATCGTTGTGGCATCAATCTCGCGCCCTACGAAGGGCCGTTTTTCCATCCCCACGCCATGCTCGCCGGAAAGGGTGCCGTTGAGCCGGATCACTAAATCGAATACTTCGCTCAGGCATGCTTCCGCGCGTTGCAGTTCGTCGCCACGATCAGGATCCACCAGCAAATTCACGTGAATATTGCCGTTGCCGGCATGACCGAAGTTGACGTTGGCAATTTGATAACGCGTAGCCAGCGCCGTTACGCCCGTCAGCAATTCCGGCAGGCGCGACACCGGCACCACGACATCTTCGTTGATTTTGCGCGGCGCAATATCGCGCAGGAGGGGTGACAGCGCTTTGCGTGCCGCCCATAAACTTTTTGGATCGGCGACCGGTCGCACTTGAATCAAAGCCGGGTCTTGGCAGGCTTGCATGACGGCCCGCTGGCTCGATTCGATTTCTGCCTGACCGCCATCGACCTCGATCATCAACATGGCTTGGGTATCGGCCGGCACCAAGTCGGGATAATGCGCGCGAATCAAATCCAGCGCGCCCCGATCCAAAAATTCCAACGCGCTCGGAATATGCGGCTGCGCCATGATGCGCGTGATGGCGTGCGCGCATGATTCGATGTCGCGGTAATGTGCGGTGATGCCCGCCACCACTTCTGGCAATGGGGTGAGTTTCAAGGTTGCCTCGGTAATCACGGCAAGCGTGCCTTCGGAGCCAATGATGAGGCGTGTCAGGTCATAGCCGACCACTGCCTTGGTGGTATAGGCGCCGGTCTTGATGAAGTCGCCCTTGCCGGTGATGGCTTTCAGGCCCAACACATGGTCGCGTGTTACGCCATATTTCACTGCATGCGGGCCACCGGCGCAGGTGGCCAAATTGCCGCCCACGGAACAATACGCCGCGCTGGAGGGATCCGGCGGCCAGAAAAAGCCATGTGGCCGCGCTGCGTCCTGCACAGCCTGATTTACTACGCCGGGCTCGACCACCATGGCGCGATTTGCGGGATCCACCGCGATAATGCGCTGCATGCGCTCCAGCGACAGCGCCAATCCGCCCTGCTCCGGCACACTGCCGCCGGCGGTGCCCGTCGCGCGGCCGCGTGGCGTGAGCGGTACGCTGAATTCATTGCAGGCAAGCACGATGGTTTGCACTTCTTCGGTAGTGAGCGGAAACGCGACTGCTTCGGGCACGCAATGGTTGCGGCTATTGTCGTAGCCATATACGTAACAAGACGCCGGATCGGTGAAGAAACGATCCGGCCCTAACAGTAGAGAGAGGCGGCGGCAAAAGGCGTCGGGTAGCATATAACGAGATGGCCAGGGTTTTAACCGCGAATACGCTCGACGAGTTCGGTGGTGGAGCGCTGGTGAAGAAAGGGAATGGAATGCACTTGCCCACCCCAGGCGAGTACTTCCTTGGCGCCGACGATACTGTCCATGTTCCAATCACCCCCTTTGACCAAAATATCGGGATGCATGTCGAGAATGAGTTGAAGCGGGGTGTCCTCGTCGAATAGCGTGACCATCGACACGGCTTCCAATGCGGCGAGAACCATCATGCGATCTTCTTGGCGGTTAATGGGCCGGTCATCGCCCTTGCCCAGTCGCTTCACCGAAGCATCGCCATTGACGCCGACAATCAAGCTCGCGCCCAAGGCGCGGGCTTGGGCGAGATAAGTCACATGCCCGCGATGCAGGATATCGAAGCACCCATTGGTAAAAACAAGCGGCCGCGGCAATA
>JADMJT010000071.1 GCA_018781585.1 Burkholderiales bacterium
CCGGCATCGTCAACGAAGCGACCGATGCCATGCTGCTGCTCGGCTCGGTCGATATCGCTTTCGTGTGCGATACTTATCACCACTTCGAATTTCCCAAGCAAATGTTGGCTTCTATCCACCGCGGGCTGAAGCCGAATGGGGCGCTAATCATCGTCGACTATGAACGCAAAGCCGGACAAAGCTCGGCTTGGGTGATGGAGCATGTGCGCACCGACAAAGCGGCAGTGATACGGGAAATCGAAGCGGCCGGCTTCCGCTTGGCGGAAGACCGGCCGCTGATGCAGAGCAACTACTTTTTGCGTTTCTTGAAGCGCGACTAACGGTCATGGCAATGGCCACCCCATATAATGAAATTCGCCATGACCGTTTCCCTCCCCGCAAGGGGGACGCCGGCGGGTACCCCGCTGCTACGCAGCGACCCTTCCGCAGCCCCACGAGTGGGGGAGAGGGACTTAGGTTCGCTTCGCGAGTTTCACGTTATAGCGCTGGCTGGTGTTCGTCGAGTGACCAATAGCGCAGAAAGTGCTTGCCGCTCCAGCGCACTTGGCGCGGTTCTTGTCCCGCTTGGTCGACGATCTGCGCCAAGGTGCCGTTATCCATGAGCGGCCGGCCCTCGCGATAGGGGATAGTCGAATGCTTAATGAGCCAGGGACTGTTATCCGCTGGGCGGGCGCCAAACGAGATTTCAAAATCCAATAGCTCGATGATCTGCGCGCGTCCCGGTTCCTTCAGCTCGATCAAGGTCGCCAACGAATCGGCACGCTGCGTCGCCACGACTCGATCACGCACAAATAGGAAATACATCCCCACCACGAGCAAGTAGCCCCGGCGTTGATCGTCACTATCCGGGCCGATGCCCGCATCTTGAAACCGCAGCGCGATAATTTCATGTTGGCCATCCGCCAACAATTCCCACACCACTTGCTCGCGCCCATCCAGGGTTTCTTCTTTCAGCAGCATCGCGTCACGCCGCATCCGGCGCAGATAGGGGTCGCCCCGGCGCGGCAAGTAATCGATCTGTCGCCGCCGATGCAGGATATCGTCCTGTGCGATGCAAGCGCCTGACACGCCACCTTGTTGCGCGAGCAGCATCAACTCTTCGTCGCTGAAATCCGCCCACGACTGCCGCCCCGAGAAATCCGGACGATCGACGGGAATCGCCAAGCTGGCGTGCAAGCGGTGCGTTTGCAGCCAAAAGCCGCGCTCGATATTCGAACGCTTGCGCCAGGCCCCGACATACTCTTCGGGTACGTCGGTGTTGTTGATCGGCAACGGAGTCGTCATCGGACAGGACTTAAATTCATGCTAAATACGCTAAACCGCAGTTCACAGAGCCACGGGTATATACAGGATAAACGGAGGAGATTCATTGGTTGGTTAGTTAGTTCAGCTTATTCACGCTTTTTCTGATCTATTTTGTGCGGCTTTATGCTATCCCATTGGCCTTGATATTCTTCCAGAAAGTTCTACGCTAATTATTTTCATCGGGAAAATGAGTCTCGCGCTTCATTGAAATAATCACGCACAAGTGAGGAGCCCACATCATGCACCTATCAAAGTTTGGTAATAACGTCATGGATCAAGGTTGCCGGTTCGTCATTATGTCATTGTTTTTTGGCATGTATGGATCGTCTTGGGCGGGCGCGCTCGTGTCTTCATGTGCTGGTCACGATACCCGCTTCGCGGGGGTCATCATCCACGGCAACATTAATGCCAACGCTAATCATAATAATTATGCCGTTTCCTGCACCGATCCTATGGATATGAATAAACAGAAATGGAAGATGACGGCATCGTTCAAGGAAACTGACAAGGGACTTAACAATAACGATATATTCGAAATTACAGCGGGCGATGTTGAGCACACGGTTGCGCCGGATGCCGGGGAGTTGCCCGGAAACAAGATACCCTTGCCCGGTATCGGCGTAAAAGATGAGGTCGGCAAGGGTGGCCTTAAACTGCCGGGTGCCCTCGCCACGGATCTCAATCTCGAAAAAAAAGCGCACGGTAATCATGAGGATAGAACTGCCGCAAATCTTATGTACTTTATTGATCCGAATCTGAAAGACATCAACGGCTATCAGTACACGATTACCGGGCGCCATCTCGATCCCAATGCCAAGGTGATGCCGGGCAAAGGCGGGCTCACCAGTCTGCCCTCGGGTGCTTTTGGGTCATTTTCTTTTATGATTGATACCAGCACTGGGGAGTTGGATTTAGCACTCGCGCTATCTAACTTGTCGATGTTGGACATTAGCTTGGCGCAGATACGGGAAGGCACACCGCTTACGCCCGGCGCGACGCTCTTGGATTTAATGCCTGCCTTTTTTGAAGATTTGCTTGGGCTAGGTACCTCGCGCCTCATCTTGGGAGACTTATTCCCCATCGCTGGCATGAATAGTCTACTCAGTGGCAATACCTACGTGGAAATTGTCACGAGTGCCGGAACCTTAACGGGCCAGCTTGCGCTCATTAGTGAACCACCCGCCCTGGCGCTACTGGCAATTGGCGCGCTGGGTCTTTTTGCATTTTCCGGCCGCTCATTTTTCCGGCAAGCATAAGCTCAATGCAAAAGGCCGTATAAAGTGGCACGGCATTTTTTTCTAAATGCGTCATTGCAAAGCAAAGGCCAATACGACGGGCATGATCGCCAGCGCGGCCAAGTTACCCAGCAGCACGATGGAAGCCACGCGTTGCGGCTCTTGGCGATATTGTTCCGCCATCAGATAATTCAACACCGCCGGCGGCAGGGCGCCGAAAATCAGCAGCAGGCTTTGCTCCAAGGGGGTGAGCAGGATGAAGGGTGTCACCAACGCTACCATTGCCAGGCCGGTTGCGGGGCAGAGTAATGCCCCGGCTACACCGATACGCCAATCTTTAAACGACACTTCATTCAAGCGTACGCCCAGCGCGAACAGCAGCACTGGAATCGATGCGTCGCCCACCATTTTCACTGCCGTGTGCAATGGAGTTGGCAAGGACAAGCCGCTTAGGCTGACAGTGATACCAAGCAGCGTCGCAATCATCACCGGCGTGCGAAGCAATTGCGCGAGCCGCATACGGTGATCGAGCATGTAGGCGCCAAGTGAAAAGTGCAGGAACATCTCCACCAAAAACAACACCACCGCCCCCGCCAATGCCGCATCGCCGAATGCTAAAACCATGAGCGGGATGCCCATATTGCCGGAGTTGTTGAACATCATCGGCGGGACGAAGGTTTTAAGCTGAACCTTAAGCAGGCGGGCGAAAGGATAGGCGAGCAAACCGGAGCCCAAGACCACCGCAACACCGCCTAATGCGAGCTGGGCATAGCGCGTGAGATCAAATGATTTCGACGCCAGGGCGGCGAACACCAGCGCCGGCACCAGCACATCCATGGCGATTTGATTCGTGACGCCCAGATCGAGCCGCTTGCCGCGTCCATACCACCAGCCGAGGCCGATGATGGCGAAGACCGGGAAGAGGATGGAGAGGAGACGCATGTTAGGATTCAGGATTCAGGATTCAGGCGTCGGGCGTCGGGCGTCGAAAAAATCCTCCCCCTGTTTTTCCATGACTCCCGAATCCTGAATCCTGAATCCTGACGCCTCATTTCAGCGACTCTTTCTCCATCAAAATATACGTGTTGTAAGCATTCGCCCGATTGGCTTCATTGAAGGCGGGCAGCTTCTCGAATTGCTTCCAAGACGTTTTGGCATAGGCTTCGTCGAACGGCGTCAATTCTGCCACGGCCTGGCCCATGGTCTTGCGCAGGTACAAGAGATAGTTGCGGGTGAGGGTGAGATCTTTTTTGGCGTTATGCGAGACGCCGCCGTGCCCTGGCACCATCACTTTTGCATGGAAGACGAGCAGCTTGTCGAGCGAGGCGAGCCAGGATTTGGAGTCGGCCGCACCGACGTAGGGCACGCGGCCTTTGAACACTAAATCACCGGCAAACAGCACATTGTCTTGTTGCACGAATAGTGCGAGATCTTCTGGGGAATGTGCCGGCCCGACAAAGCGCACTACGAAATGCACGCCGCCCAATTCAAAATCCTCGTCGCCGCTCAGCCAACGGTCGGGCAACAACACTTTGGTGGTTTCATCCACCCACGGGAACAGTTCCTCGCGCCGCTGCGCCAAGCGCCGCTCCATTTCGTCGGAGGCGAAATATTCCTTGCCGCCTTCATGCGCCCAGATTTCAGCCCCGAGCGCCTTGAAGGCCTGCAAGCCATACACATGATCGGCGTGGTAGTGGCTCA
>JADMJT010000007.1 GCA_018781585.1 Burkholderiales bacterium
TGAGGCTTTGCATCGCCTCCATCATCGCGTCGGCGGAATCGAGGTTGAGCCGCGTACTCACCCATTCGATCGGCTTGCGCTTGAATTGACTGATGGTCTCGTCGCGATAGCGGGTCTCGATCGGCAGCAGGCGAATGAAGGGCTCTTCGCGCGGATCGTAGAATAGTTCGGTCGGGCACATGGTGGTGCGCCCCGCATCGGAGGGCAGCAAACGCTGCTTGAAGTCGGCGAAAAACAGCGCGTTGATCAGCTCGCTTTTACCGCGCGAAAATTCAGCCACAAAGGCGAGCGTAACGTGATCCTGTTTTAAACTCTCCAGCAGGTCATACAACTTGAGCGACTGTTGCGCCTCAAATTCTTGGTGATCGTCCAACCAATCTTGATAGACGGTAATGGCGGCGGCCAGCTCGTCGCGCCATTGTTGGTAATCCCTGACCTGTTTTTCCAGCAGTGCGCTCATGCGTTTGCCCACAATGATTCCGGTTGCACAGTGGAGTCGTAAACCTCCACCACTTTGAGTCTGCCATGACTGCCTTGCTTCACGATCACTTGCGCGGCCGGCACTTTAAACGCCCGGCCCAAATATTTCACCAGCGCTGCATTGGCCTGGCCTTCGATTGGTGCAGCTTGAATCTGGATTTTTAAAGCCTCCGCAATGGGCCCGACCACGCGGGTCGTACGCGCGCCAGGTTGAATATGCAGCGTCAGCACCAGGCAGCCTTTTTTGGCGTCGCGCCGGTACCAGCTTGCCATCTCACATTAAGCCTGCATGAATTAGGCTAGCCAGCCACGGCAAAATGAATTGCAAGAGCATCGAGCAAATCAACACCACGACCATTGGCGACAAATCGATATTGCCGATCGGCGGCAAAATTTTCTGGATCGGGCGCGCGAAAGGCCGGTTCATGGCGTTGAGCAGGCTCATGTACGGGCTATACGGGTTGGCCAAGCTGATGACGAACAACATGAACTGCAACAGAATCACCATCCACAGCGCGATCTTGATCAGCTCCATCAAGGCTGCCAGCGCGACGCCACCAGCCAATCCCAGCCCCATCTCCGCCCCGCGCCCGGACAAGGCCACCACGATCGCAATCAGTATCAACTCGACTAGCCAGGCAACCGACAGCGTTGCAAGATCGAGCCCCCACAGACCGGGAATGATGCGGCGCATCGGCTTCACCGCGAAATCGGTGAGGGTCATGGCAAATTGCGACAGGGGATTGTTATAGGAGGCGCGCGTCGCCTGTAAATGAAACCGCAGCAGCAGCACTGCGACGAAGGCAGTGGCCACGCTGTCGAGAAGAAAGATTAAAGCGCTGATTAACATGCAGCCTGCATTTTTGCAGGTAACCCCGGATAACTCAAGGATAACTCAAGGAATTAACCCAGTTTTCCTAATTCATCACCTAATTCCCGGGAGCGCTCCGCCGCAGATAGCACCGCGCGCTGAATCAAGTTTTTAACATCCGCCTGCTCCAGGGATAAAATCGCCCGCTCCGTGGTACCGCCTTTTGAGGTCACTTTAGCGCGCAGCGTCGCGGGGTCATCGTGACTCTGGCGCGCAAGTTGCGCTGCGCCGAGGAAGGTGGCGAGCGCCAGTTCGCGCCCTTGCGCCGGGCTTAATCCCAACGCCAGCGCTGCCGCTTCCAGCGCCTCGATGAAATAAAACACATAGGCTGGGCCGCTGCCGGAGACCGCCGTCACCGCATCCATCTGCGCTTCTTCCTCCAGCCAGACGCAAGCGCCGACGGCTTCCATCACTTGCTGCGCTTGGCCGCGCTCGGCACTACTGACCTCCGGCAAGGCATACAGACCGGTCACCCCGGCGCGCACCAGCGCGGGCGTATTGGGCATGGCGCGCACCAGCCGCGCGTAATCGCCGAGCCAGCGCGCCAGATCTTGCGCGCGCACCCCGGCGGCGATCGAGATTACCAACTGCTTACGCAGCAAGGGTTTCAACTCACCGGCTACCGCGCACAACTGCTGCGGCTTAACCGCCAGCACGATGAGATCGGTTTGCACCGCTTCGGCGCTGATGCCGGCATACGTTTTAAGTTTGAATGCGCGCGTCAGCGTGGCGCGCGCATCCGCATTGATTTCCACAACATGAATGTCGCCGGGATGAAAGCCCCGCTGTATCAAGCCGCCGATCAAAGCGCCGGCCATATTGCCGCCGCCGATAAAAGTAATTTTCATAATGGTTTCCTTCTTTCCCCAAATATCGCCGACCCCACCCGCACAATGGTCGCGCCCTCTTGAATCGCCGCTTCCAAATCATGCGACATGCCCATCGACAGGGTATCCAGCGCGAAGCCTTGTCTATTCAGTTCCTCAAATAATTCGCGCACAACGTGAAACGCGGCACGCTGCTGCGCCATATCCTCGGTCGGCGCCGGAATCGCCATCAAACCACGCAACTTGAGGCGCGGCAAAGCGGCGACCATGCGCACCAGCGCCGCGAGTTGCGTCGGCGCCACCCCGCTTTTGCTCGACTCGCCGCTCACATTCACTTGTAAGCATATATTCAGCGGCGGCAGCTCGGGGGGGCGCTGCTCGGATAAGCGCTGGGCGATTTTGGCGCGATCCACGCCGTGCACCCAAGCGAAATGTTCCGCGATCGGTTTGGTCTTGTTGCTCTGCAGCGGGCCGATGCAATGCCATTCCAGATCCAGATCCGCCAGCGCCGCGATTTTAGGCAAGGCTTCCTGCGCGTAACTCTCGCCGAAGGCGCGCTGGCCTTCGGCATAGGCGGCACGGATCGCTTCGGGGCCACAGGTCTTAGTCACCGCCAGCAAGGCAATCGACGCCGGCGCCCTGCCGCACTGCACCGCGGCACGTGCTATACGCTCGCGCACGGCTTGCAATGCGTTTGAGATTGTTGTCATAATGGGTTGGCAGCGGCATAAAGAAGGAAAATTGATTGCCAAAAATTCACCTTCGACGCCAATACCGCATAAATAGGGAATTATAAATGGAAATCGCCGACCTGCTGGCCTTCTCGGTCAAGAACAAAGCCTCCGACTTGCATCTTTCGGCTGGGTTGCCGCCGCTGATCCGTGTCAATGGCGATATACGCCGCATCAATGTTGAGCCGCTCGATCATAAGGGCGTGCATAGCATGGTGTACGACATCATGAACGATGGCCAGCGTAAGAACTACGAAGAAAACCTGGAAGTCGATTTCTCGTTCGAGATCCCCAATCTGGCGCGCTTTCGCGTCAACGCCTTCAACCAAAATCGCGGCGCAGCGGCGGCTTTCCGCACCATTCCATCCAAGGTATTGACCTTGGAACAATTGAACTGCCCACCCATCTTTAAAGACTTATGCCAGCAACCGAATGGCATCGTGCTGGTAACCGGCCCGACCGGCTCCGGTAAATCCACCACCCTGGCCGCCATGATCAATGAGGTGAACGAAAACGATTACGGCCATATTTTAACGCTCGAGGATCCGATCGAATTCGTACACGAAAGCAAAAAATGCCTCATTAACCAACGGGAAGTCGGCCCGCACACCTTATCCTTCACCAACGCCTTGCGTTCCGCGCTACGCGAAGACCCGGATGTGATTCTAGTGGGTGAGTTGCGCGATTTGGAGACGATACGTTTAGCCTTAACCGCAGCCGAAACCGGCCACTTGGTATTCGGCACCTTGCACACCAGCTCTGCGGCAAAAACCGTGGATCGGATCGTGGACGTGTTCCCGGCGGCGGAAAAAGAAATGATTCGCGCCATGCTGTCGGAAAGCTTGCGTTCCGTCATCGCGCAGACGCTGCTAAAAACCAAAGACGGCAGCGGCCGTGTCGCCGCGCACGAGATCATGATCGGCACCCCGGCGATTCGCAACCTGATCCGTGAAAACAAAGTTGCGCAAATGTATTCGTCAATTCAAACGGGGCAAGCGCTCGGGATGCAGACCATGGAACAATGCCTGCAAGACATGATTCGGCGCAATGTCATTTCCGAAGTGGAAGCGCGCAAAGCAGCGCGTAAAGACGCGAAGCTCTAGTGTAGTGTTTCACGCTAAACGGTGCTTCCAGAGCCCCCCAAAAACGCCAGGACAAGGCGCGGCGCGCAGGCAATAGTCATTCTATTGCCAAGTGGCGCAACGCGGTCATGGCGTTTTTGGGGGGCTCCCTCCGGGCGATGCCCTGAGCGGCCATCCGCGGCGTTGCGCTTGCTTGAAATAGAATGGCTATTCCTGCGCAAGCGCGCCTTGCGGCTGACCGCTCAGGGCCTCGCTGGAAGCGCCGTTTAGCGTGAAACACTACACTTGGAGAGTCTGAATGGATCGCGAACAAGCACAGAAATTCATGAATGACTTGCTGCGCCTGATGGTGAGCAAGAAGGGCTCCGATCTTTTCCTGACCGCGGGCTTCCCACCCGCAATCAAGATCGATGGCCGCATCACCCCGGTTTCGAACCAGACGCTGACGCCGCAGCACACCATGGAGCTGGCGCGCGCCATCATGAACGACAAACAAGCGTACGAATTTGAATCCACCAAGGAATGCAATTTCGCCATCAGCCCGCCTGAGATCGGACGCTTTCGCGTCAACACTTTCATTCAGCAGGGTCGTACCGGGGTCGTCTGCCGCACCATCAACTCGGTAATTCCCAAATTTGAAGAGCTGGGCTTGCCCGAGGTGCTGCGCGATGTCTCCATGACCAAGCGCGGCTTGGTGATTTTTGTCGGCGGCACCGGCTCCGGCAAATCGACCTCGCTCGCCGCCATGGTCGGCTTCCGCAATGAAAACTCGCAAGGCCACATCATCACGATTGAAGACCCGATCGAGTACGTGCATGAACACAACAAATGCATCATCACCCAGCGCGAAGTCGGCGTGGACACCGACGGCTGGTTCTCGGCGCTGAAAAACACCCTGCGCCAAGCACCAGACGTGATTTTGATCGGCGAGATTCGCGATCGCGAAACCATGGATTACGCCATCGCCTTCGCTGAGACCGGCCACTTGTGCCTCTCGACTCTGCACGCCAACAGCGCCAACCAGGCGCTGGATCGCATCATCAACTTCTTCCCGGAAGACCGGCGCGATCAATTATTGATGGACCTGTCGCTGAACCTGAAAGCCTTCATCTCGCAGCGCCTGCTCCCGCGCCGCGAAGGCAAGGGTCGCGTCGCCGCGGTAGAAATCATGCTCAACTCCCCCCTCATCGCCGACCTCATCTTCAAAGGCGCGGTGCATGAGATCAAAGAAATCATGGCCAAATCGCGTGAACTGGGCATGCAAACCTTCGACCAGCATTTATTCACCTTGTATGAAGCCGGGCTCATCACCTACGAAGATGCGCTCAGAAACGCCGACTCGCTCAACGACCTGCGCCTCAAAATCAAGCTGCACGGTCAGGAATCGAAAGATCGAGACATCATGTCGGGGATCGACCACCTCGATATTATTTGACATGAAAACTATTGGCCGCCGCACAGAACCACCTATAACGCTACACGCTTCCGGCGCCTTACTCGCGGCGGGCGCGCTGTTCAACGAAACCATCAGCCACCTGAATCCCAGCACCTTCATTCCAAAGGGTATCTACCGCTTTCACACGCATGAGGCCGCGAACCGGCACTGGCAAGACTGCTTAGCACGTGGCATGGCGGCACTTGCCGCGAAACGCGGGTAATGGACGAATACGCGCGGTCTGCAACGCTGGATGATCTGAAGGCGCTGCTAAGCGCGCTCAATGAGCACGGCGGAATACATGTTCGGCGTCATCAGTCGGGCGCCTCAAATAGATCACAGTGATGTCATGACGAAGCGAAAACTTAAAACATGCACCGCATTGAGATGTGAGGAGTACGGTAATCCCCCCGCAAAAAGGTAGCGATCAGAAGTAGAATTTTCTCATTACGAGGAGATTCTGCATGAAGAAGTCGAAATTCACGGATAGCCAGATCATGGAAGCGCTCAAGCGCGTCGAGTCGGGTCTGGCGGTATCGGAGTTGTGCCGGGACATAGGTGTCAGCTCGGCGACGTTTTACAAATGGCGGGCGAAATACGGCGGTATGGACACCTCCATGATGGCTCGGATGAAGGAATTGGAGTTGGAGAACGCCCGACTCAAGAAGATGTATGCCGAGGAACGGCTAAAGGCTGAGATACTCAAGGACGCGATGGCAAAAAAGTGGTGAGGCCATCTCGACGCCGTGAGATGGCCCAATGTGCCGTGGCGCAACGAGGCGTTGCTATCCGCCTGGCCTGCGAGATATTCACTGTCAGCCAGACCTGCTACCGCTACGAAGCCAAGCGCAATGTTGAGAACGAGCTCATCGGCAATTGGCTGATCCGGCTGACCGACAGCCAGAGCGCATCATTCGGGCGCTCGATCAGATCATCGAATGGCGCGGAACGCCATCGGTGATTCGCTGCGATAATGGGCCGGAGAACATCAGCGGACTGATTCAAGCATGGGCCGCACGTTGCGGAATCCAGCTTGATTACATCCAGCCCGGCAAGCCGCAACAGAATGCCTATGTTGAGCGATTCAACCGAACAGTGCGTTACGAGTGGTTGTCGCAGTACTACTGGACGAACCTGGAAGAAGTACGGCTATTCGCCACGCAGTGGATGTACCACTACAATCATTACCGCCCGAACATGGCCTTGGACGGGTTCACCCCGAAACAGCGGTTGGCCATGGCCGCATAGTTCTACTTCTGAAAACTGCTAAAAGCGGGGGGATTACCGATGATAATGGTTGTCCATCAGGCAGTAGGCGTGGCAATACCAGTCATATCGCTCAACGGTATTTTGCAGCAAAGATAAAAACTGCTCACGATCACTGTCGTCTGCGTATATGTCAGCTTGGACATTACCGCGCGCAGTGACATGATAGAGCGCACCAGCAAACTCGATACGTAGGGATCTTGCCATTTCCGCCCGTCTGAAAAACCACAGTGGGCTGAGATTAGCGCAAGCTTGGAGGGGGTGTCAAATGTAAGGCCTGACCCTATCGGTCTTGATTGGGGGCGGCTAAGGGTGACCCCAAACGTGCTACTAATGCTACTAAAACGTGCTTGCTAATACAGATCAGCACACTGGGCTTGAACAAGATTCGCATATACATTTTTATCAGTGAAATAAAAAACCCAAATATTCATAACAATCCCAAGCCTCTGATGCTGATTGAGGTTCAACAATAATCTATGGGACATATACGGACGACTTAATCCCCCGTCGTTATAAATGGAAAAGAGCTTTGCCTGCTGCTTAAGCGATTCTGTTTCGATGGCAACTTTTATACTTGTTACCCCAGTGATTTTAGAACTTAAGAACAAATTAACATATGTCGAGTTGTCGCAAGCGCTTATACCACGAGGAGATTTGACGTCATCTGGCGAAACTTTTATGCGAATATCCTCGGATATTTTATAAGTGCTTACACCAACCAATTTTAGCAATTCAGGTGACGGCTCAATTGCTCGATTAGCGCCGTAAGCTAAAAAAGGCAGAAGACACAACGATGCGCCTATGAGCCATGCTAGCAATAATTTTTTAACCATCATTTTCTTCCTCGCATCAACCCTTATCCAGTTGCTGCAAAACACAATATATAGAAAACATTTTCAGCAACCCGTAGGATAACCAGACGGTAAGTAACAACCGGTTCGGTCTCTATATATGTTTACTGTATTACCCCGCCCGTTACGTTGTATATAGCGATTCGTTCGTGCGACATTCCCGAGCGGTCCGGGATGACTGCCATTAATGTGATCGCGGTAAGAACCACCATATGGCGTGTGGCCTAATTCATGAAAAGCAACTACATCAAGAGGCTGTCCATTATGTTGGTTTCCATTCCAAAAAATTGCGTTGCCGCTAGCAAAAGGAGCGCGGGGTCGCGTCTTGTATTGCAACATTCTCGACAGCTTGAAAAGCCCACGCGCTTTTATATTCAACCCGCCTTGTTCACAAATGCACAAAAAATGGGGTTAGGTCTAGAAGCGTAGCATTCCCTACTTCACTGCCACACCCTAGCTGGTCGAAATCCCAATCATTTATCAGTCTGCTTTTTCGTAGCAACAAACAGTTTCAGCTTCGGTTCGATCGATGCAAGCGTGTCAAAATTCCGATCATCGTGCAGCAATCGCACGTTATGCTCAATGGCAATGCGTGCGATAAGGCAATCATGCGGGCTGCGCGGCGTATAGCCACGAAAGCGGCAATGCGCATAGAGTTCGGCTGCCTTTTCGTATGTTTTGATGGGGTGGGTGGGGAGCAAGAAGGGGAGTGTAGAAAAATATTTCCGCAACTTTATCAGCCGCTCGGCCGATGCCGCCCCTTGCAGTATTTCCTGATAGACAACGGGTGCGAGGGCGGCGGCGTTGTCTTCCAGGAGCTTTCGTAATACGGCAGTTTGAGGGGTGGATTGATTCCTGAGCAGGTCTATCCAGACCGAACTATCAACGAGTACCACGATTCATGCTCGCACGCACTGCGCGCACGTCGTAATCCGGCGCGATCAAGTCTTGCCCGACCAAGTCGAGCACGTTTTTGCGCTTTCGAAGCGCGACAATCTCACGTAGCGCGAGATCCACGACCTCACGTTTAGTTTTGGCGTGGGTTAGCTTCATTGCTTCAGTGACAAGCTTGTCGTCTAAAATAATATTGGTTCTCATATACACCTCCGAGTGTGTATTGTATTGCCCGGATAGCGAATCTGCAATGCGAAACCGGGCATCTGGCAATTAATGCGCGTGCAGCTTGCCATAAGCAGCGAGCAGCCGCTGATGCATGTCGCAACCCTGTAGCGCGAGCCCCGGCGAGTGTAGACCAAAGAAGCGTTGCTCTTTATCGAGCAGCGCTTTTGCTTGTTGTAGCGTGTCCGTGCCGTAGAGTTGTTTCAGCGCGTCGGTGTACGGAGCGGCATCGCCCAGATTCAGCAAGTTCTCAATGCACAGGTAAACGCGTCGGCGCTGTTCGTTCAACTGGGCGAAATGGCGCGCCCAGTCGCAGCCTTCGCGCGTGGCTTCTTCATCACCGATGGCCAGCGCCAGCAGGGTTTTTAACTCGCCCACGCGCAAGTCTTTCCACAAGGAGCCTGCATCGGGTGCGAGGCCGATCAGCGCCGCGACCGGGCGCTGGTCGGCGAGGCCGAGTTCGTTCAAGGTTTCCAACAAGTCTTTGCATTCGTCGTCGTCCAGATCCGATAGATGCAGAATCGGGGAACGGATGTCGTTGCCGACGCTGTTGTTTTCATATTCCAAATCGTCGACCGGATAGATCTCGGACATGCCGGGTACGAAGATGCGGCAGGCGTAGACGCCCAGATGGGTGTAGTCGGCGACGTAAATATCGCGCCCTTCGGCGTGGATGCGCTCGACCGACCAGGTATAGTCTTCTTCGGTGGTGTTGCTGAAATTCCAATCGCTGAAGGCGAAATCGGGCTTATCGCCGAGGAAGTTCCAACTGATGATGCCGCTGGAGTCGACGAAGTGAATTTCCAGATTCTGTGCATGGGCGATTTCATCCAGATCAAATCCCGGTTCGGGAAAGCCGCTCAGCGCATCCAGCGCACGGCCTTGCAGCAGCTCGGTCAAGGCGCGCTCCAGGGCGATTTCAAAGCGCGGGTGTGCGCCGAAGCTGGAGAAACAACCCTGGTCGTGCGGGTTGAGCAAGGTCACGTTCATCACCGGATACTGCCCACCCAGCGATGCGTCTTTGACCAGGATGCCGAAGCCAGCGGCGCGCAGGGCGCTGACCCCCGCTGCGATGCGCGGATAGCGCGCGATCACGTCCTCCGGCACATCCGGCAGGCATAGGCCTTCGGCAATGATGCGGAACTTGACGTAACGCTCGAAGATTTCCGATAACGCTTGTGTACGCGCTTCGTTGCGCGTGTTGCCCGCCGACATGCCGTTGCTCACATACAGGTTGCCGATGATGTTGACCGGGAACCACACACTAGCGCCATCACGTTCGCGGATGTAGGGCAGCGCGCAAATGCCGCGCTCGGCGTTGCCGGAGTTGAGGTCCACCAGCGCGCTGGCATCTACCGCGCCTTCCGGGTTGTAGAACCGGTGCAGTTCTGGCGTGAGCAATGCTTCTGGCCAATGGCCGTCCTCGTCATGTTTAAACCATTGTTCGCGCGGGTAGTGCGTGAAGTCGCGATTGGCAATCGCCTCGCCCAGATAATAATGCGTCCAGAAATAGTTGCAGGAGAGGCGCTCGAAAAACTCGCCCAGTGCGCTCGCCAGTGCCGCAAGCCGGGTGGCGCCCTTGCCGTTGGTGAACATCAGCGGACAATCGCGCTCGCTGATATGCACCGACCAGATGCCTTCTACCGGGTTGAGCCAGGTGCGCTCTTCAACATGGAAGCCCAAGGCTGCAAGCTTGCCAGTCATAGAGGCGATAGAGGATTCGAGCGAGGCGTCTTTGCCTGTGATAAAGGTTTCTGTTTGCATGGAGGGTCCTGCCAAGAAGGGGTGGGGTTATCAAAAAAATCGGTGCGATAAAGCTAAAGTCACCCATTATCGTTTAAATTCTGGTGGACATGACGCTTTAAGCCCTTGGGAGCCCTTGTATGACTTTTCCGCTTTTTATCACTTTACTAATATTAACCGCCACGCTGATCGTGATGTGGAACAAGCTGCGCAAAGCGCGCCGCGCGGAATACATTCGCACCTACTCTCTGCCCGATGGGCTTTTCGAGCGTCTGCGCAAGCGGCGGCCTGAGTTGAGCTTAAAAGAATGCCAACTTGTCAGTCATGCACTCAGGCAATTCTTCCTGGCTTACTTGAAAAGTGGCTGTAAGTTTGTCGCGATGCCTTCGCAGGTCGCTGATGATCTTTGGCATGAGTTCATCTTGTACACAAAAAACTACGATCTCTTTTGCAAGCACGCTTTCGGTGGTTTTTTGCATCACTCCCCAGCCGTGGTGCTGAGCACTG
Organism: Burkholderiales bacterium; assembly: GCA_018781585.1. Classification (GTDB taxonomy): domain Bacteria; phylum Pseudomonadota; class Gammaproteobacteria; order Burkholderiales; family Thiobacteraceae; genus RBG-16-58-11. The sequence goes on from JADMJT010000007.1 coordinate 10,916, forward strand.
CGCAACAAAACAATACTGGATTGCGCCGCTGTTGGTGGCACACCTGCCGCGAAGAAAACATTAACCCGCGCGACCCCACTCGCCTGCCGCTGCTGTTTGCCTTGGATGCCAAGCTCAAGGTGGCGGATGGTTTCCACTATGTTGCTGACTGCAGCTCGGTGCGTAGAAAATCAACAGGTAATGATTCTGGCGGCGCTGTCTATTGCGGCGGCGATTTTTCCAGTTCAGGTTTTGATGGTGGCACCGATGGGTTTGGTGATGCGTCATCCGCAGACGGCGGCGGCTTGGGGGATGGTGGGAGCGGCTGCGGTGGCGGGGGTTGTGGTGGGGGTGGCGACTAATGCCGCACAGGCTATCTGCTGTATGGCGCGCCAAGTTGCAGGGGATTTCTCTACTCTTGTTAGCGGCCTTGCTCGCGCTCCCAGCTACTGCGCAGATGGGCGGCTTTGGCCGCAAAGGGATGGGGGGCGAGCGGCCCGCAGGTATGCAAGACAATTCGTCCGTCTCGTCCGATGGCGTTGAACGGCTCGAACACGAGATTACTGCAACGGGTCTGTCCGTTGCTTTCCCAACTGAGTTCGAGTGCGCACCGATTGCCTCCCCCTTTGCTTCGCCCGACCGTTTTGATGGCAGCACACGCCGTGGTGACCGCAATAGCGGCTTGCACGGCGGCATGGATCTCAGCTTGAAGGAAGGCACGCCTTTGCTGGCGATTTCATCTGGCGAAGTCATTGCACGCGGTGAAGGCGGTCGCTTGGAAGGCATTTACCTGTGGCTGCGGCACGCACCGGCGGATACTGGGTTGCCGTTTTGGGTGTTTATCAAATATCAGCATCTTGCTGCGCTCCCTGTCCCCAATGTGGGTGATCGTGTGCAAGTCGGCCAGGTCATCGGGCTATCGGGCAACACGGGCACAACGGGGGGGGCCTTTGGTGCGGCAGGCTACCCGCACTTGCATTTGAGCGCCTTCTACGGGCCCCGTTCGGAATACATCAAAAAGGGAATGTTTAACTCAATGGTTCAGGGGCAAGGCGCGGCGCTCGATGATCCGCTGATCCTCTATCTACAAGGGGTTAGCGATTTGAAACAAGTCCGCAATGTATCGAATGAACACAGACAAATCAGCATTGCCGTGGTGGGTGAGGATGGCGCTGTTTATCCCACAGGCAGCAAATCGGTCTGGCCGGTTCGTTGCAAGCGCAAATAGACGGTTTAGATCATGAAAAGCATGCCGCAACGCTTCGCCTTGAAGCACGCGCTGTTTGCGTGTTTGTTCTGGCTCGCGCCCTCGCCCACTCTCGCCTATGACGGCCCGATTGTTGACGCCCACAAGCACTGGGCTGAGGGCATGAACGTCGATGACGTTCGCTTGCGCGCCAAAAATAATAACGTCACCCGATTTGTGATCTTTCCGCGCCACTTTGGCCGTGACGGCATCACCGAGGAAGTGGCCGATCGGCTCGCCCGAGAGCATGGGGATATTTTTTGGGTGTTGATCGGCCTGCAAAAGAGTGAATTGATAGGAATAGCCGTCAGGGGATCTAGCCTCTGGGATTGGCATCATCCGCCCTCAGAGTGGAAGTCGTTTCTTGCATGGGCTCGCGATGAGCTATTGTCTGGGCGTCGGCATGGCCTAGGAGAATTGACGGCCAAGCACTACGCCTATACTCAGGGGCTGGGGGCCGAACGTGACCTTCCACTGGATAGCGTTATATTTAACGACCTGTTACGCCTTTCCGCCGAAACCAAGCGCCCTTTTGTGTTACATGCCGAGGCGGAAAAACACGTAATGGCGGCGCTTGAAAAGCAATTAACCGAAGTGCCCGGTGCGATCCTGATCTGGGCGCACGCTTGTGGCCGGACAGCACCCGGCGAAGCTCGGCGATTGCTGAGGCGCTTTCCTAATTTGCACTGCGATCTGGCGAACATGACCGACACGGGACAGTACGGCAGCCTTTGGCCCAGGGCCGGTTCCTGGACTTATCAGTTTGAGAAAGCGGGACAAATCATCCCGGAGTGGAAGGCAGTGGTGCTTGAGTTTCCCGGCAGATTCGTGCTCGGAATGGACAACAACGAGCAGAAGGGCTGGGTAAATGGCGGGTGGAACCGCCGCCTGAATCGTTTCCGCAGCTTGCTGGACCAACTCCCGGCCAGTGTCGCCAGCGCTTTAGCGCACGAGAATGCCGTCAGATTATTTGGGCCAACTTTTACCCCCGATTCGACCCCGCTACCATTTCAAACAGATACAAACGGCACTCAAGCGGGCCATTGAATAGCGGAATTTTGCGCGAAGGCTTGAGCCGCATCAGTTTGGGTAGCCGCGTATCAGCGGTGAGGATGCCGACTTTCCACCCCGCGAAGCGCTGCTTCAACACGCTGCCCAATTTGGGATACAACTCGGCCAACTCGTCTGCCTCGCCGATACGTTCGCCATAGGGCGGGTTCATCACCAGCACGCCGCTTGGCGCAGGCGCGGTGATGTCGAGGATGTCTTGCTCGACGACCGCCGCCACTTTGCTCAAGCCGGCATTCTCTAAATTTTTGTTGGCGTCGATCACCGCCCACTTATCGATATCGCTGCCGTAGATGGGCAAAGCCGTCGCGGACAAAACTTTGCTCGCCGCTTCGGCGCGCATTTGCTCCCACACGCTACGCTCGAAATTTTTCAGGCGTTCGAAACCAAACGGCCGGTTGATGCCGGGTGCGATGTGCTGCGCCATCAGCGCCGCCTCCAAGACGAAGGTGCCGCTGCCGCACATGGGATCGAGCAGCGGCATGCCCGGCTCCCAGCCGCTGAGTTTGAGAATGCCGGCGGCGAGATTCTCGCGCAGCGGCGCTTCGCCGGTGAATTGGCGGTAGCCGCGCTTGAACAGCGTTTCACCCGAGGTGTCGAGATAGAGGGTGAATTGCTGCGCATCGAAATAAGCGTGAATGCGCACATCCGGTTGCTTTGTATCGACGCTGGGGCGAATGCCGGTGAGATCGCGAAAGTGATCGCACGCCGCATCTTTGATGCGCAAGGTAATAAACTCCAAGCTTTTCAACTGGCAGCGCTGGGCGGTAACTTTGACCGCGATGGTGTCGTGTGGCGTGAACCAATTTTCCCACGGCAGGCTGCGCGCGCGCTGGTACACATCCTCTTCGATGCGATAAGGCGCACTGTCGATTTGCCACAGCACGCGGCTGGCGACGCGGCTTTCCAGATTGACGCGATAGCACAGCGCCATGGGGCCTGCGAAACTCGCACCGCCATCGGTGGCTTTGGCGTGCGCTGCGCCGAGTGTTACTAGCTCTTGCGCGAGAACCGCTTCCAGGCCGCGCGGGCAGGTGGCGAAAAATTGATTCATGGCTTTTCCTATTGGGGGTGGTACTTGCCGGCAGGGATGCCGGCGCTACAACTTTTTAAAAAGGTTTGACGACGACCAAGATGACGACGGCGAACAATATCAGCACCGGCAGCTCATTGAACCAGCGATACCAAACATGGCTGTGCGTGTTGCTCCCCTGTTTAAAATCATCGAGCAACTTTCCGCAATAGAGATGATAGGCGATGAGGATGGCCACCAGCACCAGTTTCACCATCAACCAGCCGCCGGTGATGCCATAACCCAGCCACAACCATAACCCCGTCGCGAGCGTTAACACGCCCAATGGCGTGATAAAGCGATAAAGTTTGCGCTCCATCACCTGGAGCTGCGCGGCCACCGCAGCATCTTGTGTCATAGCGTGATTCACGAATAAGCGCGGCAGGTAAAATAGCCCGGCGAACCAGCTCACCATGAAAATAATGTGGAACGCTTTGACCCAAAGCATGGTCTGTCCTTGCCCATTCCTAATGATTTTAAAAGGGTGCCTCTAAAAATTCGCTCAGGGCGCGAGGGTAAGGCGGAAGTGCGCGAAAAAGCGCAATGTACACGCAGTACTGAGCATTTTGAGCGCATTTCCAACGCCGCCATCGTGGCTTGAGCGATTTTTTAGAGGCGCCCGGAAGAGTATCCATGAATTTTACGCCCCGTATCAAGCAGCTTTTAAAACGCCATTGGGTCTCGCTGGCCTTGATCGGGCTGGTGGCCTTTATGTGGTTCCGCCCGCCGGCCTGGGTATCGGATCTGAATCAGCCGCTGCCGAACCTGACCTTCACCACGCTCGATGGCCGCATGGGCACGCTGGAAGGGCTGCGCGGCAAAGTCGTGCTGGTGAATTTCTGGGCTACCTGGTGCCCCTATTGCCGCCACGAAATGCCGGCGATGCAAGCGTTCTATCAAGCGTATCAAGCACAGGGCTTTGAGATTCTCGCCTTCAGCGTGGATGACGATCCGGCCAAGGTAGAAAGCTTCCTACGCGAAAACGGCTACACCTTTCCGGTACTGATGGCGAATGCAGAGCAAAGTCACGCATTCGGCGATACCACCCGCCTACCGACCTCTTTCATTATCGACAAGAATGGCCGCTTAAGGCATAAAATCAGCGGTCAGGTGCATTATGGGCGACTGCAAAATCTAGTCGATCCGCTGCTTACCCCCAAACCAGGAGTTCAAAAATGAAAGCACTGTTCTTTGTGTTCGTGGTCATGCTATCTGGCGCGTCCTGGGCATTTAATTTAGGTGACGTACTCAAGGGTGTAGGGGAGGCAACCTCCAACAAAAGCAGCGCCCCCGCCAGCAACCTCTCCGACCAGGACGTGACGCGCGGGCTAAAAGATGCACTGGTGGAAGGTGCGGGCAAAGCCGTGTCTTCACTCGGGCGCACCGATGGGTTTCTGCAAAACGACAAAGTGCGCATTCCCCTGCCCGAATCGCTGCAAAACGTGGAGTCGGTGATGAAGGCCCTGGGCCAAGGCAAGCGCATCGAGGAATTCAAAACCTCGCTCAACCGCGCCGCCGAAGCCGCGGTGCCAGAAGCGAAGACACTGCTGGTGGATGCCATCAAGAAGATGAGCGTGGCAGACGCAAAGGCGGTGTTGACCGGGGGCGAAGACGCCGCCACCAAATACTTCCGTCAGGCGACCGAGACGAAACTGCACGAACGTTTCCTGCCGATCGTGGGCAAAACCGTGAACCGCTACAAACTCACCGATCAATACAACCGTGTCGCCGGCACGGCTTCCAAAGCAGGCCTGCTCAACAAGGAACAAGCCAATATGTCGGAGTACGTCACCGGCAAAGCGCTGGACGGCCTGTTCTTCATGATTGCGGAAGAGGAAAAAGCCATTCGCAAAGATCCGCTGGGCCGCAGCAGCGAATATGTGCGCAAGGTGTTTGGCAGCTTGCAGAAGAAATAAGCTTAAAACCCTTGAACCGCGAAGAACGCTAAGGAACGCAAAGGTTCTTTTCAATACCCCTTTGAGGGGTAAAGCCTAAAGCAAATGGGATGCAGTTCGCCTTCGCGTACTTTTGCGTCCTTCGCGGTGAAATGCATTGCCCCGAGTAACGCGCACTGCCCTAAAAACCTGTCAACAGTACGGATATAGCGCACACCGGCTCGGCATCCGCCGTGCCGAGGCGTGCGCAATGCGCTAAAATGTGTCTTTTGCCGCGTTCCCCGCCATGTCTGCCCGCCTGCGCGAAATCCCTTACAACTACACCTCCTTCTCCGACCGCGAGATCGTGATCCGCCTGCTCGGGGCGGACATGTGGCACGTGCTCGGCGAGTTACGCGCCGAGCGCCGCACCGGGCGTTCGGCGCGCATGTTGTTCGAGGTGCTGGGCGATATCTGGGTGGTGACGCGCAATCCCTACTTGCAAGATGATTTGCTGGCGAACGACAAGCGACGCGCCGCTTTAATCGGCGCGCTGCGGCATCGGCTGAATGCGATCGAGGCGCGGCGCCAGGGCAACGCAGCCGTGGCGCAACTGCTCGGCGCCGCGCATGAAGCGGTCAACGTATTCGAAGCGGAATTCACCCACACCCAACTCCTGCGCAAGCGTGTCATGGCCCAACTGAGCCGGGTCACGCGCCGCGACAATATTCAATTCGATGGGCTCGCGCGCGTCTCGCATGTCACCGACGCGACCGACTGGCGCGTGGAATATCCGTTTGTGATCGTGAATCCTGATACTGAAGAAGAAGTCGCGCCCGTGGTGCGCACGCTGATTGAGCTGGGCCTCACCATCATCCCGCGCGGCGGCGGCACCGGCTATACCGGCGGCGCGATCCCGTTGACCAAGCTCTCCGCGGTGATCAACACCGAGAAACTCGACACTTTGGGCCGCGTAACGCAAAGCACGCTACCCGGATTAAGCCAGCCAGTGGCGACGATTCATTGCGGCGCGGGCGTGGTTACCAAACGCGTGATGGAAGCGGCAGATGAAGCAGACCGTGTTTTCGCGGTCGATCCGACCTCGGCCGATGCTTCGTGCATCGGCGGCAATGTAGCGATGAATGCCGGCGGCAAAAAAGCCGTGCTGTGGGGCACCGCGATCGACAATCTGGTGTCCTGGCGCATGGTGACGCCGGATGGTGATTGGATGTTGGTGGAGCGCCTCGATCACAACCTCGGCAAAATTCACGATGCGCCGCTTGCGCGCTTTCGCATCAGCCGCTTTACCGATGACGGCGCGCCCAAGGGCGAACCGACGCTGCTCGACATTCCCGGCGCGCAATTTCGCAAAGCGGGGCTGGGCAAAGATGTCACGGATAAATTTCTGGCGGGCCTACCCGGCATTCAAAAAGAAGGATGCGACGGCATTATCACCTCCGCCACCTTTATCCTGCATAAAATGCCGACGCATGTACGCACCATCTGTCTGGAGTTTTTTGGCCAGACGCGCGAGGCGGTGCCCGCCATTGTCGAGATTAAAGACTATCTCGACCAGCACCCGCTGACGCAACTGGCAGGGCTTGAGCATCTCGATGCGCGCTATGTAAAAGCCGTGGGTTATGCCACGAAAGCCAATCGTCCGCAACGGCCGAATATGCTGCTGGTCGCCGATATCGCCTCGGATGATGAAAATGCGGTGGGCGAAGCTGCCTCGCATATTGTGCGCCTGGCCAATGCACGCGGCGGCGAAGGCTTCATCGCGGTGAGCGCAGAGTCGCGACGCAAATTTTGGCTTGACCGTGCGCGCACCGCGGCGATTGCCGCGCACACCAACGCCTTCAAAATCAATGAAGATGTGGTGATCCCGCTACCGCGTTTGGCTGATTACACCGAGGGCGTGGAGCGCATCAATATCGAACTTTCCACGCGCAACAAATTACGTTTGCTGGATGCGCTGGAAGTTTTTTTAAAAGGCGAGCTGCCGCTGCTCCGCGACGAGGAAAGCACGCCTGATCCGACGCTTACCGAAACGCGACGCACGCAAGCGTTGGCCATGATCGGCGCCGCGCGCGCGCGCTGGCAATGGCTGCTGGCGAATCTGGATGAAAACGCGCCGGACTTAGCAAACAAAACGGTGTTTCAAGCCCTGCAAGACCACACCCTGCGCGTGTCGTGGAAGCGCGAAATCCGTGGGGAGCTGCATCAACTGTTCATCGGGCGCGAATATCAAAAGGTGCTGGATAGACTCGACGAGATTCAGCGCGAAACATTGAAGGGCCGCGTGTTCATCGCGCTGCACATGCACGCCGGCGACGGCAATGTGCACACCAATCTGCCGGTGAATTCCGACGACTACGCCATGCTGCAAGAGGCCAATCAAGCGGTGGAGCGCATCATGGCGCTCGCCACCCAGCTTGGCGGCGTGATCTCGGGCGAGCACGGCATCGGCATTACCAAAATGCAATTTCTCTCGGCAGAGGCGATCGCGCCGTTCGCGGCGTATAAACACCGAGTCGATCCGCACGGCCACTTCAACCAAGGCAAGCTCTTGCCCGGCGCAGATCTCCACAACGCCTACACGCCCAGCTTCAATTTGCTGGAAGTGGAATCGCTGATCATGGAGCAATCGGAAATCGGCGACATCGCCGACTCGATCAAAGACTGCCTGCGCTGCGGCAAGTGCAAGCCAGTGTGCAATACGCACATCCCGCGCGCCAATCTGCTGTATAGCCCGCGCAATAAAATCCTCGGCACCAGTCTTTTGATCGAGGCCTTCCTGTACGAAGAGCAAACCCGGCGCGGCATTTCACTCAAGCATTTCGACGAATTCAACGACGTAGCCGATCATTGCACGATCTGCCATAAGTGCCTGAACCCATGCCCGGTGGATATCGATTTTGGCGATGTGTCGATTGCCATGCGCAACTTTTTGCGGCGGCGCGGGCAAAAGCAATTCAATCTCGGCAGCGCAGCGTCGATGCTGTTTCTCAACGCCACCGATGCCAGCGTGATTAAGCTCACGCGCAAGACCATGATCGAATGGGGCTATGCGGCACAGCGCGCGGGCCATGGCATTGCCAAACGTATGGGCTTACTGCGCGAACAAACTGCGCGGCCGCCCGCCACGCATGGCCTGCCGCCGGTGACGGCGCAGGTGATTCATTTTTTCAACAAGCCGATGCCGGGCGGGCTGCCTAAAAAAACCTCGCGTGCGCTCTTGGGCTTGGAAGATCCGGCCATGGTGCCGGTGATCCGCGATCCGCAAAAATCGGCCGAAGATGCCGACGCGGTGTTTTATTTCCCCGGTTGCGGCTCTGAACGCTTGTTCTCGCAAGTGGGGATCGCCACCCAAGCCATGCTGTATCACGTCGGCGCGATCACCGTGCTGCCGCCGGGCTATTTGTGTTGCGGCTATCCGCAGACCGCTGCGGGTAATCACGATAAAGGCCAGCACATCAGCACCACGAACCAAGTGCTGTTTCACCGGGTGGCGAATACACTCAACTATCTCGACATCAAAACCGTGGTGGTGTCGTGCGGCACCTGCATGGATCAATTACAGAAGTACCAGTTCGACAAAATTTTCCCCGGTTCACGCCTGCTCGATATCCACGAATATCTGATGGAAAAAGGCGTGAAACTGGATGATGTGCCGGGCGTGAAATACCTCTACCACGATCCTTGCCACACCCCGATGAAGCAGCACGACCCGCTGCTAGTGGCGAATACCCTGATGGGGAGCGAGGTGCAACTCTCCACGCGCTGTTGCGGCGAGGCCGGCACGCTCGCCGTTGCGCGCCCCGATATCTCGACCCAAGTACGCTTCCGCAAATTGGAAGAGCTGAATCTGGGCCTGGAAAAAATCCGGGGGGGCCAGCCTGAGATCCAGGTCAAAACCCTCACGTCCTGCCCATCGTGCCTGCAAGGCCTGCTGCGCTATCGCGATGACACCGGCTTAGATGCCGACTATATCGTGATCGAACTCGCGCGCCGCTTGCTGGGTGACTCCTGGATGGAGGATTACATTGCCCACGCCAACCGGGGCGGCATCGAAAGGGTTTTGCTGTAATGCCGTGTGAACTGTGTGACACCCCCGGCGGCGATATACTCTGGCAAGACAAGCTTTGCCGCGTGGTATCGGTGGAAATGCCGGACTACCCCGGGTTTTGCCGCGTCATCCTAAACCGGCATGTGGCCGAGATGTCTGATTTGCCCGAGGCCGAGCAGCACAGGCTGATGCACGTGGTGTTCGCGCTGGAGACCGCCTTACGCCGCTTGATGCACCCGGACAAGGTCAATCTGGCTAGTTTGGGTAATGTCGTACCGCATGTGCATTGGCATGTGATTCCGCGCTTTGCCGACGATGCGCATTTTCCACAGCCGATTTGGGCCGTGCCGCTGCGGGCGGGGATGCGGCATAGTGCGCCGGATAGGGAAATGCTGCGCACGGCCTTGTCCGAGGCGCTGTCCCCAGCGTAGGGGTCTGTCGGCTATATTTACACCGGATTTGCTTGTGGAAATCCCTGCTTGGCTGCTAGCATTCGTCATATGAAAAACCGGCAGGGTGCTATGCTTTCACTAGACGAGCCATCCGTCACCGGGTCACATCGACCCATCATTTCTGACGCCAAATCTTGCCAGCATTGGCTTACCGCCCTGCCGCTGACCCAGGCTGCTGCCGCGCACAGCGAAATCCAACTTCAGCTTGACCTACTGAACCATACTTCCGCCTTATCCGGCATCGAACGCCTGCGCATCCAGGAGCTGCTGCGGGAATCAGTGGCCTTCGTCCAAGGTGAAATGGCCAAGAAATATATCGGCAAGGCGGTTCCCTTGGATGCCGTCGAGCTCGCGGTGTGGAAGAAGGTGATCGCGCTCTGGCAAGGGTTTACCCATGCCTATCAAATTTGCCTGCAAAATTATCAGGACAATGACCAAGCGCTCGCCCATTACGCACCGGTGATCCTGCAACGCATCCTCCGACTCACCAGCCAGCAGATGTTGGAATATTGGCGCGTTTATCAAAATGTGCCGGATGCGCTGTGGAAGCAGTTGCACAGGGCCTTTGCCACGGCCGAGGAGCTTGGGCTGGATAAAATTGCGGTCAAAGATCCGCTCAACCGCATGATCGAGGGCACACGTCTTGAGTCCTCATACGTACAGGCGCTGCTGATCGATTTAGCCGACCCGTATCACCTAAATAGTAAGCAGTTGGATCAAATGGATCGCTGGCTGGATAAATGGGCGGCGCGCATCAACCTCCTCAAAACGCCGGTCGCACCGTCCCATCCCGACCTGAAACTGCCGACCCAGGTTGTCGATTTCAGCCGCCCCACGGGTATTCAATTCGGCACGCCATTTGAGACCGGTGCAACGATTCGCCACCTGGATATCACGCCACTCGCCGCAACCCTGGTGAAGCGCATCAAACATCTGCGCAAAGGCGGTGATCCCGGCGAACTGGACGTGGGCGAGGATTGCAAGCAGCCGGGGTGCGAAGCGCTGTTGTTTCGGCTTTTCCAGCAATGGTGCGAGCCGCAGCAAAACCGAGCCTTTGAACGCCGCGCGGGCGGGCAGAAGGCGCAGGTCTCTTTCAGCCTGGCCGCAATCCATTTCTTTTGTAACGGCGGCAAACCGTATCGTCAGCCCGGCGAGCGCAGCCACCAAGAGTTAAGTTGGCGTGAAGTGGAAGATTTTCAGATGTTCGGCCGCGTCACCAGCCAAACCCAAAAGTTGCAAGCCTCGCAAATTGGTTTTGCAACCGAAAATTGGCAGATACAAGATGAATCGGCGCTCGGGTTTCGACTCGCCGCCGATGGACTGCACGCCGCGCGGGTTGCACTGAATCAACTGATCGCAATCCGCCACCCACAAGCCAAGCATTTTGCTATCGGACAAGTGCGTTGGATGCGTTTCGATGCGAATGGCGATTTAAATGCCGGTATCCACGCTTTTCCCGGCATTCCCATGGCGGTGGGCATCCGCGCGCCGGTGCTGATCCCCACGCTGCAAAACAAATTCATCCAGGCCTTCTTGCTGCCGGAAATTCCGACCATCAAGGAACCCGCCACCCTCGTCCTGCCGCATGGCTGGTTCGGCCTCAATAAACAATTGGAGCTGCACATCGACGACACCCTCAAAGTGCGTATGACCCGGATGGTTGAACGCGGCGCCGATTTCGAGCGCGTGGCGTTTGAAGTGAAATAAATCCAGTTTTTCTCTTCTAACGGTCATGACAATGGCTGCTACTAAAAGATGAACGTCGTCATGCCCGTTTCCCTCTCTCCTAACTCTTTCCCCGCAAGGGGGACGCCGGTGGGGACCCCGCTGCTTCGCAGCGACCCTTCCGCAGTCACGCAAGCGGGAGGGATTCAGGCTCGCTTCGCGAGTTTCAACTTACACTGCTACCGGCGCTTTCGCCCGCAGCACACGCGTTGCGGGGAAAATGACACTGAACGTGCTGCCTTGCCCCACTTCGCTTGCAATCTCCAACCGCGCTTGATGACGGGTGAGCACATGTTTCACGATGGAGAGCCCGAGGCCGGTGCCGCCAGTTTCGCGTGAGCGGCTGCGATCGACGCGGTAGAAGCGCTCAGTGAGCCGCGGAATGTGCTGCGGCTCGATGCCAATGCCGCTGTCTTTTACCGAAAACCGTACTTCGCCGCCGCAGTCTTCCCAGCGCACCACGATCTCCTCGCCCTGCGGCGTATAGCGCACGGCATTGCTGATTAAGTTGCCCAAGGCGCTGCGCAATTCGCTTTCCGCTCCCTGTAGGCAGGCGCTGCTTTCCAGCTCCAGCCGAATGGGATGCCGGCCATGGCTCAAGCCCTGTGCATCCTGGTGCAGTTGTCGCAACAATGCGGGCACATCGACTGTTTCATCTTGCAAAGGATTGGCTGCGCTTTCCAAGCGTGACAAGGTGAGCAAGTCTTCGACTAGGCGCTGCATGCGCAAGGTTTGGTCACGCATCAAGCCAAAGAAATGGGAACGGTTTTCCTCGCTCAAATCGGTGTAATCCTGCAGCGATTCCAAGAAGCCGCCAATCACCGTGAGCGGTGTGCGCAGCTCATGCGATACATTGGCGATGAAGTCGCGGCGCATGGTTTCCACTTGCTCGAAGCGGGTGATATCGCGTGCCAGTAATAGTTTCAAATCATCGCCGAAAGGCACTAATTGCACCGAGAGCGTGATCTCCGGGTTGCGCGCCGATTTCATAATCAGCGGTTCGCTGTAATTGTGCGCGGAGATATATTCGTGGAACTGGCTTTGGCGCAGTAGATAGGTGATGGGGTGGCCGATATCGGTTTCGAGATTGAGGCCAAACTGTTGGGCGGCAATCGGGTTGAACCACTCGATTTGATCGCGTGCATCGAGCATCACCACGCCATCGGGCATGGCCTCGCCCGCGCGCTGAAAACGCTCCAATGCCTTGGATAACTGATGCTGGCTCGCCGACTGGCGCCGTGCGAGCTGATATAACAAAACGAAAGTTTCCTCCCACAGCCCCTCGCCTTCCGGCACGGTGCGCAATTGCGGATTGGCGAGCCAGCGATTGAGTGCTTTTAATTCACGCAAATTGAAAAGTATGTAGCCCAGCAGAAACAGGCTGAATCCGAGCAGCGCCCACACTGCACCCGCGATCGGCCACATGATCAGCGCGAGTAAGGCGATCAAACCAAGGTTAGTAAGCGGTCGCAACCAGAATCCGGGCATGAACGGGTAAACGGAAATGAATGGCGGTAATTATGGCACGACGCAAGCGGCAAAGGCACGCCCGCTATCAGCGCCTGTCCCCACTTAGCTTAGCCAGTTGAATTTAGCGCTGTGAGAGGCGGTAGCCCGCGCCGCGCACGGTTTGTACCAGCGCATTGTGCCGCGTCGGCTCCAGTGCCTGGCGCAGACGGCGGATGTGCACGTCCACGGTGCGTTCTTCCACAAAGACTTGGTTGCCCCATACGCGGTCGAGCAGTTGTGCACGCGAGTGCACGCGCTCCGGATGCGTCATTAAAAAATGCAGTAGGCGGAATTCGGTTGGCCCGAGCTCGACTGGCGCACCGTTGCCGGTGACGCGGTGGGTGACGGGATCCAGCGCCAAGCCCGCGATATCCACCAACTCGTCGGTCATTTGCGGCGCGCGCCGGCGCAGCACGGCCTTGATGCGTGCATTCAATTCGCGTGGCGAGAACGGCTTGGTGACATAGTCGTCGGCGCCGGTCTCCAGGCCTTTCACCTTATCCTGCTCTTCGCCACGCGCAGTGAGCATGATCAAGGGTATGGCTTTGGTATAGCTATCATTCTTGAGCTTGCGCGCGAAATCGATGCCGCTCATGCCGGGCAACATCCAATCGAGCAATATTAAATCCGGTAGCGTCTCTTTGATAAGGTGCTGGGCTGACTCGGCACTGGGTGCTGCCATCACGATGTGGCCAGCCTGCTTGAGATTAAACGCGATGAGTTCTTGGATCGCGGGTTCGTCTTCCACTACCAATACAGTTGCCGGCATGGCTTTACTCCTAAGTGATGTGAGGAAGAGGCATTTCTCTCCCCTACAGTGAAAGCCGGTCATATTATGACGCTATTGTGACGTTTACGTGACATCCCCCGGCAGCGTGCTAAGACCCTGCTGTTTATAGCAATTTCGGCTAGCCCCGGTCTCGGGTATGATCTTGTTTTTTAAGCGTAAGGAATTGCCATGGCTGAATCAGTAACCCCAACTCCGACCGAGATCAAGCTGCACCAGAAGTCGCGTACCTTGGAGATCGCCTTTGCCGATGGCAGCCGCTTCAACCTGCCGTGTGAATTTCTGCGCGTGTATTCGCCCTCCGCCGAAGTGCGTGGCCATGGCCCTGGCCAGGAAGTGTTGCAAGTGGGCAAGATCAATGCAGAAATTACCGGCATCGAGCCAGTCGGCACCTATGCGGTCAACCTCGCGTTTGCCGATGGCCACAATTCGGGCATCTATTCTTGGGATTATCTATATGACTTAGGCAGTCATCAGGAAGAGATGTGGGCGCGCTACTTGGCGCGCATGCAAGAAGCCGGCGCAAGCCGTGAGCCGACCTCCGCCATGCCGGCCGCGTTTGAACAGCGCCCAAAATCGAAATAGACACCATGACCACTCATTTCGGCTATCAACAAGTCGAGGAGCAAGAAAAAGCGCGCAAAGTAGCGGAGGTATTCCACTCTGTCGCCAATCGCTACGACGTGATGAACGACCTGATGTCAGCCGGCATGCATCGGCTGTGGAAGGCATTCACGATTGAGCAAAGCGCGGTGCGCCCCGGCAACCGCGTGCTGGACGTGGCGGGCGGCACGGCCGATCTGGCCAGCGCTTTTGCCAAACGGGTCGGCGCCAGCGGTCAGGTCGTGCTCACCGACATCAACGGCTCCATGCTGGGTGTGGGCCGCGACCGGATGCTGGATCAAGGTTTCACCCCGCTCGCAGCGCAATGCGATGGCGAGAAGCTGCCTTTCCCCAGCAATTATTTCGATATCGTCACGGTGGCTTTTGGGCTGCGCAACATGACGCACAAAGACGCAGCACTGGCGGAAATGCACCGTGTGCTGCGCCCAGGCGGACGCTTGCTGGTGCTGGAATTTTCCAAGGTATGGAAACCGCTCGCACCGCTCTATGATTTCTATTCGTTCAAGATTTTGCCGGTCATGGGCAAACTCGTCGCCAAGGACGAAGCCAGTTACCGCTACCTGGCTGAATCGATCCGCATGCACCCGAGCCAAGAAGAATTAAAGAAGATGATGCAAGACGCCGGCTTGGAGCGCGTGGACTATTTCAATCTGACTGGCGGCGTCGTGGCGCTGCATAAGGGGTACAAGCTTTGATACGGTGGCGAAATCCCCCCTGCCCCCCTTTTGCCAAAGGGGGGAACCTGCTGCTGAAGTCGGTTAGTAGCTCCCCCTTTTGGCAAAGGGGGGCAGGGGGGATTTCTGCCGTGGCATCGAGCCGCCAATAACCCATGTTCCTCACCGCCCCCGCCCTCAACCACCTGCTCGCGCAAAATGCCTGGGCGCGGGTAAAGCTGGCGCCCTTCGCGGGCAAGCTGTTTCAACTTAGGCTTCCGCCGGCAGTGTTGAATTTTTCACTCGATGCATCTGGCTTCGTACAACAAGCGACGGGCGGCACTCCCGACGCTACACTCGTCGCCACCCCCACAGGATTTTTGCGCTACCTCGCCGTCGAGCCGCGCGATCCGAATCTCATCACCATCGAGGGCGATGCCGAATTCGGCGCCGCGCTGCGCGAGATTCTGAGCCAGCTCACTTGGGAAGCAGAAGAAGATTTATCCCGCCTGTTCGGCGACGTACTCGCGCACCGCATCGCGGGCTTTGCCAGAAGTTGGTTCACCTGGCGTGAGCAATCTTTCAAGAATCTAGCATTAGGGGCCAGCGAATATTTCACCGAAGAACAGCCGCTGCTGGCCAAGCCGCGCCACTTGGTGCAGTTCACGCAAGAAGTGGCGGCGGTAGAAGTCGCGGTGAATGATTTGGACAAACGAATTCAAAACCTGTTTAACCACGAATGAACACGAATAAACAGCGCGCTGCCTACCCTCCGGGGTACGAAGGTTTCTTGGCCAAGCGTTCGGGTTTTTATTCGTGTTCATTCGTGTTCATTCGTGGTTAAAAAATGCGAATTTTCCGCCTTCTCAAAATTCTCTACATCGCCGCCCTATACGGCCTGGATGAGTTTTTTCTCGCCCATGCGCGGTTGAAATGGTTGCGCACGACGGTCAAGATCGCTTTCTTCTGGCGCCGCTTACCCGAACCACGCGCGGTGCGCTTGCGCAAAGCACTGGAGCGTCTAGGCCCCATCTTCGTCAAATTTGGCCAGGTGCTGTCAACTCGGCGTGATTTATTGCCGTTCGACTTGGCCGATGAGCTGGCCAAACTGCAAGATCAGGTGCCGCCGTTTTCCGCCGACCTGGTGATCGCGACATTGAATCGCGTGTACGGCCAACGCTACGACGATGTGTTTCCCGAATTCGATTTAGTGCCGGTGGCCAGCGCCTCGGTGGCGCAAGTACATTTCGCGCGCCTGCCGGATGGGCGTGAAGCGGCGGTTAAAATTCTGCGCCCCGGTATTCTCCCGGTGATCGAGCACGACATCGCGCTGCTGGAAGTCGGTGCCGGCTTAATTGAACGTCTCTTTGAAGACGGGCAGCGCCTGCGCCCGCGCGAAGTGGTGGCGGAATTCGCCAAACATTTGCACTACGAGCTCGACCTCATGCGTGAAGCAGCGAATGCCAGCCAGTTGCGGCGCAATTTCGTGGATGAGCGCCTGCTATTGGTGCCGGAAGTGTTTTGGGATTTTTGCGACCGCGAAGTCATGGTCATGCAGCGCATGCGCGGCACGCCGGTGAGCCATGTGGAAAAGCTGCGCGAGCAGGGCGTAGACATCCCCAAGCTCGCTCGCCACGGCGTGGAAATTTTTTTCACGCAAGTATTCCGCGATGCGTTTTTCCACGCGGATATGCACCCCGGCAACATTTTTGTCGCACCAGATGGCCGTTACATCGGCCTCGATTTCGGCATCATGGGCACGCTTACAGAGGTGGATAAAAATTATCTGGCGCAGAATTTTCTCGCCTTCTTCCGCCGTGATTACAAGCATGTGGCGCGCGCCCACATTGAAGCCGGCTGGGCGCCGGCGGATACGCGCATGGATGAATTCGAAGCCGCGATCCGCACCGTATGCGAGCCGATATTTGACAAGCCATTGAAGGAAATCTCCTTTGGCAAAGTGCTGCTGCGGCTATTTGAAACCTCGCGTGAATTCAATATGCAAATTCAACCGCAATTGGTGCTGCTGCAAAAAACTCTGCTTAACATCGAGGGCCTGGGACGGCAGCTCGATCCTGATCTCGATTTATGGAAGACCGCCAAGCCGTTTCTGGAGCGCTGGATGAGCGAGCAAATGGGCATGCGCGGCTTGGCGAAAAGCTTGCGCGAAGAAGCACCGCGCTGGGCCGTGATTCTGCCGCAACTGCCGCGCTTGGTATTCGACGCACTTAACCGCCAAGACCAGAGCCCGCTGCCTGCATCGCTCAGCAAAGTATCGCGCCAGTTGGCCTGGCAAAATGGTCTGCTCAGCCTCGCAGCAGTGCTACTCGGTGTGATCGCACTCACGCTCTGGCTCAAGCCCTAGCCCGGTTTTCATTGACACAATCTTCGCTATAATCGCCGCATTCGCCGCATGCTGCGGCATTGATAAAGGCGCTTCATCATGCTCGTCGGCTTCGTCGTTCTATATCTGGTCGTGTCCATCGGCATCGGCATGTACGCCGCGACCAAGGTGCACAACGCACGCGACTACATCACCGCAGGACGTTCACTGCCGTTGTATATCGTGATGGCCATGGTGTTCGCGACTTGGTTTGGCGCGGAGACGGTGCTGGGTATTCCCGCCACCTTTCTCAAAGAAGATATGGGCGGGCTGATCTCCGATCCCTTCGGCGCATCGCTGTGCCTGGTGCTGTTCGGCTTATTTTTCGCGCGCAAGCTGTACCGCATGAATTTGCTGACCATCGGCGATTTCTACCGCCAGCGCTTCGGGCGCAAGGTGGAGGTGATCGCCGGTGTCGCCATCGCCTTGTCTTATCTCGGCTGGGTCTCGGCGCAAATCACCGCACTCGGCCTGGTATTCAGCATGCTCTCCGGCGGTGACATTACCCAAGCACAAGGCATCCTGATCGGCGCGGCGGTAGTGCTGATGTATACGCTGTACGGCGGCATGTGGTCGGTGGCGCTGACCACATTTTTCCAGATGATCATTATCGTCATCGGCTTGTTTTACATCGCCTGGCTGGTCGCGGACATGGCCGGCGGCGTAGCGCCGGTGATCCAGCATGCGGCCGCCAACAACAAATTCCATTTTTGGCCCGAGCTGAATGCAGTCGCCATGGTCGCCTTTATCTCGGGGCTGCTCACCATGGGCTTCGGCTCGATTCCGCAACAAGACGTATTCCAACGCGCCAACTCCTCGAAAAATGAAAATGTTGCGGTCTGGGGCACCGTGCTGGGGGGCGTGGCTTACTTCATATTCGCCGCGGTACCACTTTTCCTGGCCTATTCCGCGAATCTGATCGACCCGGCGCTGACCGCGAAGCTATTGAGCGACGACGCGCAGAAAATTCTGCCCGCCTTGGTGGCCGGCCATCTGCCACTGCTGGCACAGGTGATTTTTTATGGTGCGCTGCTTGCGGTCATCATGAGTACAGCGTCCGGAACCTTGCTCGCGCCCTCGGTCACGATTTCCGAAAATATCCTTAAGGGCTGGCTCATCCGGCGCAATTTGTCCGATCACAAAATGCTGGTGCTGACGCGCTGGGTGGTGGCCAGCTTCGCCGTGTGCGTAACGCTCTACGCCCTATGGGCGCTAGGCACGAACACCGGCATTCATAAAATGGTAGAGAGCGCCTACAAAGTCACGCTGGTTGTCGCCTTCACTCCCCTCGTGGCGGGCTTATATTGGTCGCGCGCCACGACCCAGGGGGCTTATTTCGCCATTGGCCTGGGGTTAGCGACTTGGCTACCATTGGAATGGCTAGCCACAGAAGGCGGCATCCCGCCCCAATTCGCGGGATTTTTGATGAGTGTGGCGGGGATGTTCATTGGATCGCTTTTGCCGCAGGTTACCGGGGCGCAACGACAGCATCAGGCGCATTGACTTGAGCGATCGAGGGTAAAGCACCCAATCTAAAGGGCTGAATGTCGTGATTTTTTACATTCCCCTTTCAACATCTCGGCCTAACCGTTTCTTCCCATAACAATCTTGTTTTAACATCAAGCAGTTAAAGGTAATTCTACTTAATTTTAATTTATGGCATATATTATGCTTAATATTTCATGAAAGGCCGAACAAAGTTGATTCGAAAAAATTTAGCGCATTTTGTCCGGGCTCCCTTTAGTTCTATTTTTTAATTTTAAAAACATTTATAGCAGGAGCAAAACATGAAATCGAAAATGAAATTCGTACCGGCCATGTTGTTGGGAGGCGTCTTAGCGCTAGCTGGAGCCACGAACAACGCGGCGGCGGCCGTGATTCTGAGTCCGGTAGCAGTCGTTAACACCGTGCCAGAATTCTTCCCTGGGTGCTGCGCCATCGGACGAACCATCGATCAGTCTGGTCTCAGCGCAGGCTTTACGAGCGGGGTCACTGACTTCGATACCTACACAGGTACAAGCCCTTTGCACAGCATAAGCTTCGGTTTGGAATGGTTTGCTCCCTCAGGCACATTTGTCCAGACCATTGACTATGATCTGGGAGCATCCTATTTGGTGGATCGGGCAGCAGTGTGGAATGAGGAATCATGGGGCGCCAGCACAGTAGATATTTTCACTTCCGCTGACAATATCACGTACGCATCGGTAGGCACGTTTGGACTCACCAATCATCTCGTTGCCAGCTATGGTGCGGACATACTAAATGTATCCGACAGCACCGCCCGATACGTTCGCTTCGTGGTCACAGGTATTCCCGGCCCTGACGGTGATGGGTCCGACAACACATCTGTTTCCCTGGGTGAGGTAGCATTCTCAGTCGGTGGGGCACGACAGGTTCCCGAGCCTGCCTCCCTGGCGCTGATGGGCTTAGGGCTCGCTGGTCTTGCGGCGTTTCGCCGTCGCAAACTCGACTAAGCATCCGCACGCACCCCCAAAAGCCCGACGGTAAAACCGTCGGGCTTTTTTATTAGTTCGACGGGGTAATGGCCGGCCACCCTCTTAACCAATTCATATGGTGACGACGAACCTGCCTTTTGTCGCCTAAGCGCGCGCATTCAATAAAATCTCTAAAAATTGTCGGATAAATTTACATAGTTCATTTTAAAATTTCAAATAAAAACAAAATAACAAAAAAAATCAATGCATTAATACGGCTGGCATAATTCATGCTATTTATCTAGCACAATGCAATCAACACGGTGTGCGATTTCCCGTTAGATTCATCTAATCCCAGCCTGCTATCAAATACTAAAGGAGAAAAACATGACTAAACCCAACTTCAAACTAGCCATTATGGCGGGCGGGGTTGCGATGGCCCTTGCCGGTACTGCGGCAGAAGCTTCCCACTTCCGTGGCGGCGCACTGATTCCTACCGTATCCGCCGGTGGGGTGCTTACTGTTAGTTCCACGACTTTTTGGCGCCCTTCCGCGGTTAACCAACTAGCTGTTTCGGTCGGCGGAGTAGGCAGCAACGCGGGTATCTATGCGGCTGACGACACCAGCGACAGCCGGTTTACCAAAGCTAGCGGGACGCATACCTTTCAATTGACTGGCGCGGGTACTTACGCTATTTCGATGTCAAGTTGCTGCCGGGTGAGCGGGATTCAAAACTTTGTTGGCAGCAGTTCCACGAGTTGGACCATGAATTCCAGCATCTTCTGGAACGGTAGCAGTGCCAGCGCCCCGATCCTGTTCAACTTCTCCAACGTGCAACCGGAAGTGCTGCGCGGCGCCAATTACAATGGCAACCTGGGTGCACTGGGCGGCGCAGGACTCACCCTGAGCTACGATCAGGCACTCAATGCGCCGATCGCTTCTCAACCCCCCGGCTTCACTATCAACGCTGCAACCGGCGCCCTGAATATTTCTGCCGCCAACACCGCCACCTATGTGGACAACCCCACCAGCAATATCGGTGCGGACTACAGCTTTAGTGGCAACATCTTCGCCCGGGACGGCAGCGGCGCACTGCAGGGCCAAGTGGAGTTCGAGTGGCTGTTTGATGCGGTAAACACCTCGTCCAACAACGCGCCCACCGTCAACGACCTCATTATTAATGCGCTGATTGGCGATACGGTGAACGCGACCGTCACCGCCACCGACGATGGCCTGCCCTCTGGCTTGATTAATTGGGTCGATATTGGCCTGCTCGGCGGACTGGGCACTTGCACCAACGCACCTAGCTTTAATACCGGAACCCAGGCCTTCAGTTGGAATACCGCAGGCTGCACAGCGGGAACGTATATTTACCAGGTGCAGGCATCCGACACGTTATTGACTGACTTCGGCACCATTACGGTAAATCTGGGGCAGCGTCAGGGTGTACCTGAGCCTGCCACGCTTTCACTATTTGGTTTGGGCGTATTAGCGCTGGGTGCATTTGCCCGTCGCCGCAAGTCTTAATAATAAGCATCTCTCGACTGACCTTGAAACTCCCCCCTTGAGGGGGAGTTTTTTTTGCTATTGCCGCGCTACAATCCGCCCACCCGGCCAGGATTCCCAATAGACCATGCCCACCGCTGAACCAGGACGAAATACACTTTGCCCCTGTGGCAGTGGCAAGAAATTCAAACGCTGTTGCGGTGCGGCCCAAGCCGCGTCTCCCCCAGCCAACGGCGGGGGCTTGACTCAAGCACTTGCGCTTATTCAACAAGGACAATTATTGCAAGCAGAAACGCTGCTCGCCGACCTGGTGAAAGCGCAGCCGCGAAATCCCACCTATCATTACTTGTCGGGTTATGCCGCGCTTCAGGGCGGACGCCACGCTGAAGCCGCTGTGGCTATGGGCAAGGCAATCGACCTAGGGCTCACCGATCCTGCTGCTTTTTACCATTATGGCTGCACGCTCGCTGCGTTGGGCCGATATCCTGAAGCCGCGAACGCTTTCGAGCAGTCGTTGGCGCTAAAGCCGGATTTTTTGCCCGCGCGCACCAATCTGGCAAGCTGCCGTTTTGAGCTGCGCGATTTCGCACAAGCGGAACAGCATTATCGGCAAACGTTGGCAAGCGATCCGAGTAATCTTGCGGCCTGCCATAACCTCGGCCAAGTTTTCTACCTCACCCAGCGCATCGGCGAGGCGATCGAATATTTCAAGCGCGCCGCTGAGGCAGCGCCGAATGTGGCGGAGTTCCGAGCCAGCTTGGCGACCATGCAAGAAGCCGATAATCAATTGGATGCGGCCGAATCTTCCGCGCGTACGGCCTTAGCCTCCGAGCCGTACAACGTGACCGCTGCCGTCGCCTTGGCCCGGGTATTGCGCAGACGTGAGCAAACGACAGAAGCCCTCACCGCGCTTACCGCCGCCGATCTCCGCACCAGCATGCCACGCACCGCAATCGCCTACTGGTCCGAGCGTGGTCAGACGCTGGAAGTGCTTGGCCGTTACCGTGAAGCATTTGACGCGTATGCCCAAAGCAAGGCGCTCCTTGCCGAAACACGTACTCAGCGTTATGACTGGCAGGCGACGGAACAAGCGCTTGCGAGCGAGCGCTCCATTTTGACGCCGGAACGGGTAACGGCCTGGGCGCTTAAGCCGGAACCGAGTACGCCGGCGCCCTTGTTCATTGTGGGTTTCCCACGCTCCGGCACCACGCTACTGGAACAGATGCTCGGTTGCCACTCGCTGATCGTGCCTTGCGGCGAGCTGGAAACCGCTATTGAGCGCGAGACCAGCTCGTCCGACTATTTCGACAACCTCGCCAAGTTAAACGAAAACGATCGTCAAGCCAGGCTACAGGCTTTGCGCATGGACTATCTGGCTGTGCTGCGAAGCCATGCCGAGCATGCCCCGGAAGCGCGCTACGCCAGCAACAAACTGCCGCTTAACCTGATGCGAATTGGCATCATCCGCCTGCTCTTTCCCGAGGCTCGAATTATCCACGTGCTGCGCCACCCGCTTGACGCAGTGCTCTCGGCTTATTTCACGCCTTTCCTGTTCGGCAACGAGTGGTCACTGCGGCTAACTGATACAGCCCACCTGTTTTCCCAATCGTGGCGGCACGCTGAAACAATGCAACGACTGCCGGGTACGCACTTTTTACGTGTACGTTACGAAGATCTGGTTACCCATCCGGAACCCGTCCTGAAGGAGGTATTGGCCTTCCTCGATCTACCTTGGGAACCGGCATGCCTGGACTTCCACCAGAGCCGACGCATTGCACGCACAGCGAGCTATGCCCAAGTCACGCGCACCCTGTACCAGACTTCTAAAAAGCGGTATCGTCATTACCTAGATTACATCGATGTGGAAACGCTGGCGCTGTTACAGCCAGTCATCGCGGAAGCGGGCTACGAAGTGGAATACCTAAACTCTCTCCAAATCGCCCCCGTTTAGGAAACCCCTCGAGACTTGCCGTTGCCTGTCCGCGAATTCTTATCTCGCATTTATTAAGGAACCCCTATGTCACGTGCGCTCTTCTCCTGTTTAATCACCTCGCTGTTGTGGGCTGCCGCTCCAGCAATTCAGGCCCTTCCGCTCAGCCCCAGCCAAGCGCCGCAAGCCAACCTGGGCCTCTCGGCAAATCAATGGAAAGAATCAGCTATCCTCATGGAGGCTGTGGAATTATTGAAACGGGGTGAGCCGCAACAGGCTAAAACCAAGCTGGCGCAGTTCCTGAAGCGAAATCCCAACGACCCGCGCGGCCCGGAGTTGGCCGGCATGATCTTGATGGCGGAGAAGAATTACCAGGTCGCCGTTATTTCTTTTGAGCGTGCACTTACTTTGAGCCCGAATAATCCCGGCGTGCTCTCCAAGCTTGGCGTCTGTTTGCTGCTGCAAGATAAGAAAAAAGAAGGCGAGAGCATGCTGAATAAGGCCATCGCTTTACGCGCTGGCGAGCCACTGGCAAGACGCTATCTTGGCTGGCTGGATGAGGGGCGCGGCAATCTAAATGGCGCCGGTTACCATTACATTGCAGCGCTCAAGGGAGGCGATTTACCGGCCGGGGTGCTGACGGAAATTCATGTTTCATTGGGGCGAATTTACAGTGCGCTCGGCAGACACGAACAGACAGTACGTCTACTCGCACCTTATATCGCTAAGGCCGATTCGGGAGAGATCGCACAGGTGGCGCGATTCCAACTCGCATTCGCCTATATCGAACTCCAACGGGGAGCGGAAGCCACGCCGTTAATCCAGCGCCTGGAAAAAGAATTAAAACCCGATAATCCGGAATTACGCTTTCTTAAAGCTTATGCGCAGCTCGATTCAAATCCCACCAGCGCGCGTGAGAAATTGCAAGCACTGATCAAATCACATCCCACCTACACCGGTCGCGCCCGGTTGTTGATTGCTCGCAGTTATGCAGTTGAGGGAAAAACACCCCTTGCTGTGAAGGAACTTGAGGGACTCGCCGCGCAAGTGGAAAAAGGCGATCTGCCAGAAGTGCTAACCGCACTGGTCGCCTTACAACTTTCCGCCGGAAAAGCTACGGAGGCAGGAAACGTACTGGAAACTTATGCCAAAAAGCATCCGGATATTCCAGAAATCACTTATCTCCTTATTGAAGCCCGTATCCAGGCGGGAGATATAGCCAATGCGCAGACCCAACTCAAACAATTGGTCTCCAAATACCCCAACTACGCGCAAGCGTATGCCCTGCTCGGCCAAATCGAACGCAGCCAAAATGCCTTACCCCAGGCTGAGGAGCACTTGAGAAAAGCCGTCACACTCGACAGTAACCTTGCGCCTGCCTGGGTCAACCTGGCAGGCGTTTACGTGAGCCGCAAGGACCTGGCAAAAGCCGAAGGTACGCTTAAACAAGGCTTAGAAACCAACCCTGGTAATGCAGTTTTACAATACGAGTTGGCCAATATTTATGATGCGATGGGGCGAGGACAAGATGCCAATCCGCTCTACCGAACCATCCTCGCCGCCTACCCTAACTATCTCCCCGCATTAAACAATATCGCTATCAATCTTGCAGAGGGCAATGATTTGGCCAACGCCAGACAGTATGCTGAAAAGGCCTATCAGATCGATAAACGCAATCCGGCGGTACAAGATACTTACGGTTGGATACTCATACTCAGCAACGATACCGGTAAAGGCTTACCCCTATTGGAACAAGCCGCCCGCGGCATGCCGAGCGACCCCACCGTCTTGTATCACTTAGGCGCGGCCTTGATAAAAGCCGGAAAAGCCGAAGAGGGGAAACGGTATGTACAACGCGCGCTTGCCTCCGGCCTGCCGGAAAATTTGCGCAAAAAGGCACAAGCACTCACGAACTGAGCGAGTTCAGCGTAAATAACCCTCGCGTTCCAATTTCAACAAAATCCGCTGCACCGCCTCATCCACGCCGATATCGGAAGTATTTATCGATAATTCTGGCGTGACGGGGATCTCATACCAAAAAAATGGGGCAGTTCAGTCTGCACCGTTACCGGTGCGTTACTAGTAACCCCGCTCTGCCATTCTGCCGTTCAAAACGCGAGCCATATCAACGTTAACGGTGTGCGCCAATCGTTGTATTTTAGAGATTGACGGCGTAGAATCAAAACATCACAACATCTCTGCATCAATCATAAGGAGAAATGCAATGAGAACAACGCTGGATATCGACGAAGATGTACTGTTGGCGGCAAAGGAACTCGCTAAGCGTCAAAATTTATCGGCTGGACAAGTGGTCTCTAAGATGTTGCGGAGGGTGCTGACTGGCCAGACTGAGCATGCCATGGCGCCAGAGGATGTAAATTCTGGATCTCAAACTGTCGCGGGGTTCCGCCCTTTCCCGGCGGGTAGGGCGCTCGTCACGAACGATGCGGTCAATCGCCTGCGGGAAACTGAAGGCGTTTAATGCGCGCCCTTTTGGATGTAAACGTCCTGATCGCGCTGCTTGATGGCAGCCACATACATCATGGCTCGGTAAGCGCTTGGCTGGCCAGCCACATTGATCAGGGTTGGGCTTCGAGTCCAATCACCCAAAACGGATGTATCCGCATCCTTTCACAGCCGGGTTATCCTAACCCGGTTCCCGCGGCACAAGTGGCCGAGCGGCTTACAGAAGCAACCCGGCACCCGTCGCACGTATTCTGGGCTGATTCCATCAGCTTGCTGCATCCTGGATGCCTGATGTGGAGCCGGGTTCTAAGTTCTCGGCATGTAACCGATGCCTATCTGTTGGCACTCGCCGTTCAGCAAGGCGGGCGTTTTGTCACCTTGGATCGAGGCATCCCCCTTGATGCCGTTGGCGGGGCATTGCCTGAGCATCTCGCGATCCTCTCGTAATCCATTCCACACCAGATTTAAATCAAATCGCTCCAAACAAAAACCCCAGCTAGCGCAAATATCCTTCCCGCTCCAGCTTCAACAAAATCCGCTGCACCGCCTCATCCACGCCGATATCCGAGGTATCGATCGATAATTCTGGCGATGCCGGAACCTCATACGGATCGGACACGCCGGTGAATTCCTTCACAATGCCGGCGCGCGCCTTGGCATAGAGCCCCTTGCGGTCGCGCGATTCACACACCTCGATCGGTGTGGCGACGTGAATTTCGAAGAACCCGCCGTATTGCTCGATCATGTGGCGCACGGCTTGACGCGTGGCGGTATAGGGCGCGATCGGCGCGCAAATCGCCACGCCGCGATGCTTGACGATTTCACTCGCGACATAGCCGATGCGTCGGATATTGAGATCGCGGTGCTCGCGTGAAAAGCCAAGCTCGCTCGACAAATGCTTGCGCACGATATCGCCATCGAGCAAGGTGACTTGGCGACCGCCCAACTCCAACAAACGCACCATCAAAGCCTTGGCTAGCGTGGATTTACCCGAACCAGAAAACCCGGTAAAGAAAATGCAGATCCCCTGCATAGACCGGGTCGGATAGGCGCGGCGTAATGCTGCCGTCACCTCGGGAAAAGCAAACCACTCGGGTATGTCTTGGCCGCGTTCAAGCCGACGATGCACTTCTTCGGCGGAGAGAATCTCCTTCGTCACCTGGCCGTTGGTTTTTGTGATTTGCAAGTGCTTACCTTCGGCTTCTACGTACACCATCGCGGGCAAGCCGATCAGATGCAGGCCCAAACCAGCACCGTAAGGCGCGAGCTCAGACTCGGCAACACCATCCAGCACCACATGGGTACAGCCGTAATTGCGCGCGACGATTGCCTTCAACAACGCTGCGCGCAAGCCGCCGCCATGATCCGGCAAAGGCAACAAGGCCAGTGCAGTGCTAGCTGCTGTGGAGCGCGCCAATACCGCTTCATAGCCGTGAATGCGCGCAAAGTACTCCACCTCATCGGCCGGCATCTCGCCCGCCACCGGGAGCAGCAGCAAGCTTGCCTCGTGACTGCGCGCGCACTCGACAATGAAATCGTACTGCGGGCGAAACAACGCATGCTCAGGTTGATAAGCCAGAATGCGGCGCCAACCACGGCGCGCGAACTGGCGGCGCATTTCCTCCGGCGTTTGGCGCAGCTCGGTGAAATCGTGGTGTTGCGGCAAGCCCGCACCCTCTAGTGCACCGCCTATACGAACCTTGCCATCGACCGGCCACACATCACCCACGGTCAGTACCGCAAGCATGAAACCTTCCGCGTCGCGGAGTGCTAACCGCACCCCCGGTGTCAAGTTAGCGCCGATTTTCTCGGACACTTCGAGCGCAATCGGCACTGGCCAAAACACGCCATTGGCCAGCCGCATCGAGGCCGCCACGCTATCGTAATCGGCGCGGTTCATATAGCCCGTCAAAGGCGAATAGCCGCCATTGATCAGCAGTTCCAAATCGGCGGTTTGGCGCGGGGTGAGATCAATCGAAACCAAATCACGCGCTTCCAGTTTCAGCGCGGTTTGGCGTTCTGGCGTGCCAAGCAAAGCACTGAGCTTGCCGGTATAGGGGGCGATGAGATTATTCATGATTTGGAACAGTCCTTTTGTTCTTATCCGGCAAAGCGAATTTTATTCTGAAGGGGTTGCTTGTTATTCATTTAAATCCCCCCTACCCCCCTTTTTTACCCGCAAGGGGTACGCCGGTGGGTGCCCCGCTGCTACGCAGCGACCCTTCCGCAGTCAAAAGGGGGAACCCACTGAATAGGCGCCAATAACTTTGTTAGAAGGTTTTTCTTTTTTCAAAGAGGGACAGGGGGATTTACAACGCACGAAAAGTCTCATCGAACAACTTCAAGAAACGCGGCAATTCGCTCTCCGGCAAATGATTAATACCTGCCGCCCCTTTGCGCCCACCCCCTGTTTCAAATTGGGCGCACAACGTATCCGCGCCCTGTCGAACGGAAACGGGGGCGCGCACGCTCACCAGATAGCCGCTGTTTTTTTGCGTCAACACCGCATGCGCAAGGTGGGGGGCGCCCACTGCCAGGTCATTCCCAAATACGCCAGACACCCGGCGCGCCCACGGTGCGTTGGGCAGCAGATACACCACGCCAACATCGTTCGTTTGCATCGGCTGAATGGTGCGCACACGCTCCATATCTTGCGCGTAGCCACGGCTCAGCATTTGAAACGTTTCCGTTTCGCGAATGAAGCTAAAGGGATCAGCATGCTGATGCAGCTCGCGATATAGCTCAGCCGGATGAAAAAATAAATCATCAGGCGACTCGCCATAGCCATTGTAGTTGAGGCACTCGCCCAAGGTTTGCAATTCACTTAAGGCAGAATCACCCAGCCCCAGCGGCGCTGCTTCGCGCCGCGCCACATCGGCGAGATTATCCCCAAACGCCGCCACCACCGCCCAAACCAGATGCCGGCCAGCCAGAAAACGATTCACCAATAGGCTAGTACAGACTTCGGCGCTGGTATCGATATGCGCATGCAGATTCGGATGCGCGGGAATATCCCCAGCCTGATGATGATCGAAATACGCCACGTGCGCACCCGCATCCAACAAGCGCACCAACGCAGCATGGTTTGTTTTGAGCGAGACATCCAGCACTGTCACGCGATCACCCTCACCCGCATCAACACGATCGAGCAGCGCGATATCGCGTTTCACGCCCGTCACCAGCGTTGCCTCGCGCGGCTCGCAGAGGCGTAATTGATGCAATGCACAAATGCCATCCGCATCGCCGTTGAATGTATCAAAATCTGCCAAAGCGTCCTCGCAACGTTATCTCGTCTGTAGACGGGGAAACAAAACTAGAAGAATACCGGAACTTCCTCTATCCTATCCAGCAAAGAAATCCTGTAAATATTTCAAAGATAAGCCCCATGCCCACTCCTCTCGTGCTCGTCGTTGGCGGCGCCGGTTATATCGGCTCGCACATGGTCAAATTATTGCTCCAGCAGGGTTGCAACGTCGTCACCCTGGACAATCTTTCCACCGGTTATCGCGATGCAGTCGTCGGGGGCGAATTTAGACTCGCCGATCTGGCCGATCAGCCTGCGTTAGGACGTCTGTTCACCCAACACCGATTTGATGCGGTCATGCATTTCGCCTCTTTTATTCAGGTCGGCGAATCGGTGAAGGAACCGGCGAAATATTACGAGAATAACGTCACCAATACGCTTAACTTGCTCAATGCGATGGTAGCCAACGGCGTGAAGCGTTTCATCTTTTCTTCCAGCGCTGCCGTTTATGGCAACCCGCACAGCGTTCCGATACCAGAAGATCATCCGAAAAACCCCATCAACCCCTATGGCCGTACCAAATGGATGGTGGAGCAGATTTTGGAAGACTACGACCACGCCTACGGCCTGAAATCCGTTTCGCTGCGCTACTTCAACGCTGCTGGCGCCGACCCCGAAGGGCAATTAGGCGAGCGACATGAACCCGAAACGCATTTGATTCCGCTGATCCTGCGCGCAGCGTCTGGCCGTGCGCAGGATATCAAGATTTTTGGCCGCGATTACGACACGCCCGACGGCACCTGTATTCGCGATTACGTCCATGTCACCGACCTGTGTGAGGCGCATCGTCTGGCACTGGATCACTTGCTAGAGGGCGGAGCCAGCGCGGCGCACAACTTGGGCAATGGAAATGGCTTCTCGGTCGCAGAAGTGGTCAACGCTGCAAAGCGCATAACGGGACGCGACATCAAAATCACAGAGGCGCCCCGCCGTGAGGGTGATCCACCACGACTGGTAGCTGACGCGACACGCGCGCGCAAAGAACTTGGCTGGCAGCCGCGCCTCAATGACCTAGACGCCATCATCAACCATGCCTGGGCGTGGGAGCGGCGCAGCTTAGGCACCTCATGACCCCTTCGCCGACCTTCCTTCAACTAGGCGTCTGACAGGCTGCGCTCGTCACCATGGATAATCTGGCAACGGTGCAGCTGACAATTTTGTTCTGGTACTACAAAGAACCAGCCATCTGCGCCAACCGCTTGCAATTGCTGCGGCGCCTCAATCCGGGGGTTCGTATTTATGGCCTCTATGGCGGTGAGATTTCGCACTTCGCCGAATACGATGCCACGCTGAAGCCCTGGCTCGACGACAACTGGGCATTCCCGGAAGATAAAGACACCGAATGGAAATGGCGCCATGGCGACCTGATGATCAGCGCCTGGCATCGGTCACGGGGCCACACGCTGCCTTGGGAGACGCTAGTGATCATGCAATGGGACATGATTGCACTGGCGCCGATCCCGCGCATTTTCGGACCGATGCAAAACGGCACGCTATACCTGCCGGGTTTACGCCCCATGACACAACTCGAGGCGCGGGCTACCCGATCGGCTACAGCGTTCAGGGCGGGTGCTACGCCGTCAGCGGCCCCT